>CAWUIY010000240.1:0-7239 GCA_963922555.1 uncultured Serratia sp. | reverse complement strand
ACCTCATTTCCCAAGCCGACGCTCTTGCGAACTCTCCCTGGGATGCGCTCGTTTGCTGCCTTGTTGCTTCATTTAATGATGACCCACAGGTTTAATGAGATAGGTCATCTTTTTGTGCTTGACCCCATCTAAAATGATTTCTCCGGTTACTTCGAAACCGTATTGGCGATACATTCTCTCCAGATAAGGTTTGGCGTCGTCGGCAAGCAGTGAAACTTTGTTAAGCAGGTATTCTTCAGCCTGGGTTTTGACGGCATCAATCAGGTAGCGCGAAATTTTCTGACCTCGAAACTCGGGATATACCGCCAGAGAATCAATATAAAGTTCATCGTTCTCTGCTTCCCGAACTTCCGGCAACGCGGTTTCTGTTTGTGAGATAAATGTCGGCTCGAGAAAGCCGGGAAATGCCAGAATGCAGCCTGCCAGTTTTTCGCCAATAAAGCACACTTGCGTAAACCGATAGCTGTAGTAAACGTCTTCGCGGCTAAAACCATGACGGTAAACCTCTTTTGCCTCTGATAACACAGGTTTGCCGGTGAGATAAAGCAGCGCATTTTGGTCAGCAAAGCTGATTAACTCAATAACCTGCTGGGCATCTTCACAGATAGCTGGACGAAGGGAGAGAATGACCTTTTTCATGTTTACGGCAATACTCGATAAGGGGAGCAGGGGAAGATACTACGCCTGTTAGAGACCACAGGCGCAGCATAGATCATCAAATCACGAAATAATCAGACCTGATATTGCTGATTACCTTAACAAGGACATTTGCCAAGTTTTCCTGCCTCACTGGGAAAGCGAGCGTTGAGGCAGTAACGATGAAATTCCTTCTCACTCATAGGCTGCTGTAGCGGGTGATGCACCCGCATATGCTGCACATAATTCGGGTAATCCTGGACTCCAACCATCAGGCGAAAACTTTGTGCGATCCCCTTAGCGATAAATTTCACCCATTGACGAAGATTTTCAGGCCGCGGTGGACGCGATACCCACGGATGACAACGAATAATGATCATCGATTGTCGTGATTGCATGCGATAGGGCAAACCATATTCAGACATGACGGGCCTCCCGTGCAGCTAGCGGACTGGTTTCATGCACTGTGGGTTTTGGAGATTTCAAAGCCCGGCGGATAACAAAAAACGCTGAAACCAGCATGGTCACCGCCACCAGCATAAAGAAGCCGCACAGTGCTGCGTTGATTTGATTGTTAAGCACGATGGTATGCATATCCGCCAGCGTTTTTGCCGGTTTGATAATCATATTGTTGTCGATCCCGGTCGAAAATTTATTCGCCTGGGCCAGAAAACCAATAGACGGATTCTGATGGAAAATTTTCTGCCACCCGGCGGTCATTGACGTCACAAACAACCAGATAGTGGGCAAAATAGTCACCCAGGCATAGCGCTGTTTTTTCATTTTAAACAGCACTACGGTGCCGAGAATCAATGCCATCGAAGCCAGCATCTGATTGCCAATACCAAACAGTGGCCACAACGTGTTAATGCCGCCAAGAGGATCGACAACGCCCTGATAGACAAAGAATCCCCAGCCAGCAACGGAGACCGTTGTCCCGGCGATCGTGCCAATCCACGAGCGATTATTAGCGAGTGAAGGCATCGCTACGCCCACCAGATCCTGCACCATAAAGCGACAGGCACGCGTGCCGGCATCTACGGCGGTTAAAATAAACAGTGCTTCGAAGAGAATGGCAAAGTGATACCAGAATGCCATCAACGCGGTGCTATTAAAAACGTCGCTGATGATATGCGCCATCCCTACGGCAAAGGTCGGTGCTCCACCAGCGCGCGATAATATCGAATGTTCACCCACGTTCTGGGCAATGGTGGTTAACATTTCTGGTGTCAGGAAGAATCCCCAGCTGTTGATAACCTCAGAGGCATTTTCAACCGTGGTGCCAATCAGGGCAGCCGGTGAGTTCATGGCAAAATAAACGCCGGGATCAATGACTGAAGCACATATTAGCGCCATGATCGCGACAAAGGATTCCATCAACATTGCGCCATAGCCAATAAAGCGAATGTGACTCTCTTTCTCAATGAGTTTCGGGGTTGTTCCGCTTGCCACCAGCGCGTGAAAGCCAGAAATAGAACCACAGGCAATAGTAATAAACAGGAAGGGAAACAGTCCCCCTGAGAACACCGGGCCGCTGCCATCAATAAACTTGGTCACTGCGGGCATTTTCATTTCTGGCATGGCGAAGATAATTCCCACAGCCAGTCCGAGAATCACCCCGATTTTAAGGAAAGTTGATAGATAATCGCGGGGAGCGAGTAGCAGCCATACTGGCAATACGGAAGCAATAAAGCCATAAATTACCAGGACCCAGGTCAGCGTTGTGCCATGCAGAGTAAACAATGGTCCCCAGTAGGGATCTTGAGCCACGTTACCGCCGTAAATAATTGCCAGCATCATCAATACAAAGCCAATTACGGAGACTTCGGCAATTTTTCCCGGACGCAAAAATCGCATGTATATCCCCATAAACAGCGCGATTGGAATGGTTGCGGCGATGGTGAAAAGTCCCCATGGGCTGTCTGCCAATGCTTTGACGACCACTAAAGCAAGCGCGGAAAGGATAATGATCATGACGCCCAAAGCGCCCAGCATCGTCACTACTCCGGCAAATTCGCCAAGCTCCTGTTTGGCCATTTCCCCCAAAGAGCGGCCATCACGGCGCGTTGATATGAAGAGTATCAAGAAGTCCTGAACGGCCCCGGCCAGCATGACGCCAACTAAAATCCAGATAGTGCCAGGGAGAAATCCCATCTGCGCCGCTAAAATAGGCCCAACTAAAGGACCAGCACCTGCGATTGCTGCAAAGTGGTGGCCAAACAAGACCCATTTATTGGTGGGAACATAATCAAGGCCGTCGTTTTTACGCAATGCAGGGGTTGTACGCCGGTCGTCCAAACCAAATACTTTTTCCGCAATAAACAGACTATAAAAACGATAGGCAATGCTGTAGCAGGCAATTGCCGCAACTACCAGCCATAACGCATTCACATGCTCACCACGGTTTAGGGCCAGCATGCCAAAAGCAAAGGCCCCCACCAACGCCACCATCAGCCAGATAATTCCGGACTTGACGTTTTTCATGATTAAAGCTCCTTCAATGTGCAACCTTTGGGTCGCTATTGTTTGTATAGCAGGCAGTTATTGAAACGGTCAGACCATTCCAGACAGAGGTAACTTATTGCAGACATTGAAGATTACAGCGCAAAAATTAGGCTTTCACAGCAGCAAGATGAAATTGAAAATCAAATTTGTGATGCAGTGAACGCTTTAAGTGAAGGTGCAAGGCAAGGCGGGGATTTACTACGCGATAGCGCACAATACGGGCAGAAAAAAACCGGCCTTTAGGGCCGGTTTAGATGGGATGCTGATAAATAAAATCGTGGCATTTAAGCCACAGAACTATTCAGCAGACGGGGTGGCAGCAGGTTTGTGCTCGCGGTGATGTTCCGCCATTTTCTCGGCACGCTTCTGATAGTTTTCGTTAAACTGCTTTTTCTGTGCAGGAGTCAGCAGGTTATACATTTTGTTTTCAATTTTGGCGCGTTCCAGCATGCGGGTCGATTGCGCCTGGCTGATTTGATCAATTTGGCTTTTCACTTTCGCTTCGTCGAAGCTGTCTGAGGCAACGAGGCCGTGCAGCGTATCCATTTGCTTTTTCATTTCGCCGCGGTCGTGCTGGATTCCCGAGTCTTTCCACAGCGCTTTCATCTGAGTGCGTTGCTGTTCGGTCAAATTAAGGCCAGCAAACGGACTATAGTGATGAGGGCCTTTGTGTTGACCCATAGCGCCCTGAGTTTGGGCTGGTGTGCTCGTCACAGGAGTCGTTTCTGCGGCGAAGGCAAAAGAAGCCGAGCTCAGAGCCAGAGTTGAAGCCACAATCATTGCGGTAAGTTTGCGCATAATTCAATTCCTCATTGTTCTGTTATAGCCAGATTCTGTACCAGCTAGTGTTGTACTTTCTTCAGCAGACGTTAGCCTGACTGACTTGACGAAATACAGTCTATCGTGGGAAATGAATAGTAGTGCGAGGTACTGTAAATGTCTGAAAGCAGGCGTGTCATAATTCACACGATCATGGAGGAAATGTTGGGAATTCGTAAGGAATTAGCTGTGGGTGGCTGAAAAATAACATATTATTCGGATAATTCTAATGACCTCAAACTGTAAGCGATAAAACATGACCTTGCCTCGTTATCAGCAACTTGCTCAAACGCTGCGTCGACAAATCGATGCACACGTCTGGTTGCCTGGCGAAAAGCTGCCTTCACTTCGCGAGAGCTGCAAGCAGTCGGGGTTAAGTTTGATGACTGTACTGCAGGCCTATCAGTGGCTGGAAAGCCAGGGCACGTTGATATCACGCCCTCAATCAGGCTATTACGTTGCACCTAAGCATCCAGCCCAAATATCTCTTGATGCTCGACCCACATTGCATGCTACGGAACAGATAGATGTAAACGACGCGATTTTTGACATCCTTAAAGCCGGGCAGGATCCAGATATTGTTCCTTTCGGTTCTGCCTTTCCCGATCCAACCTTGTTTCCTCAACCCAAACTGGCACGCTCTCTAGCCAGCGCGGTAAGACGAATGTCGCCGCACAGTGCCATCGCCAATCTGCCTCCGGGTAATGAAGAACTGCGACGAAATATAGCTCAGCGCTATGTTCAACAGGGTATAGAGGTAACACCGGATGAAATCGTTATCACTTCAGGCGCTATGGAATCGTTGGGGCTCAGCCTGCAAGTCTTAACGCAACCGGGGGATTGGGTTGCCATTGAGTCTCCCGCTTTTTACGGAGTATTGCAGGCAATTGAAAGAAGAAAGCTCAAGGCGGTCGCTATCCCAATGGATATGGAGCATGGCATCGATCTTGATGCGCTGGAGCAGGCGATAGCGACCTATCCAATAAAGGCCTGCTGGCTAATGTCCACTTTTCAAAATCCATTGGGCAGTACCATGGATAATGAGAAAAAGCCGCGGTTGCTTGAAATTCTTAAAAGGAGTCAGGTTGCACTGATTGAAGATGATGTTTATGCAGAACTCTATTTCAACGGGGAGAGGCCCGCTCCTCTTAAAATCTCATCATACCGACAGGAGATTTTGCATAGCTCGTCTTTTTCTAAATGTCTGGCTCCGGGTTTTCGTGTTGGTTGGGTCGCCGCAGGGCAATACGCCTCGCGAATTCAGCGTCTGCAGTTGATGAGCACGCTTTCAGCTAGTGTGCCAGTGCAGCTGGCTTTGGCTGATTTTTTGCATCAAGGCGGATACGAGGCGCATTTACGTCGTTTGCGACGTCAGCTGGAACTGCGTCAAATAGCCATGCGCAATGCGATTTTGAGTTTGTTTCCGCTTGGGACACGTATCAGTCAGCCAAAGGGTGGCTACTTTTTATGGGTAGAACTACCGGGAAAAATGGATGCCACCAAGATATATTTGCAGGCTTTATCGAAGGGGATCAGTGTTGCTCCAGGAACGATGTTTGCCGTGGATGACCGTTTTCGCCACTGTTTGCGCCTTAACACTTCTTTCGAATGGAACACTCGGGCTGAAAAGGCGGTTAGGGTGTTAGCGGATTTAGCTCATGCAGAGTTTCTTCGGCTGTAATAATTTGAGCTGCGTCTAAAGTTAATGACGCACTTTCTCTAAAATGTCCAAAAGAGCGTTTTATAAAAACGTATCCCATCTTCTCATGCTATTTAATTAAATTTAAAAAGCAGGGGGAGAAAAGTCATGTACGTAGAAAATACCTCAAGAGATTTAAACGTTATTGAGTATTCACAAAAGAATTCTGAAAAAATCCCGCCAGATAGAAATTTAAAAAAAGATTCTGTTTTTACCATAGATTTGCACGATCCTAATGCGCCTCCAGAAGCAGTTATTGAAACAATGTCTTCGCAGCAGAAAACTTGGCTGGGTTCACTTCTACGGCCTTATGATATGCTCTATCATATTTTTGGGGGAGCTTACAATAAGCTAAACGAAAGTTATCAACAGAAGATTACTGAAACACTTAAAGGGTTTGAGAATTCTGTTTTGAAGGTGCAATGCGAACTGAAGGAGCTATTGGGAGATGACGATTATGTGAAATTATCGCTTTTGTTTTTACAGTACTACGAGCATGAAAAAAAATTTAAAAGTCTTGTGTCACAACAAGAGCGAGAAAAAATCGCTGTCGATGCCATTCATAGCGTAGCTGAGGATGCTGGTAAAAATAAAAAGCTAGACATTACAATGGAATATAGCGATGCGCAAATAAGAATAATGTATGAATATAATCAGTTGTCAAAAAAGGTGCAAAAAGCAAATAATCAGCATCGTGAGGACAAAAATCAAATAATAGGTATCATTGATTCTCTGCAACTGACTTCCTCCAGCCAGGCATTGTTACATATTTTAAAAGAAACAACTTCAATTCGTACCCCTCTGCTGATGCAACAGTTTGCTTTCTCATCATCTGTTCCTGAATTACCTGGCGGTTTTGTGAAAGCAGGGATCCAGATGCAAATTGTACTGCCATCCAATGAGGTGATTAAAAAAATATTTACGGATGAGCCAATAAACAATCTCCTGCTGCAGCCACTATTTCATGCAGAAGCAGGGATTAGTACCAGCCTCGGGGTTGACCAGTTTATTCCTTTACCTTTTACCCTGAAAGGCGCACTGACAGGATTACGTGTTAGTCATTTTGGCGTCAATATTCCTATCGACAGGAAGCAGGACGGTTGGCATTGCGGTAAAATTGAATATGTTATCGAGACTGTTAGCAGGATTGAAGGGCACCTTGAAGCCAGTAAAAAACTCCCATTTATGGCCACTGGTCTGCAATTAAAGGTTGGGGGAGATACTGTTCGCCAATTTGTTTTCCCTTGTGACACGTCTGGTAGCATAAGCTTCTTCACTCAACTTGCTTTAAGAAGTACTGGTGCAGTCTTGATGTCTGCTCTGGCACTTCATTTGGGCACGGGATTTAATTCAGCTAAGGCTGCAGGTGTTGTCGGGCTTGACGTGGCTGGGATGTTGATTGAAATGGCAGACATAATGGCACCTGAGCGGATTATCGATATCGTCGAGGCAGTAACGCTCGGGGTAGACATCCCGATTGAAACCAACCTTAATGCTCCATACATTGGCCAGTTTTGTTCCATTTTGATGCAAAGACAAAATGCAGCCTTAATTGTTGAAAATGATTAGAAAAGTAGAGA
>CAWUIY010000239.1:0-7300 GCA_963922555.1 uncultured Serratia sp. | reverse complement strand
TGTCGTGGCCGCTCTCCAGGGTGCACTGGTTCACGCCAGAGGCTGATAAAATCGTGGATGTTGCGATGGTCCAGGGCAATATTCCGCAGTCGATGAAATGGGATCCTAAAGCCCTGATCTCGACCTTGCAGACCTATCTCGATGAAACTCGGCCTTACCTTGGTAAGGCGAAAATCATTATCTGGCCTGAATCAGCGATTCCTGATATCGAGTCGGATCAGCAGCAATTCCTGACCATGATGGATGACCTCAGCCGTTCCCATCACACCAGCCTGATTACCGGCATTGTGGATTATCAGCGCACTGAAACCGGCGAGAAGACCTACAACAGCGTGATTGCGCTGGGTGAGCCAGAGCAGTATCGCTATCCGGATCCAAACCGCTATAACAAGTATCACCTGGTGCCTTTTGGCGAGTATGTGCCGATGGAGAGCCTGCTGCGCCCTCTGTCAGGCGTATTTGATTTACCGATGTCGTCATTCAGCCGTGGGGCTTATATCCAGCCGCCATTGCACGTGGCCGGATTGAATATTACCACTGCAATTTGCTATGAAATTGTCGAGGGCGAACAGGTGCGGGAGAACTTCCATCCTGATACCGATCTGCTGTTGACCGTCTCTAACGACGCCTGGTTCGGACATTCAATTGGCCCGTGGCAGCATTTCCAGATGGCACGCATGCGTGCGCTTGAACTGGGCCGTCCACTGTTGCGTAGCACCAATAACGGCGTAACCGCAGCGATTGACGCTGAAGGTAACGTGATTGCCGAAATCCCGCAATTCACCCGCCAGGTGTTAGATGTCAAGGTTACGCCAACGCAGGGGATTACCCCTTATGCGCGAGTAGGCTCATGGCCAGTCTGGATAGTGACACTGCTGTTTGCCGCTGTGGCTTTCGCGCTGGGTCGTCGTAAGAAGTAATTTTTAATAGCGATCGAATTGTGCAGGGACACTTATGCGTGTCCCTGCCTGCTTTCAGTGCAGCCTGTGTTAATCCTTCTTTTCTATCCCCTCTTTTTTCTGCTGAATTCCCAGGGTTATTCACTACACTTACTCCATTACGTTGGCTATAAATTCAGCTAATGGGCTATTTGGCATGTATCTTGCTACATCTTGTTGAAAGATATCTCATTTATAAACCAATATTCTTCACTTGCATCGTTTTGACACATTTTGTGTATTAAGTAGTCACCAGTAAGGTGCAACAGGCGTTTATTGCTTGAAAATGGTGCGTGCTTTGTCTCAAAAAAGAAACATAACGATTTCACAATGTTCACATTACGGTATCTTCTGAATGCCAAGATTGTATTGAACAATGCAGCAAGTGAACTAATGACAATCTTTATCGCCGGATTCATCTTTGATCCTTATTACAGGATCCATCACTAAGCAAAGGAGTTGGACCATGCAAATGCGCAAACTGGTGTTGTCGGTATTACTGGCAAGTGTCGCCGCAAGTAGCTTAGCCCATGCCGAAGACCTGACCGGTACGCTGAAAAAAATCAAAGACAGCGGCCTGATCGTAGTCGGTCACCGTGAATCCTCTATCCCTTTCTCTTATTACAACAATGAACAGAAAGTGGTGGGGTATTCTCAGGACTTCTCCAATGCCATTGTCGATGCCATCAAGAAAAAACTGAATGCGCCTAATCTTCAGGTGAAGATGTTACCCATCACCTCTCAGAACCGCATTCCACTCCTGCAAAACGGTACCTATGACTTTGAGTGTGGCTCCACCACGAATAACCTCGAACGTCAGCAGCAGGCTGCATTCTCTGACACTATCTTCGTCATCGGCACGCGTTTGCTGGTCAAGAAAGGTTCACCAATCAAGGACTTCGACGATCTAAAGGGTAAAACCGTTGTCGTAACCTCCGGGACCACCTCCGAGGTGCTGATTAACAAGCTGAACGACGAGAAGAAACTGGGTCTGAAAATTATCAGCACCAAAGACCACGGCGACTCTTTCCGCACCCTGGAAACTGGCCGTGCCGCGGCATTTATGCTTGATGATGCCCTGCTCGCCGGTGAACGCGCCAAAGCTAAAAACCCTGATGACTGGGTCATCCTCGGCACGCCACAGTCGAAAGAAGCCTACGGCTGCATGATGCGTAAAGACGATCCAGAGTTCAAAAAACTGGTTGATGACACGATTGTGCAGGCCGAAAACTCTGGACAAGCCGCCAAATGGTTCGATACCTGGTTCAAACAACCTATCCCGCCTAAAAATCTGAACATGAACTTTGAACTGTCTGATGACATGAAAGCCTTGTTCAAAGCGCCAAACGACAAAGCGCTTTAATTAACACAGCAGTACTACCCAACGCAGCTGCAATACGCAAGCGAAGGGTATTTGTGATGATGTTCGACGTGCAGACAGGCACAGGAACCTGCGAGAGCAGGAAGGATGCGGGGTGGTCGTTCCCCACCCCGCTATTCTTTATAACAGGCATTACTCATCTGTAACGTCATCACTTGCCAAGGCAATACCATAATCGGAGTGTTTTATGTCTTCAGGCTGGAATTGGGGCATCTTTCTTGAGCAAGCCCCCTTTGGAAACACCACCTACCTCGGCTGGATCTGGTCTGGTTTTCAGGTCACTGTCGCACTGTCAGTTTGCGCCTGGATCATTGCGTTTATCGTGGGTTCGGTATTTGGCATCCTGCGGACCGTCCCTAACCGCTTTCTCTCCACTCTTGGCACCTGTTACGTCGAATTGTTCCGTAACGTCCCGCTGATCGTGCAATTCTTTATCTGGTATCTGGTGGTGCCTGAGCTTCTGCCCGAAAACATCGGTATGTGGTTCAAGCAGGATCTGGATCCCAACGTGCAGTTCTTTTTGTCATCCATGGTCTGCCTCGGCCTGTTCACCGCTGCACGCGTGTGCGAGCAGGTGCGCGCGGCAATCCAGTCGCTGCCACGCGGCCAACAGGCTGCGGGTCTGGCAATGGGCCTGACGCTACCTCAGACATATCGTTATGTGCTGCTGCCAAACGCCTACCGTGTCATCGTTCCGCCGCTGACTTCCGAGATGCTAAATCTGGTCAAAAACTCGGCCATCGCTTCCACCATTGGCCTGATGGACATGGCAGCGCAAGCAGGCAAGCTGCTCGACTACTCGGCGCATGCCTATGAGTCTTTTGCCGCCATTACGTTGGCTTACGTCCTGATCAATGCGGTCATTATGCTGATCATGCAACAGGTTGAACGCAAGATCCGCCTGCCGGGCAATGCGGGGAGCAAATAATTTATGTATCAATTTGACTGGAGTTCAGTAATTCCAAGCCTGCCTTACCTGATGCAAGGTATGGTGATTACCCTCAAGATCACGGTGATTGCTATCGTCTTCGGCATTCTCTGGGGCACGGTGTTAGCGGTGATGCGCCTGTCGTCGTTCAAACCTATTAGCTGGTTTGCTCGCGGCTACGTCAATCTTTTCCGCGCCGTTCCGCTAGTCATGGTGCTGCTGTGGTTTTATCTGGTCGTGCCTAATTTCCTGCAACAGGTCCTTGGGCTATCGCCTAAAACCGATATCCGCCTGATTTCGGCCATGATCGCCTTTGCACTGTTTGAAGCAGCGTATTATTCGGAAATTATTCGCGCAGGAATTCAGAGCATTGCTCGCGGACAGTCTTCCGCCGCGCTGGCGCTGGGCATGACCCACTGGCAATCGATGCAGTTGATCATCTTGCCGCAGGCGTTTCGTGCGATGGTACCGCTGCTACTGACTCAGGCAATCGTTTTATTCCAGGATACCTCTCTGGTGTATGTTCTCAGCCTGGCGGACTTCTTCCGCACGGCAACCAACATTGGCGAGCGTGACGGGACACAGGTCGAAATGATCCTGTTTGCCGGATTTGTCTATTTTGTCATCAGCCTCTCTGCTTCTCTGCTGGTGAGCTATTTGAAGAAAAGGACCCTTTCATGATTTCGCTGAAAAATGTCTCTAAGTGGTATGGTCATTTCCAGGTATTGACCGAATGCAGCACCGAGGTTAAGAAAGGCGAAGTGGTCGTAGTCTGCGGCCCTTCTGGTTCGGGTAAATCGACTTTAATCAAAACGGTTAATGGCCTGGAGCCGGTACAGAAAGGCCAGATTTTAGTTAACGGTACGCCGGTCAACGATAAGAAAACCAATCTGGCGCAGCTGCGTGCCAAAGTTGGAATGGTGTTCCAGCACTTTGAGCTGTTCCCGCACTTGTCGATTGTCGATAACCTTACGCTGGCACAAGTTAAAGTTTTAAAACGAGACAAAGCCGCAGCCAAAGAGAAAGGGCTTAAATTGCTGGAGCGCGTAGGGCTTGCGGCGCATGCCAACAAGTTTCCGGGACAGCTTTCAGGCGGCCAGCAGCAGCGTGTCGCCATCGCTCGTGCGTTATGCATGGACCCAATCGCCATGCTTTTCGACGAGCCAACCTCGGCACTCGACCCAGAAATGATTAACGAAGTGCTCGACGTTATGGTCGAACTTGCCAACGAAGGCATGACCATGATGGTGGTGACGCACGAGATGGGCTTTGCCCGCAAGGTGGCAAATCGGGTGATCTTTATGGATGAAGGAAAAATTGTGGAAGATCGTAATAAAGACGACTTTTTCAACAACCCAGAATCCGATCGCGCGCGCGATTTCCTGGCTAAAATTCTGCACTAATCTCCAAAGTCATTGGAGTTAAAGCAAGGCGGAAAGTTTGAGGATCCCCAGAAGCTTACATCAGTAAGTGACTGGGGTGAGCAGACGCATCCAACGCGGCTGTAGCTTCAAAATCTCCAAAGTAATTGGAGTTACAGCAAGGCGGAAAGTTTGAGAATCCCCAGGAGCTTACATCAGTAAGTGACTGGGGTGAGCAGACGCATCCAACGCGGCTGTAGCTTCAATTACGAAGGAGATTTTAGGGTTCGAATGGCCGGCGGGTAAACTCATCATTCCCGCATTCCGGGCATTTAGTGAGAATTTCCGGAGTGTAAACCGCTAAGTGGAAATGGCATTTTTCGCAGATCAAATCCCCCAGCCCGACCACTTCCCCACTGTGATAAACGCCGTGATGGTTGACGTCCTTGAACACTTCTTTCCATTCAAGCTGCGTTTTGTCGGTGATGTCAGCCAATTAGCGCCAAAGGCTTTCTTTGATGACCCTCATGAACACGCTGTCCTGTTCGCCCTGCTCCAACTCTGACGGTGGCGTTACCGTACGATGGCTTGGGGCGTATTCTCCGTAAATCCTCGCGAACTCTTGCAAATCTCGTCGTGCAGACAGTGTAAGGCGGTCGATTTCAGTCGTTGAGAGTTTACCTTCATTGGTCAGGCTTTCCCGCGCATCTCGCACTAACAGGTCAATATCGCGCTCCCCGCCACGCAGGCGCTCGGTCAGTGAAGCCATTAGTTGGCGATAATCCTGTTGTTCAGTTGTCATAGTTTCTCCTTTGAGTGCGGCATAACGCGTACCTTTGATGACCATACGCGCGCGCGTTGCAGATAAAACATGTTGGCCGTCGCCAAAACAACGCTTTCACTTTGAACCTCATCAATTTATTTTAGTCGTGAATAATTGATTGAGGCGGAGACAGAGCACAGTTTCCGTTTTGTCCTAAAAATAAATCCCTGCAGATCAGGATAAAAAGCCTCAGGCAGAGCGCTTGGTGTTGTTGCCGCTGCCGCTTATCAGCTATGCTATGCGGATCTGTTTGAAACTTTTGTTATTAACGCATCATTTGTTAATTGATTAACGAAATAGGGCTACGGATGTAGCTGTTTTTCACTCACAGGACCATCGGCCGCCATGCAAGAGCAATACCGTCCAGAAGATATAGAGTCACAGGTTCAACTTCACTGGCAAGAGAAGCAAACCTTCAAAGTTACCGAGCAACCAGGCAAAGAGAAATATTACTGCCTGTCCATGTTGCCTTACCCATCAGGTCGCCTGCACATGGGCCACGTGCGCAACTACACTATCGGTGACGTGATTTCCCGTTATCAGCGCATGCTCGGTAAAAACGTTCTGCAGCCAATCGGCTGGGACGCATTTGGTCTGCCTGCTGAAGGTGCCGCCGTTAAAAACAAAACGGCTCCGGCTCCGTGGACTTACGAAAACATCGAATACATGAAGAACCAGCTTAAACTGCTGGGCTTCGGCTATGACTGGGATCGCGAACTGGCGACCTGTCAGCCAGAATACTATCGCTGGGAACAGTGGTTCTTCACCAAGCTTTACGAGAAAGGTCTGGTTTATAAAAAGACCTCCGCCGTGAACTGGTGCCCGCAAGACCTGACCGTGTTGGCTAACGAACAGGTTATCGACGGCTGCTGCTGGCGTTGTGACACCAAAGTGGAACGCAAAGAGATCCCACAATGGTTCATCAAAATCACCGCCTATGCTGACCAGCTGCTGAACGATCTGGATACGCTTGAGAGCTGGCCAGAGCAGGTCAAGACCATGCAGCGTAACTGGATTGGCCGTTCTGAAGGCGTCGAGATTACTTTCGACGTTGAGAACAGCGAAGAAAAACTGACCGTTTACACCACGCGTCCTGACACCTTTATGGGTGCCACCTACGCGGCCGTGGCTGCGGGTCACCCGCTGTCCTTGCAGGCAGCAACCTCAAACCCTGCGCTGGCCGACTTCATCGACGAATGCCGCAACACCAAGGTAGCCGAAGCAGAAATGGCGACCATGGAGAAAAAAGGCATGCCGACGGGCCTGTTCGCCGTGCACCCGCTGACCGGCAAGAACATCCCAATCTGGGTCGCTAACTTTGTATTGATGGAATACGGCACCGGCGCGGTGATGGCCGTCCCTGGCCACGATGCCCGTGACTGGGAATTTGCTACCAAATACGATCTGCCTATCGAAGCCGTGATCCTGAACGCTGACGGCACCGTGCCTGATGTACACGCCGAAGTCATGACCGAGAAAGGCGTGCTGTGCCATTCCGGCGAGTTCGATGGTCTCGACCACGAACAAGGCTTCAACGCCATTGCTGACAAGCTGGTAAGCCTGGGCGTTGGTGAGCGTAAAGTTAACTATCGTCTGCGCGACTGGGGTGTTTCACGTCAGCGTTACTGGGGTGCGCCAATCCCGATGATCACTCTGGAAGACGGTACTGTTATCCCGACTCCTGAAGATCAACTGCCAGTGATTCTGCCGGAAGACGTCGTCATGGACGGCATCACCAGCCCAATCAAGGCCGATCCTGAGTGGGCAAAAACCACCGTTAACGGCGTTCCAGGCCTGCGTGAAACCGACACCTTCGACACCTTTATGGAGTCGTCCTGGTACTATGCGCGTTACACCTGCCCAGACTAC
>CAWUIY010000238.1:0-7304 GCA_963922555.1 uncultured Serratia sp. | reverse complement strand
TGGTGACCATTATCAGAATCGCCAACGCGTTGATCCAATGGCTTAAACGAAGCCAGAGTGCGTGTACGACAAGCGGCTTTTTCTTTCTGTCTGTCGGAGGCGAATCAATATGAGTAGTCATCCACGGCTCCTGTGCCCTGCGACTTTCGATGCAAGCAGTATTAAATCGATTTGTTCCCCGAGACCTCACGCAGAGTTAAACAAAATGTGATAACTCCGGGTGAGGAGCTTGTGTAGACTGCAGGAAGGTGTACACGCTTTAATCGGTTCAGGGCGCGATAAATGGATAAGAATAAAAAAATTCTGATTGTTGAAGACGACTGCAATATCGCCGAGCTGCTTACACTGCATCTTCGTGACGAAGGCTATGTGATTACACACGCTCCCGATGGCAATCTGGGGGTCGCACTGCTCGACAAAGGCGGCTGGGATGCATTGATTCTGGATTTGATGCTACCCGGCGTTGACGGGCTGGAAATTTGTCGTCGGGCAAGAAACATGACGCGCTACACGCCCATTATCATCATCAGTGCGCGATCCAGCGAGATCCATCGCGTGCTTGGATTAGAACTGGGTGCCGACGATTACCTGGCAAAGCCTTTCTCAATGCTGGAGTTAGTTGCGCGGGTCAAGGCGTTGTTCAGGCGGCAAGAGGCGATGGGCCGAAATCTGCAAATGGATGCTGGCACGTTGAATGCCAGCGGACTGATTATCGATCCGCTTTCCCGTGAAGTATTGCTTAACCAACAGAGTATCGAGCTGACGCCCCGCGAGTTCGATTTGCTGTATTTCTTCGCTAAAAATCCAGGGAAAGTCTTCTCGCGCCTCAGTTTGTTAAATCAAGTTTGGGGATACCAGCATGAAGGCTATGAGCATACGGTTAACACCCACATTAATCGGCTGCGCATCAAGATTGAGGCCAATCCGGCAGAACCCGACAGGATCCTGACCGTGTGGGGAAAGGGCTATAAGTTTGTGCAGTCCAACGATGAAGTTCAGGGGTAAGGCGATGAAAAACATGACGCTTTCACAACGGCTGACACTGGTGTTTATCATTTTGCTGGTCGCCTGCTGTACTATTTCGGGGATGTTGCAGGTTCGTTCCAGCAATCAGTACAGCCAGGCGGTGATCCAGCGGTTGTCGCAGGATATGGCCAAGCACATTGCGGAGAGCAATCCGTTACTGAGCCAAAATGGCCTGAACACGGATTCGGTCCATACCTTGTTTGATCAGCTGATGGCGGTTAATCCGAGCGTCGAAGTTTATCTGCTCGATAAACAAGGAAAAATTATTGGCGATGCGGCTCCGGCGGGTTCGGTGAAACTGACTCAGGTCAATTTACAGCCGGTGCAAGCGCTGTTGAAAGGCGCAAAAATGCCGGTTTATGGTGATAACCCACGCCATGCCGATCAATCGTCACATCAGGTTTTCAGCGCTGCTCCCCTTTTCGCCAACGGGCAATTACAAGGCTACATCTATATTGTTTTACTCGGCGATCAATATAGCGCCTTAGACCGTGATGCCCAGTTTCACTCGGCGATTGTCATGGCCATTCGCTCGATGGGTCTGGTCATTTTATTTGGTCTGGTGGCTGGTGCGATTGCATTTCGCTGGGTCACTCGGCCAATTCGCCGCCTCACAGCACAGGTTAGCAGCCTCGACAGTGGCGGAATGGCGGCAGTGCAAGCCTTGTCACAAACGGTAGTGGCCCCAAATGCGCAACGCGACGAGGTATTCCAGCTCCAGCAGGCGTTTATCAATATGGCAAAACGCATTGATGAACAATGGCAAAGGCTTACCCGTCAGGACCAGCAGCGGCGCGAATTTATTGCCAATATTTCCCATGATTTACGTACCCCTCTCACTTCGCTGCACGGCTATCTGGAAACGTTATCGGTTAAATCAGACCTGCTGAGTGATGAGGATCGTCATCGTTATCTGAATATTGCACTGGTGCAGAGCAAAAAAGTAGGCCGTTTAGCGCAGGAACTGTTTGAGCTGGCGCGCCTGGAATACGGCGTGGTGAAGCCGCAGAAAGAGCCATTCTCGATGTGTGAGCTGGTGCAGGACGTGTATCAGAAATTTGAACTTACCGCAGAAACGCGCCATTTAACGCTACAGGCCGATATGACACAGGGCATCCCGCTGGTTAATGCTGATTTAGCAATGATCGAACGGGTGATGACTAATTTGCTGGATAATGCCATTCGTTTTACACCCGATCACGGCACGATTGATATTCGCTTGTGGCCACAGGAGGAGAAAGTCATGGTGCGGCTTAAGGATAGCGGTCCGGGGATCGCCGCAGAGCTTAAAGACGATCTATTTATCCGCCCTTCGATCTTAAGCACTGGGCGCAGGCGAGCGGGAGGACTGGGCCTGATGATCGTTAAACGCATACTCGAACTGCACGGCAGCGATATTGCGTTGGTTGACAATTCAGGCAAAGGCGCATGTTTCGAGTTCTCGGTGCCGATCTCATGACGGCTATTGAGTGAGCGAACACTGCTATGCCACACTATTTTGATTGAGGAATTTCAACGAATAAGCGATGGTAAGGGTCCCCAGGAGTCAGGAGAGAACCCGTGGATATTGCCTCTCAACCGCTGTTACCTCAATCACTTACGCCCGGACAAACCATTGGCTTTTTCTCGGCATCGTCGCCGGTTACCGTCACCGCGCCTAATCGTTTTGCTCGCGCCAGGCAGTTTTTGCAGGACAAAGGATTCAAGCTCCAGGCAGGAAGCCTGACCCAAAAATCCGACTTCTATCGTGCTGGAAGCATTCAGGAACGAGCAGAAGAGTTAAACCAACTGCTGCGTGACCCCAATGTTCGCTGCGTGATGTCGACCATCGGCGGTACCAATAGCAACGCGCTGCTTCCCTATATTGACTACGAGGCGATTAAAGCCGATCCCAAAATCATCATCGGTTACTCTGACACCACCGCGCTGTTGATGGGGATTTATGCCAAAACCGGCCTGATTACCTTTTATGGCCCGGCGCTGGTCGCCTCGTTTGGTGAGTTCCCCCCTCTGGTCGACACGACCTGGCAGTCGTTCTCTGACCTACTGATAACGCCTCCCACCCTACCTTATACCTATCCTCTGCCACCGGTCTGGAGCGATGAAAAGCTTAACTGGGATACGCTGATCCCAGAACGGCCGAAAAAACTTTATGACAATGACTGCCGATTTATCGGTTCGGGAGTGATTTCGGGGAGAGTGATAGGCGGCAATCTGAATACTTTATCCGGCATTTGGGGCAGCCCGTATATGCCTGAGATTAAACAGGGAGATGTTTTGCTGATTGAAGACAGCCTAAAAGATATCGCTACCGTCGAACGCTCGTTCAGCATGCTTAAACTGAACGGCGTTTTTGATCGCGTTGCGGCCGTGCTGCTAGGTAAGCATGAAGGTTTTAATGACGCGGGTACTGGCCGACGCCCCTACGATGTTCTTGAAGAAGTTCTCAACGGACAGACTCTTTCTGTGGTTGATGGCTTCGACTGTTGCCACACGCACCCTATGCTAACGTTGCCTTTGGGCAGCCAAATCAGGCTTGATTTTAGGCGAAAAAAAGTTGAATTAATCGCTCGTTTTATAAACAACCCGGCTAGCTGATTGTCTTGCCTAAACATTGCGTGATCTGCCACCCAAAAGCCAAACAAAGCTGGGCAGCCATCTACAATTAACTATTGATTGACATAGTATTAACATATTCATAAGGAGAACAATAATGAGCCAATCTCATAAGCATCCGATTCCTGCTTCGATTGCAGAACGTGCATTGATTACACCCGAGAAATATCAGCAATATTATCAACAATCTGTTGAGGATCCTGAGGCTTTTTGGGGTGAGCAGGCCAAGGTGCTCGACTGGATCAAACCGTTTACCAAAGTTAAAAATACTTCTTTTGCACCGGGCAATATCGACATCCGCTGGTTTGAAGACGGCACGCTGAATCTGGCAGCCAACTGCCTGGATCGTCATTTGGCCGATCGCGGCGATCAGATAGCGATCATCTGGGAAGGTGACGATCCTAATGCTGAAAACCGCCTGGTGACTTACAAGCAGCTACATGAAGACGTCTGCAAGTTTGCTAACGTATTGAAAAACCACGGCGTGCAAAAAGGCGATGTCGTAGCGATCTATATGCCTATGGTGCCAGAAGCCGCCGTAGCGATGCTGGCCTGTGCGCGTATTGGTGCCGTGCATTCCGTGATTTTCGCCGGTTTCTCTCCAGAAGCCGTGTCTGGTCGCATTATTGACTCCAATGCCAAGCTAGTCATCACCGCCGATGAAGGTCTGCGTGCCGGTCGCACCATTCCACTGAAACAAAACGTCGATGATGCCCTGAAAAATCCGGCAGTGGTGAGCATCACCAATGTGATCGTTTATAAACGCACCGGCAAGCAAGGCGAATGGAAAGAGGGCCGCGATGTCTGGTGGCATGACGTGATTGCCAATGCTTCTGCCGATTGTCCAGCGGTAGAAATGAGGGCCGAAGATCCGCTGTTCATCCTCTATACCTCAGGTTCAACCGGTAAGCCAAAGGGTGTGTTGCACACCACTGGCGGATATCTGGTGTATGCCGCGCTGACCTTTAAATATACCTTCGATTACCATCCTGGCGACATTTACTGGTGTACCGCCGATGTGGGCTGGGTAACGGGCCATAGCTATCTGCTCTACGGGCCACTGGCGATAGGCGCGACCACGCTGATGTTTGAAGGTGTCCCAAATTATCCCACCACTAACCGTATGTCTCAGGTTGTTGACAAGCATCAGGTCAATATTCTGTATACCGCGCCAACGGCGATCCGCGCCTTGATGGCCGAGGGTGACAAAGCGGTTGAGGGCACCAGCCGCAGCTCGCTGCGTATTCTCGGCTCAGTGGGCGAACCGATTAACCCGGAGGCCTGGGAGTGGTACTACAAAACTATCGGTAATAGTGAATGCCCAATCGTAGATACCTGGTGGCAAACCGAGACCGGTGGATTCATGATCACCCCTCTGCCGGGTGCAACAGAACTTAAAGCGGGTTCTGCAACGCTGCCTTTCTTCGGCGTGCAGCCAGCGCTGGTCGACAATGAGGGTAACCCACAGGAAGGCGCGACCGAGGGCAACTTGGTTATTACCGATTCCTGGCCGGGTCAGGCGCGTACGCTGTTTGGCGATCATGAGCGCTTCGAACAAACCTACTTCTCGACCTTTAAAAACATGTACTTCAGCGGTGACGGCGCACGCCGTGACGAAGACGGTTACTACTGGATCACCGGTCGCGTTGATGACGTGCTGAATATTTCCGGACATCGTCTGGGGACCGCTGAAATCGAATCGGCACTGGTTTCACATCCAAAAATTGCCGAGGCGGCCGTGGTTGGCTTCCCTCATAGCATCAAAGGTCAGGCAATTTATGCCTATGTCACGTTGAATCACGGTGAAGAACCGTCGCCAGAGCTTTATACCGAAGTGCGTAACTGGGTGCGCAAGGAAATAGGGCCAATCGCGACGCCGGATATCCTCCACTGGACTGATTCATTACCGAAAACCCGTTCAGGCAAAATCATGCGTCGTATTTTGCGCAAGATTGCCGCGGGCGATACCTCTAACTTTGGAGATACCTCAACCCTCGCCGACCCAGGCGTGGTCGATAAACTGCTAGAAGAAAAACAATCAATGAAAGCGTCGTCATAATTTTCGCCGCCTTAGCGCGGTGAACTCAATCAATGCCTCATAGGAGTCGCGTAGATGAATGATCTCATTTATCAAAAGGTTGAAAGTAATCCGCGCTTTAAAGAGTTGGTGCACAAACGCAGCCGGTTCGCCTGGCTGCTGTCCATCATCACTTTGGTGTTATACGTCGCTTTTATATTTCTTATCGCCTTTGAGCCGCAGTGGCTGGGTACGCCGCTATACGATGGCGCGACGATCACTCGAGGCATTCCCGTTGGCGTTGGGTTAATCGTGATTTCCTTCGTGATGACCGGCATTTATGTCTTTCGCGCAAACGGTGAGTTTGACCGTTTGACAGCGGACATCACCCGCGAGGTGCAACCATGAACGCCCGTCGTCTGGGAATTCTGGCCTGTCTGGGGCTAAGTTCTAGCGCCTGGGCTGCGGAAGGGATTGGCGGGGCTGTACAGCGGCAACCGCTTAATATTGAAGCCATTATCATGTTTGTACTGTTCGTCGGTGCAACGCTATACATTACCTACTGGGCCTCAAAACGTACCCGCTCACGCAATGATTACTACACGGCTGGCGGGCAGATTACCGGTTTGCAAAACGGCCTGGCGATTGCTGGAGATTTTATGTCTGCGGCTTCGTTTCTGGGGATCTCCGCGCTGGTTTACACCTCGGGCTATGACGGTCTTATCTACTCGATCGGTTTTCTCATCGGCTGGCCAATCATTTTGTTTCTCATCGCCGAGAGGCTGCGCAACCTGGGTAAATACACGTTTGCCGATGTTGCCTCTTATCGCCTGAAACAGAAACCCATCCGTACCCTTTCTGCCTGTGGCTCTTTAGTCGTGGTAGCCCTTTATCTGATTGCTCAGATGGTCGGCGCAGGTAAGCTGATTCAGCTGCTGTTCGGGCTGAATTACCTCGTCGCCGTGGTGTTGGTCGGCATACTAATGGTGATGTACGTCCTGTTTGGCGGCATGCTGGCCACGACTTGGGTGCAAATCATCAAAGCGGTGCTACTGCTGGCAGGGGCAACTTTTATGGCAGTGATGGTAATGAAATCAGTAGGTTTCAACTTCAATACGCTGTTTAGCCAGGCGGTGGCTGTACATCCAAAAGGTATCAAGATTATGAGTCCGGGGGGACTGGTCTCTGACCCCGTATCGGCCCTGTCATTAGGTCTGGCGCTGATGTTTGGGACTGCCGGACTCCCGCACATTCTGATGCGCTTCTTCACCGTGAATGACGCCAAAGAAGCGCGTAAGAGTGTATTTTATGCCACTGGTTTTATTGGTTATTTTTATATACTCACCTTTATCATCGGCTTTGGCGCCATCGTGCTGGTTAGCGCCAATCCGGCCTTTAAAGATGCCAGCGGCGCGCTGCTTGGTGGCAATAATATGGCAGCAGTTCACCTGGCTAATGCAGTGGGCGGCAGCTTCTTCCTTGGCTTTATTTCTGCGGTAGCGTTCGCGACCATTCTGGCGGTGGTTGCAGGCTTAACGCTGGCGGGCGCCTCTGCCGTGTCTCATGACCTCTATTCCAGCGTGATTAAAGACGGCAAAGCCACTGAATTAGATGAGCTTCGCGTATCCAAATCGACGGTTGTAGT
>CAWUIY010000237.1:0-7321 GCA_963922555.1 uncultured Serratia sp. | reverse complement strand
GCCGTTGCCCTGCCCGATCCTGAAAAATGCTTCCCCGCCATGCAAAAGCTGGATTTGAGCGTGCACGTGGGTACCAAATTGAATCGTTCTCACCTCTTAGTTGCGAAAGAGACCTATGTGTTTCCTTGCCTAGGGCGTACCGAGTTGGACTTGCAGGAGAGCGGTCGTCAGTCAGTCACGGTAGAAGACTCGATGTCGATGGTTCACGCCTCCTCGGGCAAGCTAAAACCTGCGTCCGAATTTTTGCTGTCTGAGCCAGCCATTGTCGCGCGCATGGCTAAAGCAACGCTGCCGCAAACTAAGGTTCCCTGGCTCGAGCTGGCAGGTGATTACACCATTATTCGCGATCTCATTGAAAAGACCATTCCGGGATTTGATAAATACAATGAGCGGATTGCCGCGCCTAATGGTTTCCGCATGCCTCTTCCGCCGACAGAACGTAAATGGCCAACGCCAACAGGTAAAGCCATTTTCTCCGTGTTTGATGGGATTACCGAAGACGCATTTATTGAAGATCAAGATATGTTGCGGATGATTACCCTGCGCAGCCACGATCAATACAATACGACGATCTACGCGATGGATGATCGTTATCGTGGCGTTTTTGGCCGCCGGGATATTCTGTTTATGAATGATATCGATCTCGAGGCGCGCGGGCTTGAGCATGGCGATCTGGTTGATATCGAGACGCTGGTTCCAGGCAGCAACCAGCGTCTTGAAAATATTACGGTGATTGCCTATAACATCGCGCCCGGTTCTGTAGGTGCCTATTACCCGGAGGCTAACATTCTGATCCCGTTGAATTACATCGATAAGGAAAGCGGTACCCCCTCTTATAAGTCACTGCCGGTGAGAGTCGTTAAACACTTTGTGAGTTAACCTGACAACATCATTCCCCCTTTATGAGTCGAAGGGGGAATTACCTATAAAATATCTATACACTACAGGGCAGAACTCAGCGCTAAGCATTGATATAGGCTACATAACAGGAGCAAACCCTTGACGCCTGCCGCCAGTAACACGTTTGATTTTGAGACGGTCATTGACCGCCGTTTGCAGCAGTCCACTAAATGGCTGGAAGTGAGTGAACTGGCCGAAAGCCCTTTTGGGCCAGTTATCCCGCTGTGGATAGCCGATATGGAGTTTACATCCCCTCCCGTGGTGCTCCAGGCGCTGCATCAGGCGGTGGAGCGCGGTATTTTTGGTTATAGCGAATGGCAGCCAGACTTTCTGGAAGTGTATTGCCGCTGGCAGGCAACCCGTAATAACTGGATTATCGATCCGCAATGGGTTGTGCCCTGTGAGTCAGTGATTAGCGCCATGGAGATTATTATTAGGGCTTATAGCCAGCCCGAAGATGAAGTGCTTATTCTCTCCCCTGGTTTTGGCACCTTTAACCGCATCATCAAACACACCGGTCGGCAAATTGTCGATGTGCCGCTGTTTGCCCAGGAGCACCACTATTCGCTGGACATCGCCCGCCTTGAGGCCAGCATTACTCCGCGCAGTCGAATGCTTATCCTGTGTAATCCCCATAACCCGATAGGTAAAGTCTGGAGCGAGCAAGAGTTAAGGCAGATTGCCGAGCTATGCCAGCGCTATGGCCTGTTACTGCTTTCTGATGATGTGCACCAGGATCTGATTCTGGGTAACATTGCTTATACCGCCGTGGCTGGTATCCAGGAATCATTTGCCGATTTCACCTTTACCTTTACCTCCCCCTGCAAGCCTTTCAACCTGGGTGGATTACCCATTGCTCATCTGGTGATTAAAAATGCTGAATTCAGGGAACGGATAAGCCAGGAATTAGAAGCGTTAAGCGTACATAAACCCAATATGCTGGGCATGATTGCCTGTGATTCCGCCTATCGTCATGGAGCACCCTGGCTTGATGCACTGCTTGAAACACTTCTCGCCAACTATGCGCTACTCGAAAAAGGGTTACAGAAAATCCCCAAATTGAGGCTGTTTCGCACCGAAGGAAGCTATCTGGCGTGGATTGATTTTCGAAAAAGTGGTTTATCCCATTCCGAACTGCAGAATATTTTGATTAAAAAGGCCGGTCTGCTACTTAACAGCGGGCTCAAATTTGGCATTAACGGTGAAGGTTTTATGCGACTTAATTTTGCCCTGCCAAGGTCAGAGCTGGTTAAAGTTATCGACCGTTTAACCAGCTTGTTTAGTGATTAAACATCACTTAAGCCTCTTTATTATAAGCAATTACACCAAAATTTAGTCAATAATTGCTGTTTAAAAGACAAGGCTTGAAAATAGACAATAGCTTGCAAAGCTATTTATGAGTGTTGTGCTTTCCAACCTTAGAAGCCAACTCTTTCTGCCTTTGCTCTGCCATAAATGCACCTCGTTGCATTCGCTGAGTTTGGTTATTTTCAGTTTGATGCCTGGTTTGTTCTAACAAGGGTGACCTGCTGCTATTTTCTAATTGTTCATTAATCTGTTGCCTGAACTCTGAGGATTGATCAGCAGCAGAATGTATCGCTCGCCTTTGGGATATGGCCACCATCGTCTGATGGGCAAGGCGGGATGCATCAGTTTTAGAGGAAGACGAAGATTGCCATTTATCCGCAGGTCTAATTACTGAGCCTAAACGGTTCTCAGCTGAGAAGGCCAGCCGCGAAGTTGATGGCAGCGGATGACTCGAAACTGGCGCTGGTGTAGTGGGTGGGCGATCGGCGGGGTCTTTTTTATAGCTATGTGGCGTTATCTGCAAAGTTTCAAATCGTTTAATAACTCGTTCTTCCCTCTCTTTATTCGCTTTATCTCTTTCACGAGCTATCAAGTCTGAAACGGTCATAAATCTGGGGTTTTGAGTTACGTTTCGATCATTATATGTACTTTTAAAAAACGGGAAATCGGCCGCAGTCCTACGTCTGGCATTAGCGTCGAATTGCTCTCTTCTACGGCGTTCCTCCGCGGCCTTGCCTTGAGGAGATAAATCTGACAATGTCATAATTCTTGGATTGGCATGACTTTCGCGGTGAGTATGACTTTCTACCGGTGTTTGAATGCTTCTATAATTCGCCTCTCTCGATAAATTACTGGCGCGCAAAGTTTCCGCTGGTAAGGTCATAGTCACTGAACCATTGACATTATCGTTTATTGCATACTCTCGCCTAATCGAAATTGGGTTAACATATTCTGACTCTAGCTGATCATATTCATAGCGTGTCTCAACAATTTCAGATGCTTCTTTCACGTCATTATCATCCTGAACAACCACGACATTATCCACTAACTCTGCCATTTCTGGGTCTAGATAGTCTGCTGGTGTTAGGGTAACCGCCTCATTACCAACCTCTGTACTGACATTTTCCAAAGAAGGATAAATAACAGTCTCCTGTCGTGCTTTTTTAGCTTTACTTCTCTGCCTATCGTTTTCTAACGAAATATTAAAATAATGCGACATTTCACTATTCTCTACCATTGCCTGTTCACGATCGGCATATTTTTCGGCTAATTGCTGCTGATGTTCTCTCGCTCTAATCTCATCTCTTTGAGCATATTCAAAATTTCGCTCTTCGTTAAACGCCACTGCTTCAGCTGCCATTGCCAATCCAGCGGCAAGAAAACCGCCAAATCCTGTTGCTGTTGGAACAGCAGGTTCAGGCACAGGCATAAACTGCTGACTAATGACTTTTATTTGACTGGCCACTGTATGTCTGTCAATCGAACTGCTGGTCAGTGAGTGAATTTTTCCTCTTGCTCTTAACGTGGTGCGCAGCCCCCGCTCCGCCGCTTTCTTCAATTTTTTAGCCTGACGGGTATGATCATCATCATCATCACCGCGCTTTCTTTTAATAGTTCTTTGGGCCTGCATGCTTAGTTGTAGGTTCTCGGCGTGCTCACGAATCAAATGAAAATTATTAGGTAAAGAGGAAAGCAAACTCAGCTGATCGTTTATTGGAGCATCACTATTAATCCTGCTGATATTACTTTCTATACTTCTAACATTTCTGACTATCGATGCAATATCAGGGTTAGATGCAAAGTCCAATACGCCAATACTTTGATCGTTCAACCTAACTAGAGTGCTTTTATCTTATTCATTGGTGAGGATTTTAGCGTGTTAAAAAGAGTTGTTTTATCCTGAGTTAATCTTATGGAAAGTTTATCGAGTTGATTACGAATTTTCCCCGTGTTATTAAATGTTTTTGCAGACACTGCTTTACTTTTAGATTCAGAGGTTAAATGTATCGAATGTGCAGGAGATTCATTTTCGCACTCTACAAAACCGCTATGTGCAATATTAATAAACCCATTAATTAGATTAGACCTATAATTACTGTCCGGCACTACTCCATGAATAAGCCGTGCAGCGGCTTCGAGAATCTCCATATTATCGGCAGTAGCCAATTCATCTGTCGCTGTAACTTCAAATCGAGTTTCCATTTGCCGCCAAACTGCTAACTGATTATTACGTAATAATATAACTATTTGGTTATCTGATAACTCAGGATGATTGCTTAAAACACTACTTCCATTGGGGTCAAAATACAACTCGGTATCGTGCTCGTCATTTTCACTCACAACATACTCTTGCATCTGCCGCGCCAGTCCGCAAAGAAAATCTGCCCGCCCCAGACTGTTAATATATTGCCCGGCAAATTGCAGTTGATTGTTTTGTGTATAGGTTAAAATGTCATCTAACCCAGTTTGACGAGGTTCATGAATAGGATTATCAAGATTATTTATGATGTGAAATATCGGATAACTTGATGGTATTAATCCATCATTAACCATGGTTTTTAATGCATAGCTGGTTAGCGGGCACATTATTCGGGTGGGATCATTGATCTGTTGCGAGAGGGAATTAAAAAAACGCTCTGCTGCCGGTGTCGAGGTAAAGAGTGGCAGAAAATGCATTTTCTCTTCAGGACTACAGAGCACCAGACATGAATGCAGTAACTGTTGCCAGGCAATAAGTTTACCGTCAATCCAAAACCGGTCTCCCATCTGATCAAGAATCCCCTGTTCATCACTTTCTTTTGCAGGAACAATTAGACTTAAAATTTTTAGATAATAATTAGGATTGATGGTTAACAAATGTTTTAGCGTACCGAGATAAAGAGTAAAATTGATAGGGAGATGATTTCCGTAGATGCCTAGGGCATTGGCTATAGAACCACCAAAATCTGCTAAAAATTTTCTGAGCGAAGCGATATCTGCAGAGTCAGGGGTATCAGTTCCGGTTTTCAAACTACGTGATAGAGCATATGCGAGATCTTCAAGAGCCTGGTAACCTTGATAAGAGCTAAGTTGATCAGGATTTGCAAGACTTCGGTAATTAATTTCTGCGGTAGAGCTAACCTGTGAGCCTGCGTCGATACTGGTTTCAGACTGAGCTGGATTAAGCATTTTTAGACCGTGAAGTTTAAAAAAACGGTTAACCTCGCTTTCAGACGTTGCCCATAGATTTAAGACGAATGTATCTGCATTAAATAAAATGACCCTCAACATCGCAAGCTTGTCATTTCTCAATGCCTCAACCAGCTGTGCTGGTGACAGCTTTTCATTTTTAACGGCCCATCTAAGATATCTCCAAACGCCCTTATTCTCGATTTTATCTTTTATTTCATTTAGCCATTCAAGGGGAACCCCTTCAGCAGAAGAATTGGAAATAAATCGATGCCAATTCTCTTCATCCAAGACATTGTACTTTATGCCTTCTAATAATGCGGTCAGTTCGTTTTCACTCATATCCTCACAGGGAACTTGCAGGTTGAGATTCATAGAATCAATGATATTTGATAACAGCATTTCCTCTAAACCAGGAGCAGAAGTGGCTTGATTAGCCTCATAGATCATCGCAGATAATAGACCTGAGCTCGTCCTAATATCATCAGGCACTCCCAACCCTAACACGTAATAATAATCATGAGTTCCCCAGCCTTTTGGTATCATGTGACTGATTTCATGCGCTACAGTCTGCAAAATTTTTACTTGAGGTTTTTCAAGAATGTCTGTTATGAACATTACCCTGCTATCAACATCACCTGGAAAGGCCTGCGCATAGATATCAGACCGATCTGTAATAGGATTTGATAGTAAAAACTGGCTCGCGTCTTCATTAAGGTAACGCCTCACCGTAGCATGATAAACCGTCATTCGTTCTAACGTTAAATCTAACATCTGTTGACTAACGCTCTGAATATCTATACCTAATTGAGCCGCAACAACATAATTGATCGCTTGATGAGAAGTGGCGCTATTATTGAACAAACGAGTCAGTATATTATCTATTAAAATTAATGATTCTCTAAGTTGAGGGAACTGACTATACACATCCTGCCCACGAGCAATAATAGTATATCCCTCGTTAACGAGTTCATTTTCAGTACTATCGTTTCTGCCGCGAGGTAACATATTTCGCAATTCACTCGGAATCAACCACGGCTGAAATTGGTTGTTAATAAAATCCTCACAGCCAGGTTCACTCAGTGCACTACTCAGATCTTGTCGAAAATAAATAATATCTCGGATTGATATCTCTGAAGGAAGACACTGATATTGGCTGCACATTAAAGCAATAACGAAACTATCACCATATTTTTCTATCGGTATATTTTAGAATTGATTTCCAACTCTTGGTCTAAAAATAGCGAGCCCATTTTCATTACGATACATCTGGATAGAAAGCTTTACACCTGCTCCCAGGGAGTTAGTGCTAACTGATAATAAATTTTGACCATTTTGATCCTCAATATCTATCGAATTAATTCCCGTTGAAGGAAGAAATACGGCGAGAAAGGGTACAAGTTGCATAGACTCAGAATCCCAAAGCTCAATTCTATTTAAATCACTCTCCGCAGCAGAAAGTATCTCTGGGGTTAAATAATTCAAAGCAGAACCCACTGATGATAGATTGTCTACCCCCTGGATTTGATTAATAATTTTAAAAGATGAAGAACCTTGAGCAGAGTTAATATTTTCCATTGCCTTTCCTTTTTATAATTAAAGTTTCCATTGATCGCTAATTAATATCAAGTTATTAGTATAAAAATCAAACCATGGGGTAAAGTAAAAAAGCTGAATAACTTCAATTTAATAATTATGTGTGGGAAGTGAACACCGAAATACTCCCACAGTTTCTGCCGATTCTCAATAAAGAATTTTATTCAATACATTACCCTCAGCAGGGTTAACACCGTTTACTTAAGATATTTTGAGTGAACAGGATGGTGGGTTTTTGATATGTGAACGGTCCTTTCTTTGATTTTTTTCCGGCAGGATGAACTGATTCACATCTTCACACATTTTTCTCAGTTTATTGTGATCGCTCCTGGCCTCCCTAGTGAACACC
>CAWUIY010000236.1:0-7379 GCA_963922555.1 uncultured Serratia sp. | reverse complement strand
ATGCCATTTCATAAATGACCAGCGCGACAATGAGCGTCTTTGTGCCAGAAATAGAGTGCCCGGAAATCAGCGGTACGGCGAAATAAGACCAAAATACCAGCATTAAAATAGGCAAGCCACGAATAATGCTGCTTAAAAAAGTCACGGGTAAATAAATAATCTTATATTTGCTGGTTCGTGCGATGCCAATAAGGATTGCGAGAGGAAAGGCACAAACCAGGCCCGCCGCCGCCATAAAAAGCGTAAGCGCGAGTCCGCCAATCGGGCCTGTGGGATAACTCCCCATTAGAATTAAATCATGATAATTAATAAAGATATTCAGCATGTCATGCATTTCATCGCCCCCCGGTCTGGACAACAAAGCGATTATAGGCGAAACCTGCGCAATAAATCAGGAACGAGCCAATCAGATAAATTATTGATACCAATGCAAAAGCATCAAAAGTTCTAAACGTTTCATTATCAATTTGTTTGGCGACATAGGTCAGTTCCATCACGCTAATTGCCATAGCCAGGCTGGTGGATTTATAAAGGGACAGCGACTGACTCAGCAGTGGAGGGATCGAGATTCGTATGGCTTGCGGCAAAATAACGTCCCGCATTGCCTGAGAAAAAGTCAGGCCCATTGCTCGACAGGCCTCCATTTGTCCGCTTGAGACAGCACGCAGACCGCTGCGCAGGTCTTCCGACATAAAAGCCGCTGCGTTAAGAGTCAATGCAATATAAGCAAAGAGAAATTCACTGCCGTGCTGATTGACCCAGTCTGCTGCGGCATCGGGGAGAATGGCAGAAACCCCGAAATACCATAATAATAATTGAACCAGCGCTGGAACATTACGATGGTATTCGACATAAATAACGACCACCCAGCGCAATGGCGCTATGCCAGAGATGCGCATAGTCGTGAGCAATAGTGATAAAATAAAGCCTGAAATAAGGCATAGGAAAAATAGCGTTAATGTGGTCTCAATGCCGGATATTATCCATTGCAAATACTGACCTTGCAGTAATGAAAATGGGTCAAAACTTATCATTAAACTTACTCCTGGGCGCAGGTATAACAGCTGATTATGACGAATCAGTGTGCGTAGGGTATAAAGTCAGATTCATTTTTTAGACGTTAAAAACTTGCGCCATTCAGTCATTACATCGTTATATGCTAAGCCTGTAATAAATTATTTGGCACTGTCTCTGACCTGAGAAATAGGCTCCAATTTATAAACACGTTTCATTTTATAAATAGTCTTATCGCCTAGCCATTTATTCCAGATAGCTTCTAACTGACCGCTTTTTTCCATATTTGCCAGCGCATTGTTTACCGCCGCTAAAAATGCAGGTTGGCCTTTTCTTATACCCAGCGCATTGGGTTCCCAGGCAATAGCTTGATCAACAAAGGCAAACTTACCTTTACCAGCCTGAAGATAGCGCACGCCTGCCGTTTGCGAAGAGGCATAGCCGCTCACTTTTCGCTGTTCTAAAGCCAGAAATGCGGAAGGGGCATCCTGATAGGTCACTACGGTAATTTTCGGGAAGTATTTATGAATGTAATACTCGGAATCCGATCCCGCTGCGGTTGCAACGCGTTTGCCATTGAGATCGGCAAGCGTTTTATATCCCGCTGCTGCCGGTGCCAGGACTTTTAATGGGTTCTGGAAGTGTGACGACGAGAAGTCGATTTGTTTTTCTCGATCGACAGTGTAACCCATTGCTGCAGAGAGAATATCAACACGGCCCACCTCTAATTCAGGGATGCGAGCCTCAACGGAAAGGGTCTTCTGGACCATTTTCACCCCTAACTGGTCGGCAACGCCCTGACAGATATCGACGTCAAAACCGACAACCTGACGAGTTTTGGCATCGACAAAGCCAACAGGTTCTGCCGTTGACAGTGTCCCACAGACCAGTTGGCCTTTGGCTTTCACGTCTGCCAGTTCGTCCGCCGATGCCATGCTGCTAAAACCCAGTAAAAGCAATACCGAGCTTGCCAACATCTTTAGGTGCACAGGTTTCATTTTGCTAGCTTGGTTCATCGCACTTGTTGTCACAGGTAATCCTCCACGGTTAAAAAAAGCGCAAAGCCATTCTTTGTCAGGGAATGCCCTTATTCACGTGACGCTACTTAAAAATGCACATTTTCATAATGGCATTATGATTTTAAAATGCATGAAGAATGCCATACTTGATAATTAAATCATCAGTTGCGGGTAACCATCTAAAAAATAGAGGTATTTTTTCTATTTAAGCCTTGGGGGCCATCTGTCGAAAGGAATATAAATTACCGGTTATGGCCGCAGGGATGATCCATGGCTGCACCATGATGGTGAGGTTGGGGCTGTTTTGAGCAGAGAAACCACGATCAGTGAGGGCGCTTACCCTTTACATACAGGTTCGAGATTACTTGAGTTGTACCCGTAGCAGTTCGCCAAATCGCGTGGTGTAGGCCGGAGAAAGCATCTCTCGCTTCATCTCCCAGCTTTGGGTCATACCTTGCCCGGCAAACCAAATCCGCCCTTTACCTTTTTGGTGGATATCGTCGAGCACGGCCATGAGCTGCTCGCTTTTTGGGCGAGGAGGGTGTTCATCAAACAGGCCGAGTTGGGCAATGCCCTGACTATAAAAGTCCCCCAACATAACGCCACATTTTTGGAAACGGTGGCCCTCTTGCCAGATAGCATCCAGGCATTTCGTTGCGGCGGCAATAATGTCTCGCGTATCTTGGGTCGGAGTTTCAATGCGCGTCGAACCGATATTGCCATAGTAAACTTCCCCCGGTGTAAAGGGGCTGGTTTTGACGAACGCGGAAATATGGCGGCAGTATTGATGCTCCTTGCGGAGTTTTTCTGCCGCGCGGTTGGCATGACTGCAAATGGCTTCGCGCATTAATTCATACTGCGAGACGCGATCACCAAACGATCGTGAGCAGATAATCTGTTGTTTAGTTGGAATAAGTTCTTCCATTGCCAGGCATGGCTCTCCGCGCAGTTCGCGCACTGTCCTTTCCAGTACCACGCTAAAATGTTTGCGGATAAGGCTCGTTGGTGCATCGGCAAGATCCAGCGCCGTCATTATTCCCATCTCATTTAATCTTTTCGAGATCCTTCTGCCGACGCCCCAGACCTCGCTGACATCCACCTGAGCCATAAGTTTACGTTGGCGTGCCAGCAATGAAATATCCACCACGCCTTCTGTCTTTGTCCATTTTTTCGCCGCAAAGTTAGCCAGCTTGGCCAATGTTTTCGTCGGAGCAATGCCGACCCCGATGGTTAGCCCTGTCCATTTGTAGACTTTTTCCCTGATTTCTCTGCCAAATTCTTCAAGGTTTTTGCAATGGCTGACGCCTGTGAGGTCTAAAAATGCTTCGTCGATCGAGTAAATCTCAACGGCGGGTGCCATCTCTTCAAGGATAAGCATCACGCGATGAGACATGTCGGCGTAGAGCGCATAGTTGCTGCTGAAAATCACGGCGTTATGCTGTTCGCATTCACGACGCACTTTAAAATAGGGTGCGCCCATTTTGATCCCCGCCTGTTTAGCCTCCTGGTTTCGGGCAATCACGCAGCCATCGTTATTGGATAAAACCACAATCGGACGACCTTTAAGGTCGGGCCGAAACGCCGCCTCACAGCTGGCATAAAAGGAGTTAACGTCGGCGAGGGCAAACATTATTGAAACCCGTTAATGCTAAAAGTCACGACGCCAAAAATTTCCAGCTCGTCGCCTCCTTCGTGAGGAATAATCGGCGGGAAATCAGGATTCATTGGTTCGAGTTTGACGAAAGGATGAGTACAAAGACGCTTAACGGTGTATTCCCCGGCTACGGTGGCAATGACGATATCCCCGTGTTTAGCGGTAAGGCTTCTGTCCACGACCAGCATCGAACCCTCGTAGATCCCGGCATCGACCATTGACAGGCCGGTTGCGGTGACAAAATAGGTCGCGGCCGGGTGATTGACACATAGCTTGTTAAGATCGATGCCCTTTTCAACATAGTCCTGCGCCGGGCTGGGAAATCCCGCCTGTACCAGTTCCTGATAAAGGGGGAGGTTAAGCTCTTCTGGTGAAATTGCTGCGGGTAAAAAATTCATAATGGCACTCCATGATTGTACTGGTTATGCATACAGTATAATCATGGTTTGCAGATTTTGGAAAGCAGCAGGATCGGCGCTTAAAGCCCCCAAATGCGTTAAGTGCCGCTAAAACAAGGAAGTTTATTTTTTAGAAAGAGAAACGGGTGAACGAACAGTCGATAGCAATCATTCTGTCATTTGTTGCCCTTTGCCACCCACCACGCGGCGCAAAGCATCCCTATTGCTGCGAATGAAAATCCAACGCTGGCTCCGATATTAATGGGGAAGTGAGTACCGGTAACCAACATACCTAAAAGAGCAACGCCAACAGCCGCGCCAGTTTGGCGCATGGCACTGATTGCCGCAGAGGCCGTTGCGGTTTTTCCTGGAGGGACACTGTGCAGGCAGGAGGCGATAATAGCCGGAGTCGCTATTCCGCCGCCGAGCGTCATCAGAAACAGAAAGCAGACAAAAGTTAAATACGAAGCATCTTGATAAGTCAGCAACGCGAGGCAGGTATAATTTACTGTAGCGATAAGTAAGCCGATAACAATAGTCAGACGGGTTCCCAGATGCCCAGAAATAACGCTGCTGGCGGTGTTGGCTAAATATTCTGCTGCTCGGCCAGCAGCTAGAGATTTTCAGAAAAGATATTGAAGCAACTACCATGGCCGAAAAATGCTGAAGATCAGGCACTTTTCATGGCCGATTTTCGGCTCTGCTTATCAAATCCAAACAAGACCTCAGGATTCTTGACCAGGATCTGTTCACGTAACGCGGGGGATGGCGCCCAGTTTTTAAGCAAATTAAAAAGGATCATATCATCCGGCAGGGGCGTTTCACCGGCCTGCGCGGCGGGATGAGGCCAGTTCGAACCCCACACCACGCGTTCTGGCGCGGCTGCGATATAGCTTTTAGCGATGGCCGAGGTGTCGGCATAGTCAGGCGGCCCGAGTTGGGTATCCATATAAGCACCCGAAACCTTAACCCAGCCGTTGCCGCTATCGAGCAGGCGGCGCACGGTTTTGTAAGCGGCAGAGTTTTGCCCCTGCGGCTGCGGAATGTGCCCCATATGATCAATAACCACCGTGGTCGGCAATTTGACCAGCACGTCTGACAGTGCGGCAAGCTGCGGCGCGGGCATATAAAACTGCATCTGCCAGCCTAACGTCTTGATTCTTTGCGCTAGCGGCTCGATATCGCTGGGCTGAACCGGATTGGTGCGGCCAAATAACACTCTGATCCCACGCACTCCCGCATGATGCAATTTTTCCAGTTCACTGTCGCTGATTGTCGTATCGATCACCGCAATGCCGCGTGCCGAATCACCAATTTGCTGCAGGGCGTCCAGCAGGCAGCGATTATCGGTACCGTAGGCAGAAGGGGTGACGATGACATCACGGGTTGTGCCAAGCTTGCGTTGCAGTTGCCGGTAATCACTGACAGTAGCGGGAGGAGGGGTAAGTTTGGCACCGGGAAGGGTGGGGAAACGCGGATCGTAAATATGGTGGTGGCAGTCACATGCGCCGGGAGGAACGTCAAAACGCCTGATTTCGCTATTGTCTGCGGCAGCTAAAACGCGTTTATCGAGACTAACCATAACGCCGAGCGCCGCCATTCCCATTACCAGCGTTCGCCGGCGACAGGAATATTGTCGGATGTGGTTCATCATTTTCTCCATCATTATTATTTTCAGAGTGGCACAGGCTTTGTAGGGTGAGTGCCACCTGAAAGTATCGTTATGGAAAACGATAAATTCCATTACCGGTTTTGAATCAATGCATTCCTGTCGGGAAAGTATTATCTGGCGTTATTTCAGCAAGCCAAGATGCTCAATCAGGATAGAGGTGCCGATACCAATCAGCACGACGCCACCGAGTACTTCTGCCCACTTGCCGATAGCGCCGCCAAGGAAGCGGCCAAGCAGCATACCTGCTGTTGCCATAATGGTGGTTGCCGCGCCGATAGTTAAGGCCATGACCAGAATATTGACCTGCAGGAAGGCCAGACCTACGCCAACCGCCATTGCATCAAGGCTGGTGGCGATGGCGGTGGTGACTAATAGCCAGAACCCGTGGCGGCTAGGAGTATCACTCTCTTCGACGTTATCTTTTTTAAAGGCTTCGGCAATCATACGCACGCCCAGGATCAGCAGCAGTACGAAAGCCACCCAGTGGTCCCAGCTCATGATGAACTGACTGGCGGCAAGGCCAATGCCCCAGCCAATGATTGGCGTAATCGCTTCGATAACGCCAAAAATTAAACCGGTACGCAGCGCATCTCTCAGCGGTGGGCGATGCAATGAAGCTCCCTTGCCAATAGCGGCAGCAAAGGCGTCCATGGACATGCCAAAAGCTAATATAAGGATTGCGTATGTGTTCATAAAACAGACCAGTAGCGCCTTTAAAAGATAAAAAAGGCTATTAGTTAAAAGAGGCGGCTAGTCTGCCACAAAAGGACAAATAAAAAAACCATATTTTTCATGCACTTATAGCATATGGTAAGAGTCTTAGCACAGGCTATACTTGGGTAAAACAACGACGATTTTGTTAAAAAACCTACAGCAGACCAATGAAAAGATTGAGTAATTATAAAAACTTAATCGAAGGCGGGGTAAAGTCGTGCAGCTTTTCAATAATCCCTTATGCCACAGCCTTTGCAGGGTTAATGGTGCTTTGTACAAGTACAAAAGTCAGGGTTTTAGGAGGGAATTTTGATAAAGGGGTAAACCTCCCGCAATGTGAGGTTGCGGGAGGTTATAAAAGCAAAAAACCATCAGCTGACCAGCGCGCCGCCTTCTATATCAATGACAGATCCGGTAACAAAGGGGTTATCGATGACAAAAAGATAGCCTTTAGCCACATCTTCAGCGCGTCCCCAGCGTTGTGCCGGTAGAGACGCGGCGGATTTTTCCAGCATTTGCTGGCGGGCTGCGGGTTCCATCGCCGCATAGGCTTCCGTGTCAGTCAGTCCCGGACTAATGGCGTTAACGCGAAGCGGGGATAACTCTTTAGCCAATATTTTAACCGCTGACTCAAGGGCCGCATTGATGGTTGTTTTCACGATGGTACCGGCCACGGTTCGGCGCGCCAGGAAACCGCTGGTAAAGGTCAGCGTGCCGCCTGGGTTAAGCAAATGACCAAGATGCTGAGCAATCGCAAGGCTGCCCCAGAACTTGGTATCAAACGCCTGTTTAGCGGCAGATAAATCCAGTGATGCGAGGGGACCGGCGGGAGCCTGTGAGCCAGCAGTGACCACAATATTGTCAACGCGGCCAAGGTTTTTTGCCAACGCCTGAAGCTCGAGTTCGTT
>CAWUIY010000235.1:0-7384 GCA_963922555.1 uncultured Serratia sp. | reverse complement strand
CCCTATCGGGTCTTGCTGGGTAAACCTAGCAGAATCAGGGTCGTAGTATCGGAATAGATTGTAGTGAAGGCCTGTCTCTCTGTCCAGATACTGGCCCTGCATGCGGATATTTTGCGAATAATCCGGACCTTGCAGGGTGGTTTCTCGCAGCAGTTTTCCCCACGCGCTGCTCTGCCCTTCCCAGAGCAGATTACCCTCCACGTCGGTCATCCGTTCCAGTAAGCCGTTTGGCTGGTTGTGGAACCAGAAGATCTCTGGCGAATCGGTGCCGTCGATGCGCGCCAGCGGGTCATAGCTGCCAATGTCGCTGTACACGTAGGTCAGCGGCACCTCGTCGCGGATTTCCTGCAGCAGTCGGAACCCTTCCCATACGAATCTTGTCGTAGCTGGTTTGCCCGACGGGATACCCTGAATCTGCCAACACTATGTTGAAGGTAGTAATGCGCAAAAGTGCGAGTTAAGTAGGGAGATAACTAATTCTGAAGAATTATTTTTTATTTCCAAACGATTTAATCCCAGCGTTCATCGCAGTAGGGGCTTATGGCTACTATATTAATAATCTGTGATTCACAATAAAAATCAAAAGTTTCACTCTTGATACTTATGTCTGAATGTTCTGCAGTACTATTAATTTTGGGTGAGCAGAAGAAATTTATCTGACTACCTTCGATTCTCAACTTTTTAACACCCACCAGACCTAATGTTAATATTAAAGCATTGTTATATTCTTCATCCCATTTTTTAGGGTATATATGGGGAAGCCCTTTTATTACTAACGTAATTTTTAGAGATGAAACTTCATTGAAGTTAAAGCCTATAAATTCAACACAATCAATGTTTAGTTCACCTCCAAGCATATGAACTATTTTCTCTTTGTTTAAAGCATTTTCAAACCACATTTGAAACCTCATGGAAAATTATAATGGCCATGAGCACCAGGCGCAGTACTGCTGTTTAATATCTCGCCACTCTCAGTGGTCTGTTATTCTCACATTAAAGTGCGGTTCGACACCATGTAAAGATGTTGCTTTTGCATGCCCAAAACTGTGTTATTGAATAACAATCGTAGAACCATTCGTGCTTTAAAATGATATTGAAGTGTCTGAACTATTTCCCCATTTTTATAAGTAACAAGACTTTCATATCCATTACCTAATGGTACACGACTTACTTCGAAAGGTTTTTAATAATTAGGAACTCCGGCATCGCGCTTTGCTTGTCTAAATGCATCTCGTCGACTAACACTTTCATATGTTGTTTTCTTATTAGGAGAACACTTCGCCAAACCCCAAGGATCCACCCACCCCAACGCATTCGGGGCATACTGGTACAGGTTTATCCCACCCGCCAACCCTATCGGGTCTTGCTGGGTAAACCTTGCAGAAGGCAGAGCGTAATTAGTACTTAGCCAATAAACTAATTATATTTTTCACAACTAGTAAAAACTTCATATTAAAATATAAAGAGTTAGAACAGTTAGAAATTAAAAGCCGGAAGAATCCTTAGGATAGCTCCCGGCTTTTTATTATGTTGGAAATGAACCAGATTTATAAGATTCCCATATATTCATAGCGCGTGACCACGCCATCCAGCACGACCGAGGCTGTCCCAACTGCGATAGATTTCTTCATCGCGAGGATTAAAAGTAACAATGAGTCGTCTAAGAGCATTATCAAATTTTTAAGTCATATATCTCTTTTACTTCTTAACTCATATCAGTTGCTCAATGCACCAAAAATTGCGTTATCGAGCCAAAATCAATGTTCATACATTGAGTCAAGGATGTTTTAAATCTAAGACCTCCCTTTCCCATTTTAATTCTTCTTTACTTTTCTTTCTAGTTTTAACAATCGCAATGCCAATAGCTTGAGTTGTTAATTCGTTTAAATATAAATCAAAGCTATATTTTTGTCATAACTACTCAAAACACATACTTTTTCATCATTGCTATTACTAAGGCTTTTTTGAAGCGAAAGATAACCAATAATTACTCCCCTGCCTTTTTGACATTTTCATTATGAACATCCATTTCTTCAATCAATCTTTTGCGATCTTTTTTAATTAGCTAAAAACTTTTTACATCTTCAAAAACCACATATTGATGTAACAACTTCGGAGATAAAGAATTCAGTATTAATTTTACACGTTTTCATTCATAGTAAAAACACTCTGCTATTCCGTAATAATATCTATACATCGTTTTTCTAAAAACCCTAATTAAACCTGACTCATAGCAAGCAAGTATATTTTCTCGTTGGTAATATAAAAGGATATTAAGCAATCTTTTGAGAATCTATTTTACAAACTTTATTCTCATGACCTTTTCGCACCTTTTAATTTTACTTGAGCTTTCAATATTTATTATCATTGATTTTATCAAAACCTATTGGATTATTTAAAAAAAATGGATAACTTAATCACAACAAGAATAATATATTGATTTACTTATAAGTATAAATGTATCCTCCAGGCCACCATGAATCAGAGTTTTCTCTTATGATAATTAATTCACTTCATTCTTGTTTTCTACACAAACCATAGACCATAGACGTCTAAGCTCATAAAGTAAATTACTGTTTATTATACTTCTTTTGAAAGTCATTCCAATTATCTTTCACAGTTAATAAACCCGACGCATCCAACCACTAGAATATATTTGAAACATAGAGTGAAGGTTATAGCATTATTGCTACCAAAAAATATATTGTTGCATAATTTTTTAAGATGACCTTTTTCTTGGCTAACTAATAAATTTATTTAACATATTAGAATTTTTAAACATGCTTTTGTGAAGCAAATCTAAACATTGGTTCTTAATCTTATAGTTTATCAAACTCAATGCTCATAAAAACAATAATTTAAATATAACTTATTCCCACCTTGCTAGTGGAGAGCAACTTAGATACATTTTAATTAAATCCTGATTAAGAATATTTAATTTAAGTAACGGTTGAATCACCTGCTCTAAAATTTCATAATCTTCTTGACAACCAGTGTTGTCAAAAAGAAATTTCACCGCAGCCTCTACTAAGTCCAACTCACCATATTGGTGGGATTTTATAATAAAGTCAGCTAACTCAGTTTTTATTTTTTTATTTTCATTATATTCTTCCTCGTCAGAGTCGAAATCTCGCTCATACGATTCATTTAATTTACGTTCAAGAGTGATCAATTGGTTATTCAGTTCATTTTTCATTTTACAATCTCATAAGAGTCACTGGGAATACCATTAATAAGTAGCATTTCTTGATCTTTCCTGGCATATCGGGAAGCTTTTCCAGACAAACCTTGCCCTTTACTTACATCAACAATATTCCTATCAGGAATTTTTGAAAGATCAATTTTTACTTTACTATTTTTTTTATTATAAAAATCAGCAGTACTTTCTTTTTTTGTTGTAGATATAAATTGAGTATTTAGCTTACCGTTTTCAACATGCTCTTGAACTGTATATTCTGCATAAGGATCTTTTGGTTCTATATGTTCACCAGCCATAGCACATTTCTTCTGGCTTTCAGTCAGAGCTCGAAAAACATAACCAATATGAATCTTAGTAAGCCCCCAAGGATCCACCCACCCCAGCGCATTCGGGGCATACTGGTAAAGGTTTATCCCACCCGTTAACCCTATCGGGTCTTGCTGGGTAAACCTAGCAGAATCAGGGTCGTAGTATCGGAATAGATTGTAGTGAAGGCCTGTCTCTCTGTCCAGATACTGGCCCTGCATGCGGATATTTTGCGAATAATCCGGACCTTGCAGGGTGGTTTCTCGCAGCAGTTTTCCCCACGCGCTGCTCTGCCCTTCCCAGAGCAGATTACCCTCCACGTCGGTCATCCGTTCCAGTAAGCCGTTTGGCTGGTTGTGGAACCAGAAGATCTCTGGCGAATCGGTGCCGTCGATGCGCGCCAGCGGGTCATAGCTGCCAATGTCGCTGTACACGTAGGTCAGCGGCACCTCGTCGCGAAGTTCCTGCAGCAGCCGGAACCCTTCCCACACAAAGCGCGTAGTCACCGGCTTACCGGATGAGATCCCCTGTACCTGCCGACTCACCGTTTTGCTGATACGGCGTCCCAACGGGTCGTACACAAAGCTGACTTTTACGCGCGGCCGGTTGCGATCGCGCGGCTCAACGAGCACCTCACTCAGCCGGTGTTCGCCGTCGTAGCGATAGCGCCAGCAGGTCTGGCCGTTGTCTTTTTCGGTAGTACGGCCGTGGATATCATAATTCCAGCGAATGCCGTCGAGATGTGTCACCCGGTTATGGCTAACCGGCAGCCCTGCGCGGGTATCCAACGGGTTACCGGCGGCATCCCAGCGCCATTGCTCCGAAGAACGCAGCGAGCCGTCCTGCGCCATCAGGCGACCGGCATCGTCATACTGCCAGCGGCTGTGGTTGAACGGGTTGTCATCACGCTCTTCGCGCACCAGATTATTGCGATAGTCGTAGTCAAAACGGGACGAGCCATGACGCGGTGCCGGGCGCTGCGCCAGGCCGATAAACTGGTCGCGGCGCTTTAGTCGTCCTAGCCGATCATAGTCGCTGCGGGTCGTCAGCAAACCCTGTGTACGACTCACTTCGCGGTGCAGTGCGTCGCGGGTAAAATCGCTGACCGGCAGGTTGTCTAGCGCGATGCTCAGCAGGTGTCCGCTGCCGTAATACAGGGTTTTTAACTGGCGGCCCTGCGGCAGAGTGACGGCGGTCTGATTACCCAACGCGTCATACTGCCAGCCAAGTTTGCCCTGCGGCCCATGTTCGCCGGTCATTCTGCCCAGTGCGTCGTACTCGAAACGCAGTTCCTGCTCGGCCTCGCGGCTCCAGCTTTGGTCGCCAATTTGCGGATGTAACGACAGGTGCGCTAGCTGTCCGTTTGCTGCGTAGCCAAAGGCGGTCTGGCCTTCCGGTGTGGTGCGTGCAGCCAGCTGTCCCGCCGGACTGTAGGCAAATTGATGAATAATCGCGTCAGGATGACCCGCGGCAAAGGTGCGGGCCACGGTGCGCCCGCAGGCGTCATAGTCATAGCGCGTGACCACGCCGTCCAGCCCGATTTCCTCGAGCAGCAGCGAATCGGCTCCCCACAGGAACCGGTACCCCTCGCCGTTTTCGTTGCGTAACGCGACCAGGCGGCCACGACTGTCCCAGGCACGTTTTACCTCTTCTCCCTGCGGATTACGGGTAGCAATGAGTCGGCCAAACGCGTCATAGCTAAACTCGCTGCGCTTGCCATCGGCAGCCTGATGGGCCATTGGCAGGCCGCGTGCGTTCCAGCTCAGTCGCTCTTCCCAGCCCTCTGCACGGTTAAGCTGCACCGGGCGACCTGCGGCGTCATAGTGGTAGGAAATATCTTCGCCGCTGGGATCGGTTTCGGTCACCAGCCAGCCTAACGGATGATAGCGATAGCGCGTGATGCGACCAGAGCAGTCGGTAGCTCGAATAACCTGCGCCGCATCGTTATAGTCGAGATGACGGCTGTTGCCCGCAGCATCAATCTCTTCTACTACCAAACCATGTTCATCACGCACCCAGCGGGTAGTTTGCCCAAGGGCGTCAACCTGTCGCTCCAGCCCGTGATGCGGATCGTAAAAATAGCGCGTAGCGGCCCCGCCGGGTGTGGTGACTACCGTCGGCAGCGCGCGATGTGCCAGCCACTGGGTGGCGGTGATACGGCCATCGGCGTCTATCTCCTGCACGCGGTTGCCATTATCGTCATAGACAAAAGTGGTAGCATAACCAAGGGGATCGATACGGCGCGTCAGCAGCTCGTCGTCGTTCCACTCGTAAATCCAGCTCTCCCCACGCTCGTCTACAAAGCGGGTAATGAGCTGCTGCGCATTCCAGTAATGCTGGCGCGTTAGCCCGTCATTTAGCGTGACGGTAGTGATTCTGGCATCCAGGTCATAGTTTATCAGGCAGGCTTCGCCGCTGCTGGTGCGGTTCTCGACCACTCGCCAGTGATCAAACTCCTGCCAGCGATATTCACTTTCCAGCCCGCCCGGCAGGCGGTGCCAGACCATCAGGCCGTGGCTGTTGTAACGGTATTCACGGGTGATAACCCCGCTGGCATCGGTGGCCGAAGCCAGTTGCCCGCCCGCGTCATAGCCCCACTGCATCAGCGGCCAGTGCGCGTCTCCGTCAAACTGACTGGCGGACGTCACGCGCGTTGGAAAGCGTGCGTCTTCATAATGCAGAGTGAGATCAATCGCCAGCGGCTCGTCGTGAATACGCACCAGCCGACCCTGCTCGTCGCGGCTCATCTCAAGCAAGTTGCCGTACTCGTCGCTCAGCGATGCCAGCACCATGTGTTGCGGATCATGGCGGCTGGCGCGGAACAAGCGCCACGACATGCCATCCTCGTCGGCAATCGCCACGTCGCCCTGCGCGTTGCGACGCACGATAATGCCTTCACTGAGGCTGTAAAGCGCCTGATCCACCGGCGGCAGAGTAAATGACAGTTCGCGCCCGGTGTCATCAAACCAGGTCACACATTCGTCTTTTAGCAGCAAATAGCTGTCGTAAACCGTGGCCCAGCCTTGTCCGAACAGCCCCTGACGCGTGGTCAGACTGTTGTAGCTGCGCTGCCAGTGCAGCGGAAAACGCCCCGGTAGTGAAAAATCCAGCTCGTTATCGTCATTCAGAACTTTAACACCGGTGGCGGCGTGCACCGGGTTGGAGGTCGCGAATACGGCATTGGTGGCCATGCTCGCCAACATCCCAGCTCCCGCAGCGGCCAGGGCGCAGGGCATGTTTTTAAAGATCTGGCTTGGCCGACCGCGGATCAGCGATAGCGCAATCATCGCGACGTTTATTCCGGCCATTTTTCCGCTTTTAATATCACGTACGGTCAGCGTGTCGCCGCCAATAATCACGTTGGTAGAGACAGCGTCGGAAACCGTGCCGCCACAGGTGGTCTGATCCTGAGCGCGCACCGCAGGCTGGCCGTTGATGAACACGGTTTTGGATCCCTGTGCCAGATACTGTGGCCCGGAATGTTTCTCGCACACTACGGTGTCCTGCTCCAGCGGCGAGGTGCCCGCTGCCGCCGAGGCGACGGTTGGCTGCCACATCTCGCTACCAAGCTGTTCGACGCTGGCGAGCAGCATGCCCGCATAGTCAGCAAAACTCTCCGGCGTCTGGGCCTTGCTGCTGTCGCTGCTGCCAGATGCGGAAGCCGTGGTCAGTTCACCTGCTGCGCGTGCCGCGGCAAGTGAATTGATCAAAACGTTATCGGAGCCTGAGCTGATCACGCCCGCCGGAGACGGCGGAAAAATCAGACTGCCAAGATCGTCGGCACTGGCCGTAATGTCATCCGCAAGCCCTGCTGCTGCAGTCAACGCGCCGCCGATAATGCCGCTTAGCAAGCAGCTTTCACCTATGGCCGCCACGCTC
>CAWUIY010000234.1:0-7394 GCA_963922555.1 uncultured Serratia sp. | reverse complement strand
AAAAAGAAACCGTCGACTTCGTGCCAAACTACGACGGCACCGAGCAGATCCCTGCTGTAATGCCTACCCGTATCCCTAACCTGCTGGTTAACGGTTCATCGGGTATCGCCGTCGGTATGGCCACCAACATCCCGCCACATAACCTGACTGAGGTTATCAACGGCTGTCTGGCTTATATCGAAGACGAAAACATCAGCATTGAAGGGCTGATGGAACACATTCCAGGTCCTGACTTCCCTACTGCCGCCATCATCAATGGTCGTCGTGGAATTGAAGAGGCCTATCGCACCGGTCGCGGCAAAATCTACATTCGCGCTCGCGCTGAAGTAGAAGCTGACGCAAAAACCGGTCGCGAAACCATTATTGTTCACGAGATCCCATATCAGGTGAACAAGGCGCGTCTGATTGAAAAGATCGCCGAGCTGGTAAAAGAAAAACGTCTGGAAGGGATCAGTGCCCTGCGCGACGAGTCTGATAAAGACGGTATGCGCATCGTGATCGAAATCAAACGTGACGCCGTGGGCGAGGTGGTGCTGAATAACCTTTATTCACTCACTCAGCTGCAAACCTCGTTTGGTATCAACATGGTGGCTCTGCATCAGGGTCAGCCAAAGATTCTGGGCCTGAAAGAGATCCTGTCTGCGTTCGTGCGCCACCGTCGCGAAGTGGTGACCCGTCGTACCATTTTCGAACTGCGTAAAGCGCGTGACCGTGCACACATCCTCGAAGCGTTGGCGATTGCTCTGGCAAACATCGACCCTATCATCGAGCTGATCCGTGCTGCACCAACGCCAGCCGAAGCGAAAGCGGGTCTGATCGCTCGTTCATGGGATCTCGGTAACGTTGCCGCCATGCTGGCCAGCGCCGGTGATGACGCTGCACGCCCGGAGTGGCTCGAGAAGCAGTTTGGTATTCACGACGGTAAATACTTCCTGACTGAACAACAGGCACAGGCAATTCTGGATCTGCGCTTGCAGAAACTGACCGGCCTTGAGCATGAAAAACTGCTGGATGAATATAAAGAGCTGCTGACCCAAATCGCAGAACTGATTTTCATCCTTGAAAACCCGGATCGCCTGATGGAAGTGATTCGTGAAGAGCTTGAAGCTATTCGCGATCAGTACAACGATCCGCGCCGTACCGAGATTACAGCCAATACCTCTGACATCAACATCGAAGACCTGATCAACCAGGAAGACGTTGTAGTCACGCTGTCGCATCAGGGCTACGTGAAGTATCAGCCTCTGACCGACTATGAAGCGCAGCGTCGCGGCGGTAAAGGTAAGTCAGCGGCACGTATTAAAGAAGAAGACTTTATCGATCGCCTGCTGGTTGCCAACACGCACGATACTATCCTGATGTTCTCCAGCCGTGGGCGTCTGTACTGGATGAAAGTCTACCAGCTGCCGGAAGCGAGTCGTGGTGCCCGTGGGCGTCCGATTATCAACCTGCTGCCGCTGGAACCGAACGAACGTATTACCGCAATCTTGCCGGTTCGTGAATACGAAGAAGGCCGTCACGTGTTTATGGCGACCGCCAGCGGTACCGTCAAGAAAACCGCATTGACCGATTTCAGCCGTCCGCGCAGCGCTGGCATCATCGCTATCAACCTCAACGAGGGTGACGAGCTGATTGGTGTTGACCTGACCGACGGTAACAACGAAGTCATGCTGTTCTCTGCGGCCGGTAAAGTGGTGCGCTTCTCCGAACAGGCAGTGCGTTCAATGGGTCGTACGGCGACCGGTGTTCGCGGTATCCGTCTGGGCGAAAGCGACAGCGTGGTGTCATTGATTATTCCTCGCGGCGACGGCGCAATCCTGACTGTCACCGAGAACGGCTTTGGTAAGCGTACCGAGTCGAGCGAATATCCAACGAAATCTCGTGCGACGCAGGGCGTTATCTCCATCAAGGTGAGCGAACGTAACGGCCCGGTAGTTGGCGCTATCCAGGTGGATGATGCTGACCAGATCATGATGATCACCGATGCCGGTACGCTGGTGCGCACACGCGTTTCCGAAGTCAGCAAGGTTGGCCGTAACACCCAGGGTGTCACGCTTATCCGCACTGCTGATGACGAACACGTGGTTGGCCTGCAGCGCGTTGCCGAGCCAGTAGAAGATGAAGAGCTGGATGGCGTAGCGACCGTTGAAGGTGAACTGGAAGCCGCGCAGGAAAGTGAAGCACCTGAAGAGATTGACGCGGAAGACGACGAACAGCCGTCTGAAGACGAGTAATATCGACAGTCATAATCGATAGATTTGCAACCGCAGAAGGGCAACAATCCTATCTGCGGCTTCAAAGATATTGGGTAGGAGGGCATAATATGGCAACTTATTATGCCCTTTTCGTTTATTTTAGATGGTAGCCGCTTGAAGTATTTAACTTCGTTCCGAACAACATTACGAATTTCCCGTTACCTGTTCAGGGTACTGGCTATTATGCTTTGGTCGCTTGGCGCATTGCTGACGACTTTCTACGTGCTAAACATCTTCCACAATAAAGAATCCGAGATCCGCGAAGAGGACAACCTCAACTACAACCAGGCGCAGACTTATATTAAAAATACCGCCGAAGTTGTACGTAGCGTCAGGACCATGGCTGAAAAACGCCTGAGCGATTCTTTAAACGGTCTGGACATTATTAACGGCGTGCTGAGCACCAAAAATGTCGATCCGACCTATCATTCTTTGTTCCCCGAATCCAACTGCTCGACGCTGACCGACAGTAATCGCAACGCCTTGACCTCTCTCGGCAACATGATCCATTACTGGAAAGACAATTTCTCCGATGACTACTCGTTGCGACGGATCTTTTATATCAGCGGCGACAATCTTTGCCTGGTCGATTTCGGCATTGTTGATAATACGCCGTCGATACAGCGTGATAGTGTGCTGAAATCGCTTCACGATCGCATCGTCAAATACCGTAATAGCAAAAGTCAGGATAAACAAAAAAGCCAATACTGGGTTCAGCCGGGCAATAATAAAGATCAGGGTAACCTGTATGTGCTGACGCCAATTTACGTGGGCAACAAACTCGAGGCGATCATGGGCATTCAACAGAGCCTGCGTCTTGAGGATTTAACCGCCTCGAATGCCGCACATGCAGGTGTTACCTTGCTCGACTCCAGCGATTCGCCGCAGCTGAGCTTTTTTGAGGGCGATCGCTTTACCTCTATTCTCGACGGTTACCCCGCAAGCCAAAACTATTTTGGCTATATGAATGGCTATAACGATCTGATTTATAAAAGGCCGCTGCCGCCAGCCGGTATGAGCGTGGTCTACTCGCTGCCGTTTAAAACCGTGATCGAGCGTTTTAGAATTCTCATCCTCAATGCGGTGTTGCTCAATGTTTTCTCGGCGCTGGTGCTTTTTGTGCTGGCGTGGCTGTTTGAGCGCAAAATGTTCCTGCCTGCTGAAGAGAACGCCTTCCGACTGGAAGAGCACGAGCAGTTCAACCACAAGATTGTCGCCTCCGCGCCGGTTGGGATCTCGATTCTGCGGATCAGTGACGGCGTTAATATTCTGAGTAACGAGCTGGCGCACAACTATATCAGCATGTTGACTCATGAAGACCGCCAGCGTATTACGCGCATTATCTGCGATCAGCAAACGCGCTTCGTTGACATTATTACCCGTGATAACAACAACATTCAGCTCAGCTTCGTGCATTCTCGTTACCGTAACGAAGACGTAGCGATTTGCGTACTGATTGACGTGAGTTCGCGAGTGAAAATGGAAGAGTCATTGCAGGAAATGGCCAATGCCGCCGAGCAGGCGAGCCAGTCAAAATCAATGTTCCTGGCGACGGTCAGCCACGAGTTGCGCACGCCGCTATACGGGATTATCGGTAACCTCGATCTGCTGCAAACTCAGGGCCTGCCGCAGGGGGTAGATCGCCTGGTGACGGCAATGAACAACTCTTCGGCGCTGCTATTAAAGATCATTAGCGACATCCTGGACTTCTCCAAAATCGAGTCCGAGCAGCTGAAAATCGAACCGCAAGAGTTCTCCTGCCGCGAGGTGATCACCCATATCGCCGGTAACTATTTGCCACTGGTGGTGAAAAAGCATCTCGGACTTTACTGTTTTATCGAACACAACGTGCCAGAGATTTTTGTCGGCGACCCGGTGCGTTTGCAGCAGGTGCTCTCCAATATCCTCAATAACGCGATCAAATTTACCGATACCGGCTGCATCGTGTTGCACGCGCGCACCTGTGGTAACTATCTCGAGTTTATGATCCGCGATACTGGGGTAGGGATCCCAACCAAAGAGATCACCCGCCTGTTCGATCCTTTCTTCCAGGTAGGCAGCGGCGTACAGCGTCATTTCCAGGGGACCGGCCTCGGCCTGGCTATCTGTGAAAAACTGATTAACCTGATGGACGGGGATATCTCGGTGGATTCGGAACCGGGGTTGGGCAGCGCCTTTACCGTGCGGCTGCCGGTTTTCGGTGAAGTTCACCCGGCTCCGGCGTCGTCGCCTATCTGGGCGGGCAAGCGGCTGTGGGTCAATATTCGTAACGGTTATCTCGAAAGCTACCTGATGCAACTGCTGCATCATCATGGCGCGGACGTACAGCGCTGGCGGCCTGAAGACGAAAGCCAGGCCGAGGATGTGCTCATTACCGATATGCCGATGATCCACCGCGGACTTCTCTGCGCGCAAATCGAGTTTTCCATCGACCATATCGGGCCGCCGCAGGAGAGCAGTCCGGGCTATTGGGTGCATAGCACCTCGACGCCGCTGGAAATTACCCTGCTGCTCAACCGTATTTATCATTTAAAAACGGCCACCGAAAACAGCCTGACGTTACCGGAAGCCGTCGAGTCTCAGGACAATGGCGATATCACGCTGTTGGTGGTGGATGACCACCCAATTAACCGCCGCTTGCTGGCCGATCAGCTGGGTTCAATGGGTTATATTGTGGTCACTGCCAATGACGGTCTCGATGCGCTGGATGCCATGAAAGTGCATCCGATTGATATCGTGCTCAGCGACGTGAATATGCCAAATCTCGATGGTTACGGCCTGACTCAGCGTCTACGCGAGCTGAAATATACCCTGCCGGTGATCGGGGTAACGGCAAACGCACTGGCCGAGCAGAAACAGCTTTGTCTGGAGGCGGGGATGGATAACTGTCTGTCTAAACCTGTGACACTGGATCAGTTACGCAAGACGCTGGGCTTTTACAGTCAGCAGGTGCGCCGTAAACGGAGCATTCCTGCCAAGGTGTAAACAGGGCAGGGTAGCAAGGCATAAAAAAGGCACAACCTCGGTTGTGCCTTTTACTTTTTAACCTTGAGAACAGGCTAACCCGTGAAACTTAGTCTCGGTCTACCGGCGTTGAACTGACGGAAGAAAGATAGTTAAGCAGGGCGATATCGTTCTCGACACCCAGTTTCATCATTGCTGATTTTTTCTGGCTGCTGATAGTCTTGATACTGCGGTTCAGCTTGCGGGCAATCTCTGTTACCAGGAAGCCTTCTGCGAACAGGCGCAATACTTCGCTCTCTTTGGGTGACAAACGTTTGTCGCCGTAACCATTGGCACTGATTTTTTCCAGCAGTTTGGACACGCTGTCAGGGGTAAATTTCTTGCCCTTCTGCAACGCGGCCAGCGCTTTTGGCAGGTCGGTAGGCGCACCCTGTTTCAGCACGATACCTTCGATATCCAAATCCAGCACGGAGCTGAGGATAGCCGGGTTGTTGTTCATGGTCAGAACGATAATTGACAACTGTGGGTAGTGGCGCTTGATGTATTTGATAAGCGTAATGCCGTCACCGTATTTATCTCCTGGCATAGACAGGTCGGTGATTAACACGTGCGCGTCAAGCTTGCTGAGGTTATTGATAAGCGCGGTCGAGTCTTCAAACTCACCCACGACGTTAACCCACTCAATTTGTTCAAGGGACTTACGGATCCCGAATAAGACGATAGGATGATCGTCGGCAATAATTACGTTCATATTGTTCATGTGATTAGCTACCTTGCTGCAGCAGTCTGGAGACAAAAGAATCAATCTGATTAATATTGTCTGAGATCATCAACACTTCACCTTCGGCGAGATGCTGTTCTAATTTTTCACACAACTGCTTACCTGGCGTCAGGTTAAGCATGGCGAACACTCCCTTCAGGCGATGGGCCGTCTGGGAAAGCGATGTAAAATCACGACGTTGATTTTCATTATACAGTTTCTCTAAATCTTCCGGTACTGTATCGACGAAAAGCGGGTAATAGTCGCTGGCGAGCAGCTGTTTAACATAGGCGTCGATCTCGTCTTCGCCGGTACCGGAATCTGAATTACCATTGGCTGAATTCTCAATGCTGTTGGGGTCAGAATAGGTCGTGTCCTGTTCTGCCTCTTCGAGCAATTGTTGTTCAATCAACAGTAAGGTTGCATCAATCAGGGCGCTGCCTATGTTGTAATTGACGCGAATATAACGTTTTTCCAGCTTCTGGAAGCCCAGCTCATCGCTGGTGAGCAACAGCGTAAAGCTGTCGCTATTTTGTGCATTGTCGGTTAGCAGAACATCGTATTCACGTGTTGGCTGCCGTTCATCAGCGACGATGCAAATCGCCCCATAGGCACTCATTACGCGCGTCACCATGCCGCGAACTTCATCGGCGGTGATATCCAGTAGCAGAGTGACATCATCCAGCAGCCCTTCATCAGCAGCTTCTGCTTCAGTATCAACTGCTTCCAGCGTTTGTTTGATTCGCACCGTATAGCGAGTGCCAATATCAATTTTGCTGCGGATCTCCAGCTGACCGCCCAATTTTTTACACAGCTGATTGCACAGGTAGAAGGTTAATCCTGAACCATGATTGAAGCGATCTACCAGGGTCTGGCTCAGGAACGGATAGTTAAGATTGCTCAACTCTTCCTTCGATAATCCGCAGCCAGTATCAGTAATATGGAAAATTAGCTGATCCGGATGTTCGGGATCTTGCTCGCTGGTCAGCGTAATCTTGCCTAATGAAGTCGCGACAATGGCGTAATCGAGCAGCAGCGAAAGGATCTTCTTCACCGCGGTGGCGTCGCCGATATAGTGATTCAGCGGGCTGACCTCGAAGTGATTCAGCAGCACCAGGCCTTTCTGATTAATTTTTGGCAAAGCCTCAAGCAGCAGTTCATCGGTTATCGCAGCAAGAGAATAGCGCTGCGAACTCGGCTGCCAGTCCTAAGTCTCGAGACGGGTGAGCAGGGTGATATTATTCACCAGCGTCAGCACGTCTTTGGAGCCGGTGACCAGCGTTTGCTCAAGCTGGTAGCGGTCGTCAGGGTTGCCTGACACGCTGAGTTTTTCGACCAGACCGTGCAATTCGAGCAGTGGCTGATGCAGTTCGATACCCAGATTGTGCAACATCAGCTTGCGTGCCTGTAGATTT
>CAWUIY010000233.1:0-7398 GCA_963922555.1 uncultured Serratia sp. | reverse complement strand
GAACCGCAACCCAGCGTCAGAGAAGGGGCCAGTTTGAAGTTGTATAGATCACCGATCCCGCCCTGTGATGCAGGGGTGTTAATTAGGATTCGGGCGGTTTTCATTTTGTCGCCAAAATAGTGAACACGCTCTGGCTGATTATCCTGGTCAGTATACAGGCAAGAGGTGTGGCCGATGCCGCCCATAGTGACCAGTTTCTCGGCTTTATCTACGGCGTCAGCAAAATCTTTGGCGCGATACATCGCCAGGGTCGGAGAAAGTTTTTCGTGAGCAAACGGTTCTGACTCATCGACTTTTGTCACTTCACCGATTAATACTTTAGTATTGGCCGGAACCGTAATGCCCGCCATAGCAGCAATTTTTGTCGCCGGTTGGCCTACGATATCGGCATTTAAACCGCCATTTTTAAGGATGATATCCTGCACGGCTTTAAGTTCTTTTCCTGCCAGGATGTACCCGCCGTGAGTTTTAAAACGTTCTCTTACCGTTTCATAGGCGGAATCAACCACAATCACCGATTGTTCTGAGGCGCAGATGACACCGTTATCGAAAGTTTTCGACATTAAAATTGAAGCGACCACGCGCTTGATATCTGCCGTTTCATCCACCACCACCGGGGTATTACCTGCACCGACACCGATAGCCGGTTTGCCTGAGCTGTAAGCCGCTTTAACCATACCTGGCCCGCCAGTTGCAAGGATTAGATTAAGGTCTGGGTGGTGCATTAATTCGTTGGAAAGCGGCACGCTAGGTGCATCTATCCAGCCAATAATGTCTTTTGGCGCGCCGGCTTTAATCGCGGCTTGCAGCACAATATTCGCTGCGGCGATGGTGGCTTTGGCAGCACGAGGGTGCGGAGAAAAGATGATCGCATTACGCGTTTTCAAACTGATTAGCGCTTTGAAAATTGCGGTCGAGGTTGGGTTAGTCGTTGGAACAATGCCACAGATTATGCCGATAGGTTCAGCAATAGTCAGCGTGCCATAGGTTTCGTCTTCAGCAACAATGCCACAGGTCTTTTCGTCTTTATAGGCATTGTAAATGTATTCAGATGCAAAATGGTTTTTGATCACTTTGTCTTCGACAATCCCCATACCTGACTCTTCAACAGCGAGTTTGGCAAGTGGGATCCTGGCATCTGCGGCAGCAAGAGCGGCGGCCCGGAATATTTTATCAACTTGTTCTTGCGTGAACTCTGCATAGACACGTTGTGCTTTTTTTACTCGAGCAACAAGCTCATTCAGTTCAGCGACGTTTGTGACAGCCATGGTGTTCTCCTGAGAATGTTAAATTTTTTTAGAAAATAGCCGGGCCAGGTCCAAGTATAGTTAGCGGTTAAAATGTCGCCGATTTAGGTTTAAGTTACCGTTTATCAGTAGGTTGCCTGAGATATTTCTCTATTTTCTTAAAAAACTCGACCATCTTTCAAATCTTGCAGGATATATGTTGTTAAAACTGAGGTAGTTCCAACGTTTGTACTAAAGAGTTTTTATTCAAACTTTGTGGGTGTGGAGATAGCTTACTCATTATATGAAAGGCTAAATATGATCCAAATCAACGAAATTAGCGTAGCTGACACCTTTCAGCTATAAGGTTGTTAAAGCAATAGGTTAAAAGATGCGAGTTTGTGTCGAGACTCTTACAAACATTTTCAGTGAAATTTGTGGCGGGGCATTTAATCGTTAAATCAACTGTTTTAGTCAATAAATCTAGTTAAATGTTCTGAATATCTTCATGGCGCAAAAACTGCAATTCCAGTACATTAGCGCGCACAAATGACTTCTTTCTTCTTCCTTATGCGGAGCAATGCGTGAGCCAGACAATTTTGGATTTTTCAGGTTATATCAAGTTCTTTGTAGGCCTGTTTGCGTTGGTCAACCCGGTAGGGATTTTGCCGGTGTTTATCAGCATGACCAGCTATCAGGCGGCGGCGGGACGGAATAAAACCAACACTACGGCTAACCTCTCTGTTGCCATTATCCTGTGCGTCTCTTTGTTCCTTGGTGACGGGATTCTGCACCTTTTCGGCATCTCAATTGATTCATTCCGCATCGCGGGGGGGATCCTGGTCGTGACGATTGCCATGTCGATGATCAGCGGCAAGCTGGGTGAGGATAAGCAAAACAAACAGGAAAAATCAGAAACGGCTATTCGTGAGAATGTGGGCGTGGTACCGCTGGCACTTCCCTTGATGGCAGGGCCGGGCGCGATCAGTTCGACGATTGTATGGAGTTCCCGCTACCACAGTTGGGAGAACCTGTTTGGTTTTACGCTGGCGATTGCTCTGTTCTGTTTTTGTTGCTGGTTGTTATTCCGCGCCGCGCCGTTTTTCATGAAATTACTTGGCCAGACCGGGATTAACGTGATTACACGTATTATGGGATTGCTGCTGATGGCTCTGGGTATTGAGTTTATCGTCAATGGCGTAAAGACAATCTTCCCAGGATTGGTATAAAAGTTAGCTTTTGCCAATAAATAAATTAATTAAGCAGGGGCGATCACACTTCTGCTTATTATTACTAAAACTAATATTCCCTCGCCTTATAATAGTGCATCTAATGTACTTAAAATGTGCTCTTGCACCCTTATGTGGCATAAAGCTGCATTCTGTAGTCTATTGTCGATTAACCTCCTATTTATATATCTTTTCTTAGCCCTTTCAGGCACTTTTCACGACTTTTATTGCCCGTTTTGTCGTTTAATTAGTCACATCATTCTATAGCTCTTGTGCGGGCGGTTTCGAGATGTTATTAGTGTTTACCACGCGGATAACAGGGGTTTATTCTTAAAAGTAACCTTATGTTAACGGAATCTGTTTGCACTGTTTTCGTACAGATAAAGAACTTAATTCTAGATTTTAAATTACAGAAAATTGTTAAAAAACAATTAATTGAATTGGGTTGTTGCTGTGGTTGCTTACTGGTCTGTCAACTTTCAGCCAGGGTTAAAAGAGAATTAGTTAACATTTCCGTAAAATTTATTCGCGCAAATTTTCGGCATCTGATAATTTTCGGCAACTTTTCAAATGGAAAATGTTTCGACGTCCTGTCGAATTGAGAACGGATCTTGCAAAGCTTTCCCGGCAAAATTCTAAAGAATGTCCTATTTCATTTTTTTCAGGAGAGAAACGGTTGAAAATCATAGATACCTACAACCATGCAAAGATTGGCCACTGGCTTTATTCCTCTCAATTTCTTTGCACAATTCCGACAATCCTATTTGAAATTAAATCTTGGCTATGTCGGATTTCACAAGCTATGGGTATCACTGTTTCCTGATTAATACGCAGACCCTGTTGCTAATAACCCATCAGAATAGGGTCGGCGAATCCCTTTTTTCAGCAACATTATTTTCAGTAACAACAGTTTGAGCAATAACAGGCAGTAAAAGTAACACCAGAGGTAATGCAATAAGGGGGGCCTTTCCTGCGGGAAAGACTGACTACTTAACGTTTCAAGGTGAGCAGTTCGTTCCTGTTCACTAAGGAATTAAACCCGGTAAGGGTTGGCCGTAAGGCAAATAATAACAATCGGAGTTGATAGTAATGACCAACATCACAAAAAAACATCTTCTTGCCGCCGGTATTATGGCTGCATTGGGCGTCGCTTCATCATTTAGCACCTTTGCTGCCGTGGTTCCGGCTGGGGTGCAACTGGCTGCCAAGCAAGAATTAGTGCGTAACAACGGTGCTGAAGTTCAGTCGCTTGACCCGCACAAGGTTGAAGGCGTTCCGGAATCTAACGTGATCCGCGACCTGCTGGAAGGATTGACCGATACCTCGCCAAAAGACGGTAGCGTCATTCCTGGCGTGGCGGAAAGCTGGGAAAACAAAGATTTTACCGTGTGGACCTTCCATCTGCGTAAAGACGCTAAATGGTCAAATGGCCAGCCAGTGACCGCCGGTGATTTTGTTTACAGCTGGGAGCGCCTTGCTGACCCGAAAACGGCTTCGCCGTACGAAAGCTATCTGCAATACGGCCACGTTGTGAATATCGACGATATCATCGCCGGTAAAAAAAGCCCGGACACGCTGGGTGTGAAAGCTCTTGATGACCATACGCTGCAGGTTACCCTAAGCGAGCCGGTGCCTTACTTCGTTAAAATGTTATCACATACTTCGTTGAAGCCGGTTTATAAGCCAGCGGTCGAGAAGTTCGGCGACAAATGGACTCAGCCAGAAAACTATGTGAGCAATGGTGCCTTCAAGCTGAAAACCTGGACCGTTAACGAACGTATCGTGCTGGTCCGTAACCAGGACTATTGGGATAACGCCAAGACTGTTCTCAACCAGGTAACCTTCCTGCCAATCTCTTCTGAGGTCTCAGATGTAAACCGCTACCGCAGTGGAGAAATCGATATGACCTACAACAATCTGCCGATCGAACTGTTCCAGATGCTGAAAAAAGACAGCCCGAAAGAGCTGCACGCTGACCCGTATCTGTGTACTTATTACTACGAAATTAATAACCAGAAAGCGCCATTCACGGATAACCGCGTGCGCACTGCGCTGAAACTCGGCCTGGATCGCGACATCATGGTTAATAAAGTCAAGGCGCAGGGCGATTTGCCCGCCTATGGCATTACCCCTCCTTATACCGATGGGACCTATGGTAAGTTGACGCCTCCAGCCTGGTTTAAAGAAACTCAGGAACAGCGCAACACTGAAGCCAAAAAACTGCTGGCCGAAGCCGGTTATACCGCCGACAAGCCGCTGACCTTTAGCCTGCTTTATAACTCTTCCGATTTGCATAAAAAGCTGGCAATCGCAGCTGCGGCCATCTGGAAGAAAAATCTGGGTGTAAACGTCAAGCTTGAAAACCAGGAATGGAAAACCTTCCTTGAAAGCCGCCATGATGGCAATTATGACGTGGCGCGTGCAGGCTGGTGTTCTGACTACAACGAACCTACCTCATTCCTGAATATCATGCTTTCTGACAGCAGCAACAACTCCGCGCATTACAAGAGCCCGGTGTTCGATAATCTTATTGCCGATGCATTGAAGGCTAAAACGGATGAAGAGCGTGCGGATGATTATGAAAAGGCCGCACAGCAACTGGATAAAGACTCGGTGATCGTGCCTCTTTATTACTATGTAAACGCCCGTATGGTTAAACAATATGTTGGCGGCTACAGCGGTAAAGATCCGCAAGATAACGTTTACGATAAAGATCTCTACATCATCAAACACTAATAAGTGGAAGAGCAGGGCGGTTACCCGAGCCGCCCTGTTCTGTTTGCGCTGGTAGTAACACGCTGAGCAAAGCAGGTACGAGCAATGTTAAAGTTTATTTTACGTCGTTGTCTGGAAGCGATCCCAACGCTGTTTATTCTGATTACGATTTCATTTTTTATGATGCGTCTCGCCCCAGGTAGCCCATTTACCGGTGAGCGAAATCTTCCGCCAGAAGTTATGGCTAACATTGAGGCGAAATATCACCTCAATGATCCGATGTATAAACAGTATTTCAATTATCTGGATCAGCTGGCGCACGGTGATTTTGGCCCGTCGTTCAAATATAAAGACTATAGCGTCAACGATTTAGTGGCGACCTCATTCCCGGTATCGGCGAAATTGGGCCTGGCTGCGTTTTTATTGGCGATCGTGCTTGGCGTTTCCGCCGGGGTTATTGCCGCGCTTAACCAAAATACCAAATGGGACTACACAGTGATGGGCTTTGCCATGACCGGGGTGGTTATCCCGAGTTTCGTGGTCGCTCCGTTACTGGTACTGATATTTTCTATTCTGTTGAAATGGCTACCCGGCGGTGGCTGGCACAACGGCGGCTTCAAATATATGGTTCTGCCGATGGTCGCGTTGTCTCTGGCCTATATTGCCAGCATTGCGCGCATCACCCGTGGCTCGATGATTGAAGTACTGCATTCCAACTTTATCCGTACCGCCCGTGCCAAGGGCCTGCCGCTGCGTCGGATCATCTTCCGCCATGCGCTGAAGCCGGCGATGTTACCGGTGATTTCTTATATGGGTCCGGCCTTTGTCGGCATCATTACCGGCTCTATGGTGGTTGAAAGCATTTACGGATTACCGGGTATCGGCCAGCTGTTCGTTAACGGCGCTTTAAACCGTGACTATTCGCTGGTATTAAGCCTGACCATTCTGGTGGGGACTTTAACGATTCTGTTTAACGCGATCGTCGATGTGCTGTATGCCGTTATCGATCCGAAAATCCGTTACTAAGGCTGGAGCACGCTCATGATGTTGACTAAAAAGAAAAACAGCGAAGCTCTGGAGAATTTTACAGAGAAGCTGGAAATAGAAGGGCGCAGCCTGTGGCAAGACGCCCGTCGCCGTTTTATTCATAACCGCGCGGCGATTGTCAGCCTGATAGTGCTGTTCTTGATTGCACTGTTTGTGATTTTCGTCCCGATGCTGTCACATTTTCGTTATGACGATACAGACTGGAATATGATGTCAGCCGCGCCGGATATCGCCTCTGGCCACTATTTCGGTACCGATTCATCTGGCCGTGACCTGCTGGTGCGTGTTGCCATCGGTGGGCGTATCTCACTGATGGTTGGGGTGTCGGCCGCGCTGGTGGCGGTGGTTCTTGGCACGCTTTATGGCTCGATCTCGGGTTACCTGGGAGGTAAAACTGACTCAGCCATGATGCGCCTGCTGGAAATCCTCAACTCCTTCCCATTTATGTTCTTCGTTATCCTGCTAGTGACCTTCTTCGGACAAAACATCTTCCTGATTTTTGTCGCTATCGGCATGGTCTCCTGGCTGGATATGGCGCGTATTGTGCGCGGCCAGACGCTGAGCCTGAAACGCAAAGAGTTTATTGAGGCAGCCCTGGTCAGCGGCGTTTCAACACGCAATATCGTCCTGCGCCACATTGTTCCCAATGTGCTGGGTGTGGTAGTGGTTTACGCCTCGTTGCTGGTGCCAAGCATGATTCTGTTTGAATCTTTCCTGAGCTTCCTGGGATTGGGTACGCAGGAACCGTTAAGCAGTTGGGGCGCTTTGCTGAGCGACGGTGCTAACTCAATGGAAGTTTCGCCGTGGTTGCTGTTCTTCCCGGCTGGATTCCTGGTTATTACCTTGTTTTGTTTCAACTTTATCGGCGACGGGCTGCGTGATGCGCTCGATCCGAAAGATCGTTAAGGAGTGTGAAGATGAGCACCATTGAATTTAGCAGTAGCACTCCGCAGACCGTTAATGCGGCAGAAAAGCCTATCTTGTTAGACGTTAAAGACCTGCGTGTGACCTTCGGCACGCCAGATGGCGATGTGACCGCCGTCAACGATCTGAATTTCGACCTGCGTGCCGGTGAAACGCTGGGCATTGTCGGGGAGTCGGGTTCGGGTAAATCACAGACCGCGTTTGCGTTGATGGGCCTGTTAGCCAGCAACGGACGCATCGATGGTTCCGCCAAATTT
>CAWUIY010000232.1:0-7443 GCA_963922555.1 uncultured Serratia sp. | reverse complement strand
TAGGGTAATGACAAACTACAAAATGCTTAAATTATTCACTAGGTATATCATTGTTGGATTGGCAAATACCGCTCTTACTGCTGCTATTATTTTCACTTTAATGTGGGCAGGAATAGGTCTTTATATTGCAAATGCCCTCGGTTACATAACAGGAATCGCATTTAGCTTCATTCTTAACACATTCTTTACATTTTCTAAGAAGATGAGATTTTCCCGCTTCGCAAAATTCATGCTCACTTGCCTGTTCTGTTATTTATTGAATTTGTTGGCAATTAAACTTTTTCTTTCATGTATGCCTAATGAGAAGTATTTAGCACAGTTAGCTGGAATGGTTTTATACACTTTAGCGGGTTTCATTTTGAATAAATTATGGGTAATGAAATGAGTAATGACATTTTAGAAGCAATAACGATTGGTCGCGCTATTCCAACTTTAGCAATCGTCGTACCTTGTCATAATGAAAAAGAAGCATTTCCGCGCTGCCTTTCTGTGCTCAATGCTGTTTTAGGTCAACTAATCGTTTCAGGGAAAATTCAGGATCAAAGCCTGATTATTTTTGTTGACGACGGAAGTAGAGATAGCACTTGGGAACTCATCAAACAGGCCTCTATAAGTAACGAGCGCGTTCGTGGCGTCAAGCTGTCAAGAAATAAAGGCCATCAGCTCGCATTGATGGCTGGGTTATCCGTTGCCGATACTGATATCACTATCAGTATCGATGCCGACCTCCAGGATGACACGAATTGCATCGAGAAAATGGTTGACAAATATATGCTCGGCAGCGAAATCGTATACGGTGTGCGTAACGATCGCTCAAGTGATAGTATTTTTAAACGCCATACGGCCAATAGTTTTTATAAGTTGATGTCGAAAATGGGTGTAAATCAGGTTGAAAACCATGCCGACTATCGCATGCTGAGCCGACTCGCTCTGCAAAGTCTGATGCAATATAAAGAGCAAAATCTATATATTCGCGGCTTGGTGCCTCTTATCGGCTTTAAAAGTGACAAAGTCTTCTACAGCCGAAATGAACGCGTTGAAGGAGAGTCAAAGTATCCCCTCCGCAAGATGCTTGCTTTGGCCATTGAGGGCATTACTTCTCTTACTGTCACGCCGCTGCGCCTTATTTCAATACTGGGTTTTATCACCTTCGCAGTAGCTTTTATGGCTAGCATATTTGCACTTGTACAAAAAGCCGAGGGTAATGTTGTCGAAGGTTGGACATCCGTCATGATTTCTATCTTTTTCCTCGGAGGTATACAGCTTCTTTGTATTGGAGTGATAGGCGAATATGTAGGGAAAATCTATATGGAATCTAAGGGCCGCCCTAAATTTTTCATCGAAGAAACTGCTGGTAAGATAAAAAATGAGAGTAACTAAAGCGGGTGTTTTTGGGATTATCATTGCCCTGTTTGCAATCACAATGACCATTCACTATATGTCTTTCGAAGAAAACATTTATTATTGGGACTATAATGGGTACTGGCGTTCTTGGCAGACGTTTTCAACCGAGTTTTCTAGCCGACCTTTCCATTCGTTTTTAGATATCCGTCATTCGGTAAGGCATGATGATTACAATATTCTTCCCGTATCCATTACTGCCATATTTAGTCTCTTACCTGTTAACTCAAGATTAGCATATATACTTTCAATAGTTATTGCCTACCTTATTCCATCCGTCATAATGTTTTCGGCGCTGTGCCGACGCTTTGGAAACTACAATACCCTCAATGATAAGGTTATGGCGCTCACTTTGGCGGTGACATTCTCTGCATTTTGGGCTCCCTCCTTGAGGGGATACCCAGATATATGTGGGCTATTATTTGTAATTGGGTCAGTTCTTTACAGCATCAACGCCGATTTTGGTACACAACCGCGCGTCAAAAAAGCTCTTATGTTAGGTTTTTTATTATGGGCTCCTTTCCTGATGCGCCGATGGTACGCTTATACGATAGTCACGCTTTATATTTCTTTACCCATCCTTAACTATTTGCTCTTTGCGAAAGAATATTATGGCTGGAAAAGAATCCTAAATATTGTTATTCATTTCTTTATAGCTGGGGTATTTTCCTGCGTACTGGCACTGATTTTTCAACTGCCACTGCTCAAAAGGATCATCTCCACTAATTATGCCTATATCTATTCTGCTTATCAGTCATCGTTTAATGAATCCGTACATTCATTACTTATCTTCACTGGTGTTTACCTGCTTCCTTTCATTGTTTTAGGTATTGTTGTTAGCTGTTTGCCTGGTAGAAAAAATTCACTCATCTTTGTTTTATTCTGTGTTTTCAATTTACTGTTTAGCTTTTTCCTGTTTACTCGCACCCAAAGCCCTGGCATTCAACATGCCATACCGTTCACACTTTGGGCGTTGTTAATTGCAGGTCAGGGGCTACTTTGGATGATGGCAAAGCTGAAAAATGACATTGCTCAATGGATTATGGTTGTCGTCATCGCCGCTGGAGCCTTGATTATTCAGTTTCACACCCTATTTGATTTAAGGGTACCCAAGCTAATCGAAAATATTATGCCCAAACAAGCCCTCCCAATGCGGGTACAAAATTATCCCGAATATTTAGCTCTCGATCACGACATAGAACAGCTGACGGCCGGTGGAGAAAAGCTCACCGTACTCAGTTCTAACGATGTCTTGAATGACGACATGCTAAATACCATTTCTGATCTCAGGCTTAAAAATCGTATTAACTATATCGGGCAGGTTGATCTTCGTGATGGGATTAATTTTGCGGCATTAAATTCGAAGTATTTTATTGTCACAGACCCCGTTCAGATTCACCTAAGAGCTGACGGTCAAAGGGTCATCACCGTGCCTACTGAATCGTTGCTTGAACATCAAAATATTGGTCAAGCGTTCCGGCCTTTAAATCGCGAATATAAACTTAATAACAAAGTAACTGCCAGAATCTATGAACGTACACGCTCCTTTACCCCTAAGGAAGTGAATGATTTTTTAAATATTTTTTACCAATACTACCCACAATGGAAGCAAATTTATAATCAGGGATTTGATACTGCCTCTTTAAGTGCAATCGTACATAAAGGGGATGAATGGGGTCAATTTGTAATTGTTGATAATAATACTGTTTACGCACATCCAGGAGAGCATACTCCAACACAAGTCAACTGGGAACTTAATGGTGTGAGGCAACTGGTGATAAAATCACTGAACAAAAGTTGCAATGTCGATGACACCATACACATAAGTATCAGTGGTTCCGGCCTTCCAACTGCTGATATCAATGTAGCAAAGGGGGCTGAAGCTGTATTGAATGTAGCCCCATGGGACGGTAAAACTTCAACACTGACTATCAGTAAAAACCATTCATCCGGTTGTGATTCAATTAATATTTTCGCTCGATGATTACCTGAGGCGGTAGGCATGTGAATCATTGCCTACCGCCTAACGAGGTATTATTCGAGTATTTTAGAGCAACACTCGCTTAACCAAGTCTTCATCAAGCCTTAATCATTAGCGGAACGGTGCCGGATCGCCTGCCCCTTCGCGGATCACTTCAGGAATAGAATCTGTCAGGTCGATCACCGTCGTTGGCTGCTGGCCGATTGAACCGCCGTCGAGGATCAGTGGTTTATCGGAGTCGCCACGCTGTGAACGCGACTTGTCGGACGAAAATTTATCGTTTTTTGCTTACTGGAATTAAACTTCTCGCTCATTGAGCACCTCTTTTGTCGCCTTCACAGGCGTCATTGTCTATTTCCTCTACCTAGGTACGAAAACCAACATCCCGCAGTTAAGGTTGCTCACCTGTCTTGAGACATTTTAAAAATTCAGGCAGAAAAAACCACATTACAGCTGGTTTGAGAAATCCACAGTTAACCCGGTTCATTAACGGGTACACGACGAATTGGAGTTTCCCCGCACAGTCTGACTGGGCTGATAATTAATTTCACGTGAGTTACTATTACTTATTTAAACTATATATCGCCGCTCACATATTCTAAGATTTCATCTATAGCGGCTATAAAACCTTCTTGGTATTCTTCCATACATCTTATAAGGATTGAAGGTTTTAAAAATGCTTAGAAAAGTTGCAATCTTGTCCCTGGCTATATTTTCAACTTGTGCAATGGCGAAGTCCGCAGATAAAGCGCCAGATTGCTCTGCAGATAGCGATGGTCGAATCAACGATGCATTAGTAGTAAGTTTCACCAATAAAGGGTTAAACAATTATATCAATGCTCTTTTGGGCAATGGGCCAAAAGACAAAGCTATCGACAAAATTGAGCTACTTTCCTCAGAAGAAATAAGCAAGGCCGAACAAAAAAGACTAATGTTAAGAAATGCCCAAAACTCAAATCTAAGCTCATCAGAAATTAAGAGTTCAGGTCTAGAGTCTATGTATATGGATCAACCGCTTTATAGACAGTACTATAAAATAACGTCAGATAAAGGATTTAAAGCCATAGCAGAATTCTATGCTGCAAATGGTGCCTGCGCAGTGGATCTGGAAAATATTTATATCGTCTCAGATCAGGTAATGGGTTTTACACCTGATTTTGCTGATAAATGAATTAGTTGGGGGCATGCCCTCAGCTAATCTAGGATATGTGCAGGTATTTTTTGCTCTGAGTAACGCATCATGGCGCTCTTTTTGGCCATTCATTCCACCATTTATCCTGAGCATAACTTTATGAAAGTCATCACGATCGGCCCAAAAATTTAACTCTCTTGATTTCCAGAATTCACAGGCTGTTCTAACTGCGAGATTAAAATCGGTTGCCACTAAATTAGGATGATCTACTGAATCAACCCTAATTGACTTTCCAATTTTTTATAATTAACTCTTCCAGTGAGATCAAGCATTCCCCTGCCGATATATCTTGGCCCATCTCCAGCATGGATATTCCCTAAATTAAAACCGGCCCGCGTACCCTTGTCATATTCCTTACCGCCATGTGCAGGGTGCTCAGTCATTGAGGTAAACTGGAATGTTTCACAGCAGGCTTGTGACAAGAAATGTGCAACTCTTAACGGGGTATCAATACTATAGACTTTAAACCAATGATTTAGCGGGGTGATTAAATGCTGAATATTGAATATTTGATGCTGCTTTTTTTGCCTTGTTTTTCTGTGGGTAAAATGAAGCGCAATATGATTCAATAATCCAGCATCAATAATAACGGCCATTATAATAAACCTCCAAAATTATTTTAATGATTTTATATAACTAGGATGCCGTTAAAGTTTAATATTAATCAAGCCCCACTCATGATTAAGTGAAATTATTTGTCATCAAATCACTGACGGCTGCAACGTTTAACCTGGCGCAGCCGTTATTAATTAGCGGAACGGTGCCGGATCGCCTGCCCCTTCGCGGATCACTTCCGGAATAGAATCTGTCAGGTCGATCACCGTCGTTGGCTGCTGGCCGATAGAACCGCCGTCGAGGATCAGATCCACCAGCTTGCCGATGCTGTCTTTGATTTCTTCTGGATCGGCTTCGGCAAAGTCGTTGCCTGGCAGCATCAGAGTGGTCGACATCAGTGGTTCGCCGAGTACGTCAAGCAACGCCAGGGCAACCGGGTTCGAAGGCACGCGCAGGCCGATGGTCTTACGCTTGTCATTCATCAGGCGGCGCGGAACCTCTTTAGTCGCCTTGAGAATAAAGGTGTAATTGCCCGGCGTATTGTTCTTAATCAGACGAAAGGCGCTGTTATCGACGTATGCGTAGGTCGACAGCTCCGACAAGTCTCGACAAACCAACGTAAAATTGTGATTCCCATCAAGCTGGCGTATGCGACAAATACGTTCCATTGAAGCTTTGTCTTCAAGACGACAGCCCAGCGCATAACCCGAATCGGTCGGATAAACAATCACGGCACCTTTGCGAAGCATATCTACGGCCTGATTGATCAGACGCGGTTGCGGGTTCTCGGGGTGAACATAAAAATACTGACTCATAACAAATCCTCTTTACTCTGTAAGGCGTCGGGATATCACTCCAAATTCATTGGAGTTGCAGCAACGCGGCCAATGATTCCAGCCAACGCGCTTGCCACTTCAGGGACGGAGGATAGGCCAGTCATGCCAGACGGCAGTGACATTAGCCGGTAACCACAGCTTGCGGCCCAGTTCGATCCACGAGCAAGGTTGGTGAAAATCCGAACCCTGCGACGCCAGTAAATTATAATCGCGGGCAAATGCGGCGTGCTGCGTACGCTCATGGGGCGCTTGCTGGCACTGGGCGACTTCCATCGCGTCCCCGCCCTGTTCAGCAAAATAGGCGAGCAACCGCTTAAGCCACTTGGTTGACAAGTCATAGCGACCTGGATGGGCGACTACCGCCTGTCCACCAGATTGGTGAATAACATCAATGGCTTCTTTTATTGTACACCACTGTGGCGGAACGTAGCCGGTATTGCCCTTGGACAAGTACTTCTTGAACACCTTGGCGATATTTTCAGCCGCCCCGACCTCAACCAGATAGCGAGCAAAGTGCGCGCGGGTCACGGCACCGCCGTCGGCATGTCGCAGTGCGCCTTCCCACGCGCCTTCGATACGTGCCTTAGCGAGGCGGCGGCCTATCTCTTGCGCACGCTCGACGCGTAATTGCGCCTGCTTTGCCAGCAAAGCGACCATTGCCGGATGCTCAGGATCGATACGTAATCCAACAATGTGAATTTCGTGGTTTTCCCACAAGGTAGAGATTTCAACACCGTTAATCAGCTGCAACGGCAAATTGTGTTGTTCAATCGCCGCAGCAGCGCGTGCTAATCCGTCAGTATTATCGTGATCGGTAATAGCCAAAACCCCGACCCGCATTTCTACTGCGCGCGCAACCAGAGCTTCAGGGGTGAGATAACCGTCGGAAGCGGTAGTGTGGCTATGCAGATCATAAAGAGTGAATGCCGGATTGTCGGATAAACTGAATGTCATAATGATTACAGAAAGACCTATTATAAAAAACTGTCACTATCATACCGCGTATACCCTCCCGGAGTTACCGCTATCTCGGCGCAAGCTCTGCGTTGCCCGTATTTTAAACAATTACCCGACTTGCGCCCTGATCGCTTAAAGAATGTAAAAAAGAAGGTTGACTTTGCGCCGACGAACTAGTTAACTAGTACACAAGTTCACGGCACGCCGTGACAACCGAATTCAGGCAAGCACAACTTACAAGAGTGACTGATGATGAAAACCAACATGACTTCTTCTAACAGCTGGTGGCGCGCCTCCCCTTCGCGGGCGGTGTAATTGCGCATAGCTGTCATCAGACGCTGCAGATACCCGAAGCCCGCATAACGCGGGCTTTTTTGTGGACAAAATTTAGGAAAAATCATGAACAATCAACGTCATAAATTAGAATTGTTGACATCACAAGGAAGTCACCGTGGTGATCCAACGGCCATTTTCCACCAGCTTTGCGGCGCTCGTACTGCAACGCTGCTGCTTGAAAGTGC
>CAWUIY010000231.1:0-7451 GCA_963922555.1 uncultured Serratia sp. | reverse complement strand
CCGCAGGTAAACGGCGCAAACCTGCACTCACAGTGAGGAATACCAGTGGGGCATTGTGCAATCCGAGCAAGAGGATAATGCCACTGGCGGAATACAGCGGCTGGTCCCCACTCAGTGACAACGTCACTCCGAACGCGCGACCGACGGCTTCCACCATCGTCAACAGCATGCCAGAGGGCGACAGTGCCTGCACCCACGCCAGAGCAATGACCTGCGGCGGGATCATCAACGGCAAGATAAAGGCAAATACCCACAGCTGCTTGCCGCGCAGAGGAGTCAACGCCACCAGCAGTGCCGCCATTGTCCCGATCAGCATCGCCAATAACGTTGCCGCAACGGCAATCCCCAGCGTATTTAGTGTTGCCTGAAAAACCCTTTGCGTGGCAATAAGCTGTAACAGGCGAGTCAGGTCTGGCGTGCCTGCTGGCGCAATGGCGGCCCACACCAGGCGCGTCAACGGTGCGACCGATAAAACGCCAATCATCAATGCCAGCAACCATAAAACTGCCCGCTCACTACGCCATTTTGAAAGACGCCGCAAAGTAACCGAACGGGTGAACTCGCCTATTACGCTCATTATTTTCCTAAAAAAAATCAGAACAAATGCTCTGGCAATTAGCCACCGAAGATCTGGGTAAACTTGTCGCGCACCTGTTTATCGTCGTTGACCGCCTTATCGGCATCCAACGTCAACAGCTTGATTTTATCAATCGGTTCAAACCCGGCCGGGGCGGGAATACTGGCATCTATTGGCCGATTTCCTTGTTTAACCACCAGCTCCTGTCCCTGTTTTGAGAGCAGGAAATTCACGAAAGCCCTGGCCGCCGGGACATTGTGGGCCGAGGATAATATCGCCACCGGTTCGGTGACAAATGACACCCCTTCTTTGGGATAAATCAGGTCAATCGGCGAGCCTTTTTGTTTGGCGAGAATGATATCCGCGTCGGTAATCACGCCGTATTTATCCATGCCGCTGGCAACCGCCTTTAAAGCGGGACCATTACCCCCTTCAGGATTTACGCCGTTCGCCGCCAGTTTTTGATAAAACGACCAGCCAATATCAGGCGTATTAATGGCGGTGTGCAGGTTATACAGCGCCTCGCCTGAGTAAAGCGGGCTGGGAACCGCCACCTGTCCCTTATTGGCCGGATCGGTCAAGGCCATCCATGAGTCAACAGGTTTGGCGTTTTTAGTGTTATAGCCAATCACGGTGGCGATAATTTTGGTGCCAAACCAGGTTTTATCCTTGTCGTAGAAATTCGGACTGATATTGCTAACCGGTGCCTGCGGATAAGCCATCAGCTTGCCCTCTTTTTTCAACGCGCCGAGATTGATTGAATCGGCCACCAGCAAGACATCTGGTTTAACCTCTCCTGCCATCATCTCGGTATGCAGCACGTTCATCAGTTGAGTCGTGCCATTGCGCGACCATTCAACCTGCAGTTTAGGATAAGCGGCTTTGAAGGCATCGATGGTTTGCTGGGCGATTTCCGGCGCTTGCGAGGTATAGACCACCAGTTTGCCGGTGACGCTATCATCGGCATGGGCTAAAGCCGAGGCCAGCAGGCTCGCTGAAATCAGCAGTCCAACCTTGCTGGCACGCAGAGCGGTTGTTTTAATCCTGGAAGTAAAAGCGTTTTGCATGACCCGGTCCTTGAAGTAAAAGAAAAAATTTATGGGTTGATTTCAGGAATTACCCAGCCGTCTTTGAGGGTCACGCGCAGTCGGTCACGAACTTTTAAACCGCGAATATCTTCGAGATGCAGCGATAACCGCTCAGAGGTCGCGCCGTCTGGCTCTATGTCCAGTTGGCTGTAACCACCGCGATAGGTAATGCGTTTGATGATGCAACCAAAACCAGGCTCGTCGTCTCGCGCTTCCCGCAATGAAGCGGCGTGGACGCAGACTTTGCCACGAGCCATCGCCCGCTGCCCGGCGCTGGCCCTGACAAGATACTCCACGTTAAACAGCGTGACGTTCGCCGAGCCATCGCCACACGGACGAATATTTTCAGCCTCAATAATGCGTCCATCGTCAATAAAGCGGGCCACCATTTCGTTGGCGGGTTCGAGATACAGCGTCTGCGGGGTTGCGAACTGCATGACCTTGCCAGCGTCCATCACGACTACGCGGTCAGCAATTGCCATCGCTTCCTGCTGATCGTGGGTGATATACAGCAATGTCGCGCCGGTATGGCGATGAAAATGCGCAAACTCGTCTTCCATCGCCGCACGCAGATGCACGTCAAGATTGGCCAACGGCTCGTCGAGCAGGACAACAGAAGGCTGCGCGATCAGGCAACGCGCCAGGGCCACCCTTTGCCGCTGTCCGCCGGAAAGGTCTGCCGGGCGGCGTTTACCGAAGTCGCCCAACCCCACCTGATCCAGTGCGCAAGCTGTACGTTGCGCGCGTTCAAACGCGCTCACGCCATCAACTTTGAGGCTATAGGCCACGTTTTCTTCGACTGACATATGCGGCCACAGGGCATAGTTCTGAAAAACGATGGCCAGATGGCGATGTTCGGGCGGCAGATGTCGTTGCGGGGTCGAGACCGTTTTGTCGCCGATTTTTATGCTGCCATGGTCGACTTGCTCGAATCCGGCAATGGTGCGCAGAAGCGTGGTTTTACCACAACCCGAAGGTCCCAGCACCGCCACAAACTCCCCATGTTCCACCTGTAACGACACCTGATCGAGCACTTTATGCCCGTCGAAAGACTTGCTTAACTGGCTGATTTCAATAGAAGACATCAATAATGCATCCCGCAGTAAGTCGCCCCTCGACAAGGTCATCGAGAGTAAAAGTAACGGGATAAAGCTAGCGAGCTAAAATGACGGTTTTATTAAGGCGGGGTGACAACTTGGTGAGGAAATGCCGCCAGCGGTGCGTGGCGGCACAGGGTAATTACTTGTTTTGGCTGCCAAGATAGCGATAAACCACGGACAGGTCGCTGTCACCGTAACCGGCATCGACTGCTTTCTGCCAGGTGTTGCTGATATTCTGCATCACCGGCAAACTGCGCGAGCCGCTGGCTTTCAGCGCCAGATTGATGTCTTTCAATGCCCAGGTCAGCTGCATCTGCGGCCTGTAGTCGTCAGATTTGAACATCTCCATTTTGCCTTTGATATAAGGCACAGCCAGTGGGCCACCGTCGAGCACGTTCCACAGTTCGTCGGTGGTAAAGCCCAGTTCTTGCGCTAGCTGGGCGCTTTCGGCGATACCTTCTACCATCGAAATCAGCCAGGCATTCACCACCAGCTTCATTTTCGAGGCTCTGCCCGCCTCGCCCAGCCATTTTACCGCTTTGGAGATGGCGGCAAACACCGGCTCCACCGCGGCAGCCTTTTCACGGTCGCCGCTGGCAAGAACCACAATTTGCGCCTGCTCGGCCGGAGCCTTGGTGCCTGAAACCGGCGCATCGATGAATACCACATCAGGTCGCTCTTGCTTTAGCTGCGCAATCAGTGCTTCTGTCGCTTCTACGCCAATGGTGCCCATCTGCACGACGATACCGCTCTTTTTCAGGCCAGCCAGAGCGCCGTCTGCGCCGTTGAGCACGGACTGAGTGGTTTTACCGTCAGCCAACATGGCAATCACCACATCGACACCTTCAACGGTTTCGCGCGGGGTTTTACCGGCGACTGCGCCAGAACTGACCAGATCGTCACCTTTAGACGGGGTGCGGTTCCAGACGCGGGTGGTAAACCCTTTCTTGATCAGGTTAGCGGCGAACGCGTGCCCCATGGCACCCAGTCCTAATACTGCGACGCTAGGTTGCTGACTCATATTCAACTCCTTGTTTACGGCGATGTCGTTCTTAAATTAGCGAATTAATCTAACAAAAAGGCTAGCACGTGCCTCGGGATATTTAACGGCGAATTTGTTTGTAAATGCGAATACGGCATTAAAAAATTCGCCCGACGTTTCCCTAATCCCTGCTTTATCGTACTCTTAGCGGGTGAATTTTTGCTATTTGTCAGTAAGACTCAGGAGTTATTGTGATAGGAAAGACGGGTAAAATGGTTTTAGGCACCATGATTTGCGTGGTGTTTGTGATGGTAGTGTTGACGCTGGGGATGACCTATATCTATCCAACCTACATGCAGCGTACTACGCCTCAGGCCTGTGAAAGCGTCACCCCGCAGAATGCCATGGATCTGGTCACCCGTGACTTTATGCAAAACAAACTGCCTAACTGGGGCAATGATAAAGACAACCTGGGTACCGAAGTGCCAAGCCTGTCGTTTATTGCCGATAATGTGAAAGACGATAAAGGCACCTACATCGTTCCTTTCAGCGCGAAAGGTCCAGACGGCACGCTGAAATATATCGCGCGTATGAACTGTTCGAATAAATACATCAAATACGATACTGTCGAACAATAGCCGCGCCCGCACGCCGTCGGTTGGCGGCGTGCTTCTCACCGTCCAGCTTGTCGAGGTTCACAATGCGAATTCTGATTTTAGGTGCAACGGGTATGGTGGGTCAGGGCGTGTTACGCGAAACGCTGCTGGCAAAGGATGTTAGCGAAGTCATTTCTCTGGGGCGCTCCCCCGTTGAACCATTACCTCCCGGCGATCCCTCCCACAAGCTCACACAAATTATTCATAGCGATCTCTTTGACCTCGGCAGTTTCTCTTCCCAGTTAAGCAATCTTGATGCCTGTTTCTTCTGCCTTGGCGTGTCATCGTTTGGCATGAGTGAGGCCGATTACGCGCGCGTTACTTACGATTTGACGATGTCGATTGCAAAAACGCTGCTGGCCCACAATCCGATGATGACCTTTGTTTATGTCTCCGGTGCCGGAACCGACAGCAGCGAGCGAGGAAAAAGCATGTGGGCGCGAGTCAAAGGCAAAACGGAAAATGCCTTGTTGCGAATGCCGTTTAAGGCAACTTATCTGTTTCGCCCCGGCGTGATTCAGCCACTGTACGGCGTGAAATCCAAAACCAGGGCTTATCGTCTGCTTTATCCCCTCCTTTGGCCATTTATTACCTTGTTAAGACCGCTGATGCCGGGCGTGATCCTCACCACCGAGAATATGGGTCTGGCGATGCTCAACGCGGCACGGCTTGGCGAAGGCGACAAAGTGATGGGATCCAAAGATATCTACCAGCTCAGCCGTCGATAAATAAATGTAAAAAATCATTTAAAATATTTAAAATGGTAATTAGAATGCAAAGCGTTATCATTTGCATTTTCAGGGATTACTATTTTAATGCGCTCTCTCAACAATAAAAAAAACACAACTTTCGATACCGCTGGACACCGTTTCGCCCCTAAATATTTCAAACCAAGCCTGCTCGCACTGGCTATTCTGCACTGTTCTCCGCTGCTGGCGGCCAGCACCGATGCCGATAACTCAGGTTCGGTGATGACCATAACGGCTGACGCAGCGGATGATACAGCCGTGGAATATGGCGCGACACAGGCTTCTACCGCCAGCAAAAACGATACTCCACTTAACGAAACGCCGCAGTCGGTCAGCGTAGTCACAAACTCGATGATCGAGGATTATCAGGTGACGTCACTGGATGACGCGATGAAGTTTGTCAGTGGCGTCACTCAGGGCAACACGCTGGGCGGCACTGAAGATGGCTTCGTGAAACGCGGCTTCGGCGCGAACAGCGACGGCTCTATCCTGCTGGACGGCGTGCGCAGCAATCAGGGACTGTCCTTTGACTCCACCGTCGATCACGTCGAGGTACTTAAAGGTTCTGCCTCGTTGCTATACGGTATTCAGAATCCCGGTGGCGTGATCAACATGATCAGCAAAAAGCCGCAATATGAATGGAATACCCGCGTCAGCGGGCGGACTGGTGGTGCAGGCGGCGGTGCGGGAACCCTTGACGTGACTGGCCCGCTTGGCAACGGTTTTGCCTTCCGGCTTATCGCCGAACGCCAGTCGGAAGACTACTGGCGTAACTTCGGGAAAAATCAGCATACGCTGCTGGCCCCTTCCCTGAGCTGGTTCGGCGAAAAGGCCAGCTTCAACATCAGCTATGAAGAATTCAAATATGACGTACCTTACGATCGCGGTACGGCGTTTATTAACGGTAAGCCGTTAAACATTCCTTATAAAGAGCGTATCGACGAGGCGGCGAACCACGCCTGGGGCAAAAACAAACGCCTTAATACCACCTGGGAATACGAGCTGAGTCCAGACTGGAAAACGCGTCTGACCTATGCCTGGATGCAGCGCCGCTACGATAGCAACGAGGTTCGCGCCACCGCGATCAACACCACCACTGGCGCAGTCACTCGTCGCGCCGACGCCAATCGCGGTTTCAATCATCAAACCAGCCTGACCTCATGGGACTGGATTGGCGAGCCGCAGGTGTTTGGCATGACTCATGACCTGCTGATCGGCGCGGAGTACGAGAAAGTCGAGACCTACAAGCAGTATTCCTATCGCGGCAAGGTTAACTCCGACTTTACTATGTACAATCCGGTGTATCAGGTCGCGCCAATAACCAACAGCTCGACCTACTCGGACAGCAACAGTAATCTGCGTTCGACGATTTATAATCATGCCATCTATGCCAAGGACAGTATTCATTTCACTGACCACTGGATTGGCGTGCTGGGCGGTCGTTATCAGCACGTAAATCAGAAAGGTTCACAGGGCTTTGTCACGCCAACAGAAACCCAAAACTATACCGTGGATAAATTCCTGCCGCAGGCGGGTCTGGTCTACAAGCTGAATGAGTCATTATCGTTTTACGGCAGCTTCAGTAAGTCATTTACTCCCTCGACCGACGTTGACGATAATGGCACTACCGCCGCACCGGAATTGGGAACCACCTATGAAGTGGGCAGCAAATGGCAGATTACTCCGCGTCTGGACGCCACGCTGGCGCTGTATCGCATCGATGAAAAAGACATGTCGGTGTATATCAACGGCGTAACGCGCAGTATACCGAAAGCGCGCTCCAGCGGCATCGAGCTGGAAATGAACGGCGAAATCGCCAAAGACTGGAATATCAGCGCCAACTACGCCTATGACAAAACAGAAATTGTTAAGGATAACGTCAACCCTGATAACGTCGGCAACCGTCTGGTTAATGCGCCAACCAACATGGGCAGCCTGTATTTGAGCCATGCGCTGCGCTGGGTACCGGTTCAGGGCGATATTCGCCTTGGCGGTGGCGCACGTTACGTCGGCAAACGCGCCGGTGATCCTGAAAACAGCTTTACCATGCCCGCTTACACCGTGGCTGATGCGTTTATCAGCTGGGATAACCAACTGCTAGGCAAACACACCAAACTCCAGTTGAACCTGAATAATATCTTCAACAAGGAATACTACACCTCCAGCGCCGGTAACCTGCGCGTCGAGGAAGGCGAGACGCGTAACGTAGTGCTTTCCGCCAGCGTGGATTTCTAACAGCAGGCAAGCATGACGCTGCCGGAAATTACCGGCAGCGTTTTATTAATGAGCGGCAGGAAGC
>CAWUIY010000230.1:0-7461 GCA_963922555.1 uncultured Serratia sp. | reverse complement strand
GCACATCACTCATAATGATGGGGTCACAGGTTCGAATCCCGTCGTAGCCACCATTCTTCTTTCATGTTTGCGGGAGTGGCGAAATTGGTAGACGCACTAGATTTAGGTTCTAGCGCCGCAAGGTGTGCGAGTTCAAGTCTCGCCTCCCGCACCATTTCACTCGGTTAGCACGGATGGGGTATCGCCAAGCGGTAAGGCACTGGTTTTTGATACCAGCATTCCCTGGTTCGAATCCAGGTACCCCAGCCAATTTTTTTCATTGTCCTGTTCGTTTGAACGACACAGTGAAAACAAAAACAATTTGAAAGTAATAAGATGGGGTATCGCCAAGCGGTAAGGCACTGGTTTTTGATACCAGCATTCCCTGGTTCGAATCCAGGTACCCCAGCCACTTTCAGCTTGTTAACTGTTTGAAATATATTAATTATTTTTAAAATTAATAATTAAAACAGCTTGCAATAACGATTAAGATAGTTAAAAATTGGCTACGTAGCTCAGTTGGTTAGAGCACATCACTCATAATGATGGGGTCACAGGTTCGAATCCCGTCGTAGCCACCATTTTAGTCTGAATGGTTATGAGTCAAGATAAGTAGTCAGTATTTAGCAGTACGCAGTAAACGAAGTAACACCAATTGGGGTGTCGCCAAGCGGTAAGGCTCTGGTTTCTGATACCAGCATACCCAGGTTCGAATCCTGGCACCCCAGCCAAATTTAGAAAAGCTCGCTTCGGCGGGCTTTTTGCTTTTCTGCTTTCTGAAACGGCTTGCTGTTGTATTTTCTGACTCTATAGTTTTCTTCGGGCATTAAAAAGGCAGCAAAGCCTTAGCCCCGCTGCCCCTCTTTCATCAACCCATCGTGATTAAAGTCCTAACGCATACTCCAGCGCCTTAGATTTCAGCTTGCCCGCGCGCTGGGCAGCCATCAACGCCAGATTGCGCAACATCCGCACTGGCGGCAGGCTATTGCTGAATGCAGTGTAGAAAAGATCCATGCCGCTCTGCATCAATAAATTATCGACCCGACGACGGCGTTGATAGCGCAACAATACTTGCTCGCTGCTCCAGTTTTCACCCTTGTCCCTGGCCTGCGCGACCACGTCCAGCAAAGCTTCAACGTCGCGATAGCCGAGATTTACGCCCTGCCCGGCCAGGGGGTTAATGGTATGCGCAGCATCGCCTACCAGTGCCAGACCTGGGGAGATATAGCGCTGAGCGTGGCGACGTACTAGCGGGAACGACCCCGCTGCAAGCGCCTGAACGCTGCCAAGACGTGCAGGGAAGGCCTGAGTAATCTCTTGAGTCAGTTGCTTCATGTTTAAAGATTGCAGATAACGAATGCGCTGCGGGCTGTCATACCAGACCAGCGAGGCGTGATTGCCCCATAACGGCAGAAAGGCGCGCGGACCTGACGGAAAAAACTGCTGCCAGGTCACATCGAGATCCTGCGATTGCGTCTCGACATTAATCAGCATGCAGTTTTGACGATATTGCCAGCCGTCAATACCAATCCCTGCCTGTTGGCGTACCAGTGAATTTGCCCCGTCAGCCGCCACTACCAGCCTTGCAAACAGCTGCTGCCCGCTAACCAGCTCCAGTGACCAGCTCTGATCGGCGTTGTGTTTCAGCTGCCTGAGTTTGTCCGGGCAAAATAGCGTCAGGTTGTCGTGCTGCTGCATCTGCTGCCACAGCGCCAGTTGCAATACGCGATTCTCGAGCATAAAGCCTAGCTCCGGCAGGCCAAGCGACTGGGCGTCAAATAACACTTCGGAACCCGGCTGTTCCCAGGTTTCCAGTCGGCGATAAGGCGTATGACGCATTTGCTGGGCATGTTTCCACGCGCCAAGTCTTTCCAGCAGGCGAACAGAAGCACAGCCAATAGCGGAAATACGCAGATCAATAGCCTCATCTGCCGCGTAAGGCTTAGGGGCTTTATCTTCGATTACCGCAACGCTCAATCCCTGTAAGGCAAATCCCACCGCCGTCGCTGCTCCCACCATGCCACCACCCACGACGATGACATCGAAAGCAGTTGCTTGCCCGGACAACTCATTGACTGGATTTTCGCTTACTGTATTTACACCCTCAGTCTTCACCACGACAGTTCCCATCACATTCTTCTTTAAACATTATTAAATGAGATTGTACTCACTCTGAATTTTGCGAAGTGTACCCGATTTTTCAGTCAGTATCAGGCCGCAACCTGCTTTAGCGCACTAGCCACTCGGTTAATGTGGGATTACAATAGCTCCCCAGAACTACGCAGACCGGTAAACGCCGGCATTTCGTAGAGTCTATTCGCAATCACATATCCAACGTATTTCCTGATAGGCTCTAACGCCCCACTCCTGATGTAGAGTATAGGGGTGTTTTGTTTAACGCTTTTTGAGTAATGGCATGTCAATGAAGAAAAAACTGCATATTAAAACCTGGGGCTGTCAGATGAATGAGTATGATTCATCCAAAATGGCGGACCTGCTTAACAGCACTCACGGTTTCGAACTGACTGAAAATGCCGAAGAGGCTGACGTGCTGCTGCTCAATACCTGCTCCATTCGCGAAAAAGCGCAGGAAAAAGTGTTCCACCAGCTGGGTCGCTGGAAACTGCTGAAAAGAGCCAATCCCAATATCATTATCGGCGTTGGGGGTTGCGTGGCTTCGCAGGAAGGCAAGCTTATCCGCCAGCGCGCCCACTATGTTGATATCGTCTTTGGACCGCAAACCCTGCACCGTCTGCCGGAAATGATTAACCACGTGCGCGGTAGCAAAAGCCCGATCGTTGACGTCAGCTTCCCGGAAATCGAAAAATTCGACCGTCTGCCGGTGCCGCGTGCCGATGGCCCGACGGCCTACGTTTCTATCATGGAAGGCTGCAACAAGTATTGCAGCTTCTGTGTGGTGCCTTACACCCGCGGTGAAGAAGTCAGTCGCCCAAGCGATGACGTGCTGTTTGAAGTCGCGCAGCTCGCTGCACAGGGCGTGCGCGAGGTGAATCTACTGGGTCAGAACGTCAACGCCTATCGTGGCCCGGGCTTCGACGGCGGCGTGTGCTCCTTCGCCGAGTTGCTGCGTCTGGTTGCCAGCATCGACGGTATCGACCGCATTCGCTTTACCACCAGCCATCCTATCGAGTTCACCGACGATATCATTGAGGTTTACAAGGACACGCCAGAAGTCGTGAGCTTCCTGCATCTGCCGGTGCAATGCGGCTCAGACCGCGTGCTGACCATGATGAAACGCGCACACACGGTATTGGAGTACAAATCCACGCTGCGCAAAATCCTCAAAGCGCGTCCTGGCATCACCTTTAGCTCTGACTTTATTGTGGGCTTCCCTGGCGAGACTGACGAAGACCATCAGCAGACCCTGAAACTGATTGCCGATGTCAACATGGACGTTAGCTACAGCTTTATCTACTCTGCTCGCCCAGGCACCCCGGCGGCAGACATGGTAGACGACGTCAGCGAAGACGAGAAAAAACAGCGCCTGTACCAGCTACAAGAGCTAATTACCCAGCAGTCTTTGCGCATCAGTCGCGCTATGATCGGCACCGTGCAGCGCGTTCTGGTAGAAGGCACCTCGCGTAAGAGCATCATGGAGCTGACCGGGCGCACCGAAAACAACCGCGTCGTTAACTTCGAAGGGACACCGGACATGGTTGGCAAGTTCGTTGATGTGGAAATCGTCGACGTATTAACCAACTCCCTGCGCGGGATTGTAGTGCGCACCGAAGACCAGATGGACCTGCGTCAACACGCGTCACCACACGTCATCATTGCCCGCACACGTAAAGAAAACGAGCTGGGCGTCGGTATCTATCAGCCTTAAGTTTTCCTCCACTCTGCAAAGGGCGCTGACGCGCCCTTTTGCTTTTATAGCGGCAGGCTCACCTCAGATGACAATTCCAAGCCGGTGTGAACTCCCAGGTTCCTGTATCTGCTCGCCACCAGCAACCTACACCGATGTGGGATGAAAGATGCCAGGCAGGGTTTATTTTTTCGAGATCGGCCGCATATTCTCTTATAGAGCACATGTGGTACTGGGAATATTTTCTCAAGGGCATGTATGATTACTTAATCAGGCTGTGGTTACTGACCGGTAGCCGAGATACACCTTCAACAGGTCCAGAGTGGCCCAGAGGAATAGTTTGAACGTTGTAACACAAGAGATTTTGCTGGAGCCCGAGGACAATCAGCGTCTGCTGAGTCTTTGCGGGCCGTTTGATGACAACATCAAACAACTGGAACGCCGGTTGGGCATCGAGATCAATCGTCGTGATAACGCCTTTAAACTGGTTGGCAAGAACCTGGTTGTCGAAGCGGCAGCGGATATTTTACGTGACTTGTATGTCGACACCGCCCCTCTGCGCGGCGAAGTTCAGGATATCGATCCTGAGAAAATTCATTTGGCTATCAAAGAAAGCCGAGTGCTGGAACAAACCGCAGAGAGCGTGCCCGATTACGGCAAGGCAGTGATCATCAAAACCAAACGCGGTATGATCAAGCCTCGCACGCCAAATCAGGCGCAATATATTGCCAACATTCTCGATCACGATATCACCTTTGGTATCGGGCCTGCGGGTACCGGTAAAACCTATCTGGCGGTAGCCGCTGCGGTAGACGCGCTGGAACGCCAGGAGGTACGCCGTATTCTGCTGACTCGTCCTGCGGTTGAAGCGGGTGAAAAACTCGGTTTCCTGCCCGGTGACCTGAGCCAGAAAGTTGACCCTTATTTGCGTCCGCTATATGACGCCCTGTTCGAAATGCTCGGCTTTGAAAAAGTTGAAAAGCTAATCGAACGCAACGTGATTGAAGTTGCGCCGCTGGCCTATATGCGCGGACGCACGCTCAACGACGCCTTTATCATCCTTGATGAAAGCCAGAATACCTCGATAGAACAGATGAAAATGTTCCTGACCCGTATTGGCTTTAACTCCAAGGCGGTGATCACCGGTGACGTCACGCAGATTGACTTGCCTCGACATCAGAAATCAGGCCTGCGCCACGCCATTGAGGTGCTTTCCGGGGTTGAAGAACTGAGCTTTAACTTCTTCCACAGCGAAGATGTGGTCCGCCATCCGGTGGTTGCCCGCATCGTAGTAGCTTATGAAGCCTGGGAAGAAGAAGACCAAAAAAGACGTGACGAGATTGCCAAGCAGCGCAAACACGAATCGCAAAGCTATACATCCCAACCCACCCCTGAACAGAGCAATACATGAGTCATCAGGTAATTTTAGATTTACAAATAGCCAGCGAGCGCAGCGAAGGCTTGCCGGCAGAAAGCGACTTCCAGCATTGGCTGGAAGCCGTGCTTCCTCAGTTCCAGGAAGAGTCAGAAGTGACTATCCGCATCGTTGATGAAGCGGAGAGCCATGAGCTGAACATGACCTATCGTGGCAAAGACAAATCGACCAACGTGCTGTCTTTCCCGTTTGAGGCTCCTCCGGGCATGGAACTGCCACTGCTGGGCGATTTAGTCATTTGTCGCCAGGTTGTTGAGCAGGAAGCCCGCGAACAGAACAAGGCGCTAAATGCGCATTGGGCGCATATGGTTGTTCACGGCAGTCTGCATCTGCTAGGGTATGACCATATCGTCGATGAAGAGGCGGAAGAGATGGAGGCTATAGAGATTGAAATCATGCAATCTTTGGGTCATCCAGACCCTTACCTCCTGCTCGATGAGTAAATTGATTCGTCGGAGGACAGCTTTTTTAGACCAACAGCTTGCTCGACGAACAGCAGTAAAAGCATTAAGTTAGCCTGTATCGTATGTCCTGATTTTTTCGCGTTGCCGCTCTATTCGCAGTAGCGTCAATCAAGAAGGACATTTTTATCCCTTAAATATGAGATCACCACCCCAACGCCATGAGCGATGACCATCCACAAAACAGCGACAGCCCCAGTCCCAAGAAGGGCTTCTTTTCCCTTATGCTCAGCCAGTTATTCCACGGTGAACCTAAAAACCGTAGCGATCTGGTAGAGCTGATCCGTGATTCCGAACAAAACGATCTGATCGACCCCGATACCCGTGACATGCTGGAAGGCGTGATGGATATTGCCGAGCAGCGCGTGCGTGACATCATGATCCCTCGTTCACAAATGATTACGCTAAAACGTAACCAGCCAATCGAAGAGTGCCTCGACGTTATTATCGAGTCTGCCCACTCTCGTTTCCCGGTGATCAGCGAGGATAAGGACCATATTGAAGGCATTCTGATGGCCAAGGATCTGCTGCCGTTCATGCGCACAGAGTCCGAGCCGTTCAGCATTGATAAAGTGCTGAGAACTGCTGTCGTTGTTCCTGAGAGCAAGCGCGTAGACCGCATGCTCAAGGAGTTCCGCTCGCAGCGCTACCATATGGCCATTGTGGTCGACGAGTTTGGTGGCGTTTCTGGTCTGGTGACCATCGAAGATATTCTTGAGCTGATCGTTGGCGAAATTGAAGATGAATATGATGACGAAGAAGATCTCGACATCCGCCAGCTAAGCCGCCACACCTATACCGTTCGCGCACTGGCGGATATTGAAGACTTTAACGAAGTATTTAATACCAACTTCAGCGATGACGAAGTCGACACCATTGGCGGCCTGGTCATGCAGTCGTTTGGGCATCTCCCTGCCCGCGGCGAAACGATCGAAATCGACGGTTACTCATTCAAAGTTGCCATGGCCGATAGCCGCCGTATCATTCAGGTTCACGTAAAAATACCGGACGACGCACCGCAACCGAAACTGGAAGATTAACTTATCCATGGCATCAAGATTAATGTACCCGATTAACTTCGTACCACAGCAAGACAGCAAAGGAACGCATTCCCGTGAGCTTACTCAGGTAGGTGACAGGGGTTTGACAGTGAAGCCAATCTCTCCATGGTGCGAAATATGATGGGTATGTATCAGCGCCAGCGGGTAAGAGTCCTGCTGGCGATATTGTTTGGTGCCTGCGGCACGCTGTCATTCTCTCCTTACGATTTCTGGCCTGCGGCGATTGTCTCGCTGATTGGCCTGCTGGCACTGACGCTCGATCGCCGTCCGGGCCAGGCGGCCTCGATTGGCTTTTTCTGGGGAATGGGCCTGTTTGGCAGCGGCGTTAACTGGGTGTATGTCAGTATTGCCACCTTTGGCGGCATGCCGGAAGCCATCAATCTGTTCCTGGTCGTACTGCTGGCGGTTTACCTTTCTCTGTACACCATGCTGTTTGGCGGCCTGTTCGCTAAACTGTGGCCTAAAACCCGTTGGTGGAAACTTGCACTGGCCGCTCCTGCGCTGTGGCAGGTGACCGAGTTCCTGCGCGGATGGGTGCTGACCGGCTTCCCGTGGTTGCAGTTCGGCTACAGCCAAATTAACGGCCCGCTTAAAGGCCTCGCCCCGTTGGGCGGCGTCGAGAGCATCACCTTTGTTATGATGTCGCTGAGTGGTTTGCTGGTGTATGCCGTCAGCCAACGCAAAGTGATTGCAGCGGTG
>CAWUIY010000229.1:0-7488 GCA_963922555.1 uncultured Serratia sp. | reverse complement strand
CTTTCACTCTGCGACACGGTAAACGTCGCAGGCAACCTGTTTATGGGGCGTGAGCCGCAAACTCGTCTGTTGGGCATTCCCTTTCTCGATGAAAAAAAGATGCATGAACAGGCGCACGAGATGCTGAAAGGACTGGGGATTTCCATTCCTGACACCCGCCTGCTGGTGCGTAACCTCTCTGGCGGACAGCGTCAGGCCATTGCTATCGCGCGCGCTGCGGCCTTTGAGCCCAAGGTCCTGATTATGGACGAACCTACCGCAGCGCTGGCTGTTGCAGAGGTTGAAGCGGTGCTTGAACTCGTCAGGCGAGTTAGCGCACGCGGGGTCTCGGTTATTCTGATCACCCACCGTTTGCAGGACCTGTTCCTGGTCTGCGATCGCATCATGGTGATGTACGAAGGCACTAACGTAGCCGACCGAAATATTGCCGACACCAGCCTGTCCGATATCGTTAATCTGATCGTCGGTCAAAAGTTTGAGGCACATTCGGCTCGTGAAACGGCCTCTCACTGAGCCTTTTAAAAGGTAAGCCCATGAGCATTGTGAATATGTCCAGTCCACGACTGATTAAACATTCGCTGTCGCGCCGCATTCTGCACAATCATTCTGGCGTGGTTAGCATTGCGGTTTTCTTTATCTTTTGCTGTGTGGTATTCACGTTTTCGACCGACGATTTTCTCTCCAAATACAACTGGCTGAATATTTTACGCCAAAGCGCCCCGCTGCTGATCGTCGCGGCGGCCATGACGCTGGTGATCACCACCGGAGGAATCGACCTCTCGGTAGGGTCGACACTGGCTTTAGTCGGCGCGCTCTCAGCTATTGCACTGAATAACTGGGGATGGCCGTGGCCAGTGGTGTTGCTTGCAGGTCTGGCGCTAGGCGCGGTGATTGGCGCTATCAACGGCTATTTTATTGCCTACGAGGGGATCCCGGCATTTATCGTCACGCTGGCGACGCTGGCGGTGATTCGCGGCGTCGCGCTGCTGCTGACACAGGGTTATTCGATTCCGATCCCGCAAAATAGTGACTTCATCTGGCTTGGGCGGGCGTGGTTACTGGGGCTGCCTTTACCGGCAATATTGGGCGTTTTGGCGCTACTGGCGGGACACGTATTGCTGACCCATACCCGTTTTGGACGCTATGTGACCGCAATTGGTGCCAATACCGAGGGAGTGCGTCGAGCCGGAGTCAACACCCGTTCAATCACGCTATGGGTCTATATGCTCAGCGGGATGGCGGCTGCGCTAGCCGGAATGATTATCACTGCCCGCCTGGGCAGCGGATCGTCGAATCAGGGCGAAGGTTTCGAGTTGCAAGTGATTGCTGCCGTAGTGTTGGGCAGCACCAGCCTATTTGGCGGTTTTGGCACCATTATTGGCACCTTGCTCGGCGCATTGTCGATTGCGGTGATCCAAAATGGTCTGATCCTGTCACACATGTCTCCATTTTATACGCAGATTGCGACCGGATTAATCATCCTGTTAGCCATCTGGCTCAACACGCGTATTTTCAATCCCGTTCGCACCAGCAAAGGATAGCCCTATGACTTCCGGCTCTCTGTTTCGTCATCCCGATCCCTTCCCGCTGGGCGTTGCCAGTGGCTACGTGACTACCGTACTTGGGCCAATGCCGGTCGGAGAGCTTGGCGTCACACTAATGCACGAGCATATCTTGCTGGATGCTTCAGGAAAATGGGTGCCGCCCTGCTGCTGCAGCGAGCGCCATATTGCCGAAATGCCGGTGAGCATGGAAAATCTTGGTGAACTTTCGCTTAACCCGTTGGCAAATCGTGACAATTGTCAGCTATTTGACGTCGATTTAGCGATTGAAGAACTCATGAAATTCAAGGCCCAGGGCGGCCAAAGCGTGGTGGACCCGACCAATATTGGCATTGGTCGCGACCCTAAGGCGCTGCAACGCATTTCGCGCCTGACCGGTTTAAATATCATTATGGGAACCGGTTTTTACCTCGAGCCATCCCACCCGGCATATGTTAAAACGCACTCGCTGGAAACGCTGACCGATCAGATTATTTATGACGTCGGCGGTTTCGACGATAAGCCCGAGGTGATTGCCGGGCTGATTGGCGAAATTGGCGTGTCCAGCGCCTTTACCGCCAGTGAGGAAAAGTCACTGCGAGCTGCTGGACGCGCCAATGCTGCTACGGGCGTACCTATTGAGGTACACCTGCCGGGTTGGGAGCGTCTCGGGCACAAAGTGCTGGATATTTTGGCCGAGGAAGGCGCCGACCTGCATCACACCGTGCTGTGCCATATGAATCCCAGCTTTGCCGACAAAAGTTATCAAAGAACGTTGGCAGAACGCGGCGCATTTCTCGAATACGACATGATCGGCATGAGCTATTTCTATGCTGATGAAAGTGCGCAGTCCCCCTCTGACGAGGAAAACGCAGTGGCAATCAAGTCACTGATAGAGGACGGTTTCATCAGGCAGGTTTTACTTTCGCAGGACGTTTTTCTCAAGACCATGCTCACTCGCTTCGGCGGCCACGGCTACGGTTATATTCTAAAACATTTTGTCCCCCGCCTGCGCCGTCACGGGATAAGCGGAGAGCAGCTGGAACAGTTGCTGATCGGCAATCCGCAGCGCGTTTTTAGCACTATGCTTGCTTGATATCTGATTACCCACACCAGGGAAACCCATGACGTCTGAACTCTCGGTTATACAACTCGCACAGAAATTGCTGTCTTTTGACACCATCAACCCGCCGGGCAACGAACAAGACTGCCTCCTTTGGCTGGGTGACTATTTAGATCGTCATGGCTTTGAAGTCTCGAGGCATTCATTTGGTGAGCGAAGAATGAATCTTATCGCCCACATTAGAGGTGAGCTATCGGGAAAGCCATTGGCATTCTCAGGCCATCTTGACACTGTGCCGTTGGGTAATTCGGCGTGGAATTATGATCCCTTCGGTAGCTGCCTGCACAAGGGCCGACTTTATGGACGAGGCAGCAGCGATATGAAAGCGGCAGTGGCCGCCTTTATCGTGGCCTGCATTGCGCAGTTAGCATTAATCAAGGCCGGTTATGGCGTGGTGTTATTGTTAACCGGAGGGGAAGAAACCGGCTGCGATGGCGCGCGGGCGTTGATTGATGATCCTGCCATCGCGCTACCTGCCCCCTCGGCGGTGATTGTGGGCGAGGCCACCGCTAACTACCCGGTGATTGGGCACAAAGGCGCACTTTGGCTGCGCTGTGAAACCCAGGGTAAAACCGCCCATGGATCCATGCCCGAATTGGGCATTAACGCTATTTATCTGGCCGTTGACGCTATCGGTAAAATACGCGGCTTTGAACCCGGTCCCGCACACCCACTAATGAAAAAACCGACCCTCAACGTCGGCGTGATCCGCGGCGGTTTAAATATCAATTCGGTGCCAGACCGCGCCAGCTTTGACGTTGACCTGCGCACTAACCCATTGTTAATTCACTCGGAAGTCAAAGAGCGGCTGCAACAGCATTTAAGTGACGCCGTCACTGTTTCAACACTCGTCGATCTCCCCGCCGTCCTCACCGACAGCCAGCATGGCTGGATCCGGCAAACTATCGCGCTGTGCCAACCCTACCATTCCCTGCCGATTGAACCGCGGATTGTGCCCTATTTTACCGATGCGGCGTTGCTGCTCAGCGCAATGGGCAACCCTCCGTGCGTGGTTCTTGGGCCTGGCGAGCCGTCGATGGCGCACCAGACTGATGAATACTGTGAGATTACGCGTTTAGAAGAGTGCCTGGGAATTTATCAGGACCTGATTAAATCGGGCTGTAGACCCAATAACCTTTTAGCGGAAGACTGAACGCCCGACTGCCGGAAGACTGATCGCCCGACGGGATCGGCTCATGCATCGCAGTCTCGGTTATAAAATAACGTTCCTAATGGGTAAACAACGCGTTTATGTCTCAGCCGACAATTATTTAGAAATCATATAACCTCATGCTAATCATACCGTTGAGATCCTGCTGTCACTGAATACTTGCCGTTTACCGCCCCCAAAAATCCCCGTACTAAAAACCGTGTGTAGTTCACACTTCTTAAATTTTCCAATCAAAAATGTATCATTCGGTTCACAACAGCACTTATTGTATAACCCCAGACAGGACAAGGCTTTGCGAGTGATTTTTTTGAAATTAACCCTATAAATCATGCTAAATAATTACTTTACTTACGAAACTATCTATTCACCCACGATTAGAAGTGAATTAACATCAGCGAAACATTTAAAAATATATCGATCACATTTAATAAGCGACGTACCTATTGATTCGATAGTTTTAAACAATGGTGGTTTTTTAAACACCTTTTAACAACATTTTACACCACAGGGCTCCGAACTAAACGGAATGTTTTAACCGACTGATTTTACGGAAAACCACCATGATCAATCTTTCACGCCGCCGAGTTGTACTCGGTACTGCGAGCGTTCTTGCGGCCGGTTTTGGCAGCCAGTTGCTTGGCAGCAGTGTGTTCGGAAATCTGGCGCTGGCTGCGCCACCTCTGGCCTCAGCGATTACGATGCCAGACAATTTCATGCAGCTCTCTAAAAAGCTGACCGCAATGGACAACCTTGAACCTCATCTGGGCCAGGCGTTATACAGCTGGCTTCACCATGCCGAGTTGGACGCACAGCTTGATGCATTGACGACCCTGCTCAATGCGCACAGCGACGTGGTGGGTGATCCTTTACATCAGCTGTTGGCACAGCAGCCCGCAGCGCTGGGCCAGCTTTATCAACAACTGGTAAATGGCTGGTATCTGGGCGTTGTCGGCCAGCCCGGCAGCCAGGTCTGTATCGGCTTTGAAAACATTGTGAGCTACGAATTAGTGAAAGACAGTTTATTACCCCCGAGTTATGCGGTTGGCGAACCGAATTTCTGGATCCACAAGCCTGAAAGCGAGGTAGCAACCCATGGCTGAAGCATTGAACGCTGACGTAATCGTCATTGGTGCCGGTATTGCCGGTTCACTGGCTGCCGAGAAAATGGCTAAAGCCGGGGTTTCCGTATTAATGCTCGACTCAGGTCCTTTTTTTAAGCGCGACGAGGCGGTAGAACTGTTCCGCCAGTCTCCTCTGAAAGGCGACTTTACCGAGCCCTACCCGGCTAAACCTTGGGCGCCACAGCCTAAGTTCCAGCCAAAAGACAACAACTATCTGATCCAGAAAGGCCCGGATGTCTATGCGGCGCAGTATCTGCGTGGCGTGGGCGGCACCACCTGGCACTGGGCGGGACAGGCGTTCCGTCTGTTGCCAAATGATATGAAAATCAACACCCTTTACGGTGTGGGTCGCGACTGGCCAATCAGCTACGAAGATCTTGAACCTTACTACACCGAAGCTGAAATCAAGATGGGTGTATCTGGCGACGACGATCTGGGTTCACCGCGTTCACAGCCTTACCCGCTGCCGGGTATCCCGCTGTCTTACGGCTTCGAACGTATCAAAGAGCGCGTTGCTTCTCTGGGCTATGTGGTGGGTATCGGCCCGCAGGCGCGTAACAGTATTCCTTACGACGGTCGTCCGGCCTGCTGCGGTAACAACAACTGTATGCCAGTTTGCCCGATTGATGCGCAGTACCACGGCGGCATTTCGGCGCGCAGAGCCTATGAGGCGGGCGTGCGTATCATCGCAAACGCTGTCGTTTACAAAATTGAAGCTGACGACAACGGCAATATCGTGGCTGTCCATTATCTGGATAAAGACAAGCAGACGCATAAAGTCACCGGTAAACGTTTCGTTCTGACCGCAAATGGCCTGGAAAGTCCAAAGCTGCTGCTGATCTCTACCAGCGACAAATATCCAAACGGTATCGCCAACAGCTCCGGCATGGTGGGTCGTAACCTGATGGACCACCCTGGTACCTCGGTCGAGTTCCTGGCCGATGAGCCGGTGTATTTTGGCCGCGGTCCAATGCGTCCGGGCAGTATCAACAACCTGCGCGACGGTTCGTGGCGTGGCGAGCGCTCCGCGCTGCGTGTTGACCTGGCAAACACCTCGCCGGTGCGTTCTCTGACCGAGCGTCTGGTGAAACAGGGTTACTACGGCAAGGCGCTTAACGACAAGCTGGCTTATCAGGCACCGCGTTACGTGCTGCTTAACTGCCTGCTGGAAATGCTGCCAGAGCCCGAAAACCGTGTAGTTCCAAGCAAAACCGAGAAGGACGAATGGGGCATTCCACGTCTTGAGGTGTATTACAAGTTCCCGGAATACGTCAACAAAGGCTATGACCAGTCAATGATTGACTTCAAGAAGATCGCCGAAGCTATGGGCGGGACTGAAGTGGTGTACAGCAAGCGCGGTGTTTACAACAACAACCAGCACATTACCGGCACCATGATCATGGGCAGCGATCCGAAAAACTCGGTGGTTGACGGTAACTGTCGTACCCACGATCACCCGAACCTGTTTATCGCCGGTACCGGCATCATGCCTTCTGCTTCAACCGTTAACTCGACGTTAACCGGTACAGCGCTGGCACTTCGCATGGCTGATTCGGTGCTGAAAAGCCTGGCCTGATTCTTCTGAGGAACTGCGATAACCCACTTTTGGGTATCGTATGAGGATGTGGAAATGAAAATGAAATATTTGCTGGCGGCATTACTGCCGTTAGCGGCCGCGACCAGCGCTTTCGCCGATGATGCGTCTAGCTCGGCTGATATGATTAAACGCGGTGCCTATCTGGCCACCGCGGCAGACTGTACCGCGTGTCATACCGCGCCAAACGCCGATAAAAATGCGCAGTTTGGCGGTGGTTATCCGCTGGCATCGCCTTTTGGCGTGATCTACGGTACGAACATCTCTTCCGATAAGCAGTTTGGTATCGGTAACTGGACTGACGACGAGTTTGTGCGTGCCGTTCAGGATGGCGTAGGCAAAGACGGGCAGCAGCTGTATCCGGCCATGCCTTATGACTCCTTCACCAAAATGAAGCGCGAAGACGTGTTGGCCATCAAAGCCTATTTGATGTCACTGCCGGGCGTGCATTCGGCTCCGGCTAAAACCGACCTATCCTTCCCGTTCAACCAACGTTGGGGCATGACGTTCTGGAAATGGTTCAACTTTGATAAAGGCGAACTGAAGAACGATCCGAGCAAGAGCGAAGACTGGAACCGTGGCCGTTACCTGGTTGATGCGATGGAGCACTGCGGCACCTGCCACACTCCGCGCAACCTGACCATGGGCATGGATAACAGCAAAGCCTTTGGCGGCGGAGATTTGGGTTCCTGGGTGGCATTTAACATTACCCCGGACAAAAATGCCGGTATCGGTACCTGGTCGCAGCAAGAGCTGGTGACTTACCTGAAAACGGGTGATGTTGCTGGTAAAGCGGCGGCATCCGGTGCGATGTCTGAGGCCATTGAGCACAGCTTGCAGCACTTGACTGACAGCGATCTGAACGCGATTGCGACCTATATTCGCTCCGTTCCAGCTATCAGCGACAGCAAGCAGACTCAGCCGCGCGATTCCTGGGG
>CAWUIY010000228.1:0-7494 GCA_963922555.1 uncultured Serratia sp. | reverse complement strand
TGTCACACTTTTTTCAAAAATAAAAAACCGGCTGGCTCCACTTTGACTGTCCCCCAACCTCCCTTAACGGCGCGGCTGACCAATGGTCTGCGGGTGCTACCGGTCTGGGTGTGAGAACCGTTGCTAACCTGCTGTTAAACAAAGCTAAAGCTGGCAAAAACAAATAATCTAAGGGATTGAGACAAGATGAGCGTCCCGCACGATATTCCTGCCGCCACCGCCACGGATGAAAACGAGCTTGAGCGTTTGCTCAGGCTTTCCGTCACCCAGGCAGCCTACCGCCCGGCTTTTTATCAGGCGTTGCTTGATTCAACCGTCTGGGTGCTGGGCGATGCTGGCCAGCAAGACGATGCTCAGCCTTCTGAAATCAGTGCCGGTAGCGAACTGAATTTACTGCATTGGGAAAAGCAGGATGGCAGCTCCATTATTCCTTTCTTCTCTTCTGTTGAAGTGCTTGAACGCGCCGCAGCAGGAGAAAGTGAGGAAGAACAGTCGTTTGTCGCTTTGCCGGCAAAGATTCTTTTTGAGATGACACAGGGTGAAGAGCTGTTTCTTAATCCAAAATCGGAGTACGGCAAAGAGCTATATCCGAGCGAGATTACTATGCTGCTCAACACTGGTGGACTGACCGCACCGACTGAATTGGTTCTCGATGCAGAAAGCCAATTGCTGATCGGTCAGCCAGAGGAATATCCGTCGGCAATGGTCGATGCATTAACCACCTTGTTTAGCCAGAAAAAGCCGGTTCGCCGAGCATTTTTAGCACTTATCCACGATAAGAATGTTGATCCTGAACCAAATCTGCTGGTAGGGATCGAAGCCGACGGTAGCGAGGCAGAAGTCGATGCTCTTATCCGCGAGGCAGGAAATGTCGCTAGCGAAACGTCACCTGATGACAAGCCCGTTGATTTCTGCATCGTGAATGAAAAGGAGAGGGGATTGAGCCATTATCTGGTGAGTCACACTCAACCTTTCTATCAGCGCAAATGGGGCAGTTGGTTGCGTAATATCATTCCTTCATCGGGAAAAGCCTGATCGGGATGAGGGCGCAAGCCTGGAGTCGTTTATCTCAGTTATTTAAGGCCGCACTGCGCGGCCTTTTTTACGGGTGTCACTCCTGGTGGCAACGATTACCAGCCGTGAATAATCGGCCAAAGTGCTTCAATGTTTTCATCACCGTCTTTAATGACCGCGAACTCACCGTGTTGGCTGACAGTCGCACAAGCGTGATTGGGTAAGATTCTCACCCGACTGCCGTAGGGTAAGTCAGGCAGCGATTGCTGACTACCAGGGCGTAAAGACAAGATCCCGTGTTCCTGGTTTACCGCCGTCATTATCAAATCACCCAGCGGGTTACCCGCCATGTCGCAAACGATGCCATAGCCTTGATCGATCTCTTGAGACGCTGTGCCTCTGTCGCGAGACATGGCCATCCAACCGGCATCAACCATGATCCAGCCCTTTTGCTGCTGATGACCAATCACTGTTGCGACGACCGAGAGTGCAATATCTGAGGTTTGGCAGACGCCCGCGCCAGTCATTACCAGATCAAACAAGGTAAATACACCCGCCCGAACCTCTGTGACGCCTGTTAGGTCCTGGCTGAAATGGGCAGTTGGAGTGGATCCCACACTGACTACCGGGCTAGGTAATCCCGCTTTACGCAAGGCTTCAGCACAGGCTACGGCCGCTGCACGTTCTTTCTCTGCCATAGCCTGATGTTCTTGCAAACTCTTGCAATGATAAGACTCACCAGCATGCGTAATAATGCCGCGTAGCTCAGCACCTTGGTGATGCAGAATATTACCAATATCGATAAGCAGAGAATCGCCGGGTACGACGCCACTGCGATGGCCGTCGCTATCAATCTCTATAAGTGCCGGGATTCTAATGCCTGCTTGCTGTGAATATTTCGCAACAACTTGTGCCTGCTCGATGCTGTCTAAAATTACGCTGATATCGGTACCTGCCTTAAGCAGCGCCGCCACGCGATCCAGCTTTTGCGGCGCAATGCCGACGGCGTAAATGAGGTCTTTGCAACCTGCTGCGGCAAAGACCTCCGCTTCTTTCAACGTTGACACTGTCGCCGGTCCGTTGCCGTTGGTCAGGATCAGCCTTGCCGCTTCAATCGATTTAACTGTTTTAAGATGTGGGCGCAGTGGAATGCCGAAGTTGTCAGTATGCTTGCGCAATCGGGCAACATTGCGCTCCAGTTTGTCACGATTAAGCAGCAAAAAAGGCGTATCTCTGCTGTGAATATTTGCGTTCTTAAGCAAGCTGTTATCAGCAAAATTTTGTTTATCAGTCATTTCATTGGCCTGGCAAAATTAAATTGGAGCAAATCAAGCGCAGCATTTTCCAGTGCATCGGCAATGGCAAAAATTAACTTCTCTGGCTGGCGAAAGAGGCTAACAGGTGGCTGTAATTGTCTAAATCGACATTCCCACCGCTGATAATAATACCGATGCGCTTGCCCCGTAGTGAGGCAGCATTAGCGCGAACGGCTGCGAGTCCCAGGCAACCTGTCGGCTCTACAACCAGTTTCATACGTGAAGCAAAAAAGGCCATACTTTCAACTAACTGCTCATCGGTAGCCGTGAAAATATCGCTGACATCCCGCTGGATGATCGGGAAGTTTATCTGGCCCAGAGAGGGAGTTTGCGCGCCGTCGGCAATCGTTTTTGGCGTACTTATTTTGACGATTGAACCTGAACGGAAAGACTGTTGCCCATCATTGCCCGCTTCTGGTTCAACGCCATAGATCTTGCAATTCGGCAACAAAGCACGAGTGGCGAGGGCGCAACCCGCCAGCAAGCCACCGCCTCCCAGAGGCGCGAATAACGCATCTAATTCACCGACCTCTTCAATCAGATCTTTTGCCGCAGTGCCTTGACCGGCAATGACCGGCGCACAGTCGTAAGCGGGGACAACGGTATAGCCAAACTGATCGGCAAGTTCTTGTGTGATCGCTTCACGATCCTGGGTATAGCGATCGTATTCTACAACTTTAGCGCCGTAGCCTTCGGTAGCTGCACGTTTGGCCTTTGGGGCATCAAGCGGCATGACGATAGTGGCTGGAATGCCAAGTAAAGAGGCTGCCAGAGCAATACCTTGTGCGTGGTTGCCCGATGAAAAGGCGATCACCCCTCTTTTGCGTTGTGATTCGTCAAATAAAGACAGGGCGTTGAACGCACCACGAAATTTGAATGCCCCCATTCGCTGCAAGTTTTCACACTTGAAAAAGACTTCAGCACCAAGCTCCTGATTGAGAATGCTTGACTGCATGACCGGGGTTTTATGGGCATAGCCTTCGATTCTTCCGGCAGCCGCGACAACATCATCATAGGTAGGCAGTGTGATCATTATTCCCCCATCGCCGGAGCGCTTGTCTCACGACCGGAAAGATTGTTATGAATCGATAAAATAGCGTTTTACCTACGAATTTACAAAGCGTCAATTCGCTTGTTTTATAGACAATGCGGCTCATGAGTAAATTTTGCGAGATGTCTCGCAGGCCAATGGAAGAAAATGTCTGTTGGTGTAATTTTACGTCTTGCAGTAACGCAATTTTTCGAAATATGTGGTTGTATTTCAGTATTGATTAACGCATGTTTATCGGCGTCAAAACACAGTGAATTACTGACCTATCATCAGGGAGAAGAGAAATGGGCGAGTCTTTCGGCTTGGGAATAAACAAGGCAGGCAAACGCTGGCAGGCTTGGGCTATCTGTTTGGTGCTGTTAAGTTTAAATGCTTGCGATGATCCCAAACCCAAACAGCCAGCCTCTCCTCCTCCGGCACAAATTGCAGAAAAAGCCTCTGCGCCAAAAGTCGTAAATGCACCGGCACCAAAATTCGATAGCAACCGACGTGAGGCGCTGGCTAAAAAGAGCGCCGGGCAGCCGCTTGCACTATTGGACGCCTCCGAACTGCAGCTAGACGGTGCCAGTGCGATGGTACTTACCTTTTCAGTTCCTCTCGATCCTGATCAAAATTTTGCGTCGCTGGTTCATCTGGTTGACACCAAAACCGGCAACCCTGATGGCGGGTGGGAACTTTCAGACAGCCTCACGGAGCTGCGTTTTCGCCATCTGTTACCCAATCGGCAACTCATGGTCACGATTGATGCCAATCTCAAAGCGCTAAACGGCGCACAGTTGGGTGCTGAGCAGCAGAAAAAAATAACCACACGTAACATCGAACCCAGCGTGGGGTTCGCCAGTAAGGGCTCCTTGCTGCCAACTCGCTGGGCTGAAGGGTTGCCGGTCATCGCGCTAAATGTTAATAATGTCGACGTCAATTTCTTTCGCATTAAAAGCGAATCACTGCCTGAATTTCTTGCCGACTGGCAGTCTCGCAGCGCACTTTCATCCTGGGAATCTGACACTTTGCTCAAGCGTGCAGACCTGGTTTATACCGGCAGGTTTGCGTTAAATCCTCAGCTCAACACTCGCGAGCAATTGCTCTTACCTATAGCGGGCATTGATGCGCTCAAACAACCGGGTGTTTATCTGGCCGTGATGCAGCAGGCCGGGCGTTACAGCTATACCAACCCGGCAACACTGTTTACGCTCAGCGATATTGGCGTGTCATTGCACAGCTACAGCCAGGAAGTAGACGTTTACACTCAAGCCCTTGAAGCGGGCACCCCGTTAGCCGATATCAATTTGCAACTGCTCGACGGCAAGGGGCATACACTGGCACAAGGGAAAACGGACAACCAGGGGCACGCCAAATTTGCCAAAGACTCGAAAGCGGTATTACTGCTTGCACAGCATGGTGGCGAGACCAGTCTGATTAACCTTAATCAACCTGCGCTGGATCTGGCCGAGTTCGACATTGCCGGGCCTCAGGGATATAGCAAAATGCTGTTTGCTTTCGGGCCAAGAGACCTGTATCGCCCCGGTGAAACATTGCTTTTAAATGCGTTATTACGAGATGCCGACGGCAAACCTGTTACTGCTCAGCCTGTGAAAACCCAACTGATCAAACCGGACGGACAGGTCGCACATACCTTTATGTGGCAGCCACAAAATGGCCTTTATCAGTATCAATACCCCATTCCACAAGACGGTCCAACCGGTGACTGGAAGGTGAGCTTTAATTTAGGTGATAACCAGCTGCGCTATTATCCATTCAAGGTTGAGGATTTCCTTCCCGAACGCATGGCGTTAGATCTGAGCAGCAATAAACAACCGCTGCCGATTGATTCTGAAGTCACATTTAATGTCACCGGGCGCTATTTATATGGCGCACCGGCGGCAGGAAATCGCCTTCAGGGGCAGGTCTATTTGCGTCCCTTGCGCGAAGCGGTGCCCACTATGCCAGATTACGAGTTTGGGATGATTAATGAAGAAAATCTCACTCGAACCTTAAGTGACGTCGATCAGACGCTGGATGCGGAGGGCAAAGGCGAAGTCAGCATTGATAACAGCTGGAACAGCGTACGCTCACCGCTAACGGTGATCCTGCAGGCCAGTCTGCTCGAATCGGGTGGTCGACCTGTGACTCGACGGATCGATCAGGCAGTGTGGCCAGCCGAGGTGCTGCCTGGAATCCGCCCTCTCTTTAGCAAACAAGATATCTATGACTATCGCACTGATAAAACAGTGTCTCAGGCTGTGGTAGACGAAAACAGTCAGGCCGATTTTGATATCGTTTCAGCCAATGCGGCCGGACAAAAGTTGGCTGCGAAAGGGCTTGAGGTGCGTTTGGTACGCGAGCGTCGCGATTATTACTGGCAGTGGTCAGAGAGCGATGGCTGGCAATCCCTGTACGATAAAAAAGATCTGGTGCTGTCTCGCCAGCAGATAGATATCGCGGCCAATGGTTCAACCAAGGTTAGCTTCCCGGTTGAGTGGGGCGCTTATCGTTTAGAGGTGGAGGATCCGCAAACTCATCAGGTTAGCAGCCTGCGTTTTTGGGCCGGATACAGTTGGCAGGATAATACCGATGGCACGGATGCCGTCCGCCCCGATCAGGTCAAACTAAAGCTTGATAAACCGGCTTATCAACCTGGTGACAGAGCAAAAATACACATCCAGGCGCCGGCGGCTGGAAAAGGTTATCTGCTGGTTGAGTCAAGTGACGGGCCGCTGTGGTGGCAGGAGATTGACGTGCCAGAGGCGGGTGTTGATGTAGACGTCCCAATCAATAACGAATGGCGTCGCCACGATCTCTACTTTAGTGCGCTGGTGCTGCGTCCCGGCGATAAAAAACAGCAATCAACGCCGAAACGTGCGGTTGGCTTGCTGCATCTTCCGCTGGTTACTGAGGGCCGCAAGCTGAATCTCCAGCTGCAGGCTCCAGCCAGAATCAGGCCTAATCAAATGCTGACCGTCAAAATCAAAGCGGCGGTAGACGGCAAAACTGTGCCTCACCACATCAACCTATTGCTATCGGCGGTGGACGCCGGTGTGCTGTCTATCACGGGTTTTAAAACGCCAGACCCTTACGACGCATTTTTGGGTCGCAAACGCTACGGTGTTGATCAGTATGACGTTTATGGTCACTTGATTGAAGGCAAAGGCCGTATGGCGAGCCTAAGTTTTGGCGGTGACGGCGATGAAGATCCGCTGTCGCGTGGCGGTCAAAAACCGGTAACTGAGGTCACCATTGTGGCGCAGCAGGCAATGCCGGTAACGTTGGATGATAACGGCGAGGGTGAAGTGCAAATCCCAATCCCTGATTTCAACGGGGAACTGCGATTAATGGCTCAGGGTTGGAGTGATCAAGACTTTGGCAGTGCCGAATCTAAAGTCGTGGTGGCCGCTCCAGTTATTGCCGATCTGGCCACACCGCGCTTTATGGCAGACGGTGATACTTCAACGCTAGCACTGGATGTCACTAACCTTTCAGGTGCGGCTCAGACTCTCAAACTGAACGTAGCAACCAGTGGATTAATCAGCCTTAATCAGGCGAGCGTTGAGCAAAGCGTGTCATTAACTCAGGGACAGCGCAAAACGATTTCAATTCCGATCAAGGCAGCTAACGGTTTTGGTAATGGACAGGTTAGCCTCACGGTTAGCGGCATGAAACTGCCTGATGAAAAACTTTCCGACTATCACCGCAGCTGGACGATTGGCGTACGGCCTGCCTTCCCGGCGTTGACGCGTAATTTTGCAACCGTGCTACATCCGGGAGAAATCTGGCAACTGCCGCCGGATGCCAACGCTCAGCTTTCAGCGGATACCTTGCAGGGCCGGTTGCTGCTTAGCAGTAAATCGCCGCTTAATCTGGCACGCTATATTAGCGAACTCCTGGCTTACCCTTACGGCTGTCTGGAGCAAACCACTAGCGGCCTATACCCGTCTCTCTATACCAGCAGGGCGGAATTGGCCGCAATGGGCATTAAAACTTCCAGCGATGACGTTCGCCGTCACAATATCGATATTGGTATCGACAGGCTGTTGGGGATGCAGAAAGAGAACGGAGGCTTTGGTCTGTGGAGCAAAGACAGCCCTGAAGAGTTTTGGCTGACGGCTTATGCTACAG
>CAWUIY010000227.1:0-7545 GCA_963922555.1 uncultured Serratia sp. | reverse complement strand
CATCTTAATTCCCCCGCGGCCAAAAATGCCTGAGGAGCCAAGAACATGTTCAATACTGTCCTGATTGCTAACCGGGGAGAAATCGCCTGCCGCGCCATTCGCACTTTGAAGCGCCTCGGCGTAACCAGCGTGGCGGTGTATTCCGACGCCGACCGCAATGCGCCGCACGTGACCGACGCTGACATTGCGATTGCCCTTGGCGGAGAAAAAGCCAGTGAAAGCTACCTGCTGATCGACAAGATTCTGGCCGCGGCCAAAGAAACTGGCGCGCAGGCGATTTATCCGGGCTATGGTTTTTTGTCCGAAAGCGCCGAATTCGCCGACGCCTGTGAAGCCGCAGGTATCGCGTTTATCGGCCCGACCGCGCATCAAATCCGCGAATTTGGACTCAAGCATCGCGCCCGCGAGTTGGCAGCCATTGCCGACGTGCCAATGACCCCTGGCACCGCCTTGTTAGACAGTATTGAAGAAGCCGTGACCGCCGCAGCGCATATCGGTTACCCGATCATGCTAAAAAGCACCGCAGGCGGCGGCGGAATTGGTTTAACTCGCTGCGACGATGAAGCAGCTCTGCGTGCCGCGTGGGACAGCGTTAAACGTCTTGGTGAACAGTTCTTCCGCGACGCGGGCGTTTTCCTTGAACGCTTTGTCGATCGCGCACGCCACGTCGAAGTGCAGATTTTCGGCGACGGCAAAGGCAACGTGGTCGCTCTCGGCGAGCGCGACTGTTCTTTGCAACGCCGTAATCAGAAAGTCGTTGAGGAAACACCCGCACCGAACCTGCCGCAGGCAACCCGGGAAGCCTTACACCGCTCGGCGGTCAAGCTCGGTGAATCGGTAAATTATCGCAGCGCCGGAACCGTGGAATATATCTACGACGCTGCGCGCGACGAGTTTTATTTCCTCGAGGTGAATACCCGCTTGCAGGTTGAGCATCCGGTCACCGAGATGGTCACTGGCCTGGATCTGATCGAATGCATGCTGCGCGTCGCAGCCGACGAGCTTCTGGACTGGCCGCGCATGCAGCAGCCGCCAAAAGGAGCGGCAATAGAAGTACGAATCTATGCCGAAGATCCGCTGAAAAACTTCCTGCCAAGCCCTGGCGTACTGACTGAAGTCTTTTTCCCGCAAGATGTCCGCGTGGACGGCTGGGTCTCCACCGGCAGCGAAGTCTCGGCATTTTATGATCCGATGATCGCCAAACTGATTGTTCACGGCGAAAACCGCGAGCAGGCGCTGGAAAAAATGTCACAGGCGCTGGCCGCGACGCGTCTGCACGGCATCGCCAGCAATATTGATTATTTGCGTCAGGTGGTAGCTACCCCGCTATTCCATCAAGGCGAAATGTGGACCCGTATGCTCGACAGCTTCGAGTATGCGCCGCAGGCCGTAGAAGTTATCTCGCCGGGCACTTACAGCAGCATTCAGGATTATCCCGGCCGCCTAGGCTATTGGGATATCGGCGTGCCGCCATCGGGTCCGATGGATGATTTTGCCTTCCGCCTCGCCAACCGCATTGTGGGCAATCATCTCGACGCGGCCGGTCTGGAATTTACTCTGCAAGGCCCCACGCTGCGCTTTCATTGCGATGCCACTATTGCACTGACCGGTGCAACCTGTCCGGCAGATCTCGACGGCAGCGAGGTTGCCTACTGGCAGCCGATTAACGTCAAAGCCGGGCAAATCCTGACGCTGGGCCGTGCCAACAGCGGCTGCCGCACCTATCTCGCCGTGCGCAACGGTTTTGATGTGCCGGTTTATCTGGGCAGCCGATCCACCTTTGCCCTTGGCCAGTTTGGCGGTCATGCGGGTCGTACCCTGCGCGTCGCCGATATGCTGACTGTTTCGCAACCCGAACTGGCGGCCTGCACCACCCCCGCACCGGTTGATTTCCCACAGGCCGCTGCCGCCCATATCGTGCCAGCCTACGGCGACGACTGGAGTATCGGCGTGCTTTACGGCCCGCACGGCGCACCGGATTTCTTCACCAAAGAATCGATCGACGCCTTCTTCGAGGCCGAGTGGCAGGTGCATTACAACTCCAACCGCCTCGGCGTACGTCTCACCGGCCCTAAACCACAGTGGGCACGCCTCGACGGTGGCGAAGCGGGTCTCCATCCTTCCAACGTACACGACTGCGAATACGCCATTGGCGCGATCAACTTTACCGGCGATTTTCCGGTGATCCTGACGCGCGACGGACCAAGCCTCGGCGGATTCGTCTGTCCGGTGACTATCGCCAAGGCCGAATTGTGGAAGGTCGGCCAGGTGAAGCCGGGCGACCGAATCCGTTTCCATCCCATTAGCTTTGAACAGGCACAGGCGCTGGAGATGGCGCAACAGGGCACCATTGACTCGTTAATGCCGATTGAAGCGATGGAAATGCAGGTGCCGTCATTATTGCCGACCACCACCGCCTCGGCGACGATTTTGGCCGAGATGCCTGCCAGCGAAGCGCGCCCAAGCGTGGTTTATCGCCAGGCCGGTGACGGGTATGTGCTGATTGAGTACGGTGACAACGTGCTGGATCTGGCGCTGCGACTGCGCATTTATTTATTAATGAAAGCCATCCGCGAAGCGGATCGCGAGGGGATAGAGGAGCTGTCTCCCGGCGTGCGCTCACTGCAGGTACGCTATGACAGCCGCGTGATTCATCAGTCGGCATTGCTGGAACATCTGCTGACGCTGGAAAAACAGCTGGCCGACGTCAGTAAACTGAAAATCCCCACCCGCATCGTGCATATGCCGATGGCCTTCGAAGATACCGCCACATTGGGTGCCGTTGAGCGTTATCAGCAAACGGTGCGTGCCGCAGCGCCGTGGTTGCCAAACAACGTCGATTTTATTCAGCGCACCAATGGGTTGGCGAGCCGTGAAGAGGTCAAGGACATCATCTTCAATGCCAGCTATCTGATCCTCGGTTTGGGAGACGTCTATCTTGGCGCACCTTGCGCCGTCCCGGTTGACCCACGCCATCGCCTGCTGAGTTCCAAATACAATCCGGCGCGTACCTATACCGCTGAAGGCACGGTAGGTATTGGCGGCATGTATATGTGCATCTACGGCATGGACTCACCGGGTGGTTATCAGCTGGTGGGCCGCACGCTGCCAATCTGGAACAAATTCCTCAAGAACGAGCAGTTCGAACAGGGCGAGCCTTGGCTGCTGCACTTCTTCGATCAGGTGCGTTTCTATCAGGTGACAGAAGCCGAGCTGGACGAGCAGCGCGACGCCTTCCGCGAAGGTCGCGCACAGGTGCGTATCGAACAGACCGAATTTGATTTCGCCGAATATACCCGTTTTCTGGCCGACAATGCTGAGGATATCGCCGATTTTCGTCAGCGTCAGCACAGCGCGTTTATCAGCGAAGTGGCCCACTGGCAGGCACAGGAAAGCGCCGCGGTTGACGCCGCTGTTAACGGCGTTCAGCCGAGAGAAGACCTTGCCGATCAACCGGGACAGCTGGTAAGTGCCGATCTGAACGGCAATATCTGGAAGATTTTGGTGGAACCGGGTCAGCAGGTTGAAGCCGGCCAGCCGCTGATTGTCGTTGAGGCGATGAAAATGGAGCTGTCGGTCAATGCGCCTTGCGCGGGCAAGGTGCTAAAAATCGCTTGCCAACAGGGCCGTCCAGTAGGACCCGGTGACGCACTTCTCTGGATCGATAACGACAGCGATGAAAAGGCTTAACAAGGACACTTTATGCAGCTTACCGGCGCACGTAATGGACGCAGCAAGGCCCGCCCGGAAGGGTTGGCAGAACGGATTTATCTACAGCTGAAAGACGATATTTTCAGTTTCCGCATGCTGCCAGGTGACCGGTTCAGCGAAAACGAAATAGCGGAACGCATGGAGGTCAGCCGCACCCCGGTGCGTCAGGCGCTGTTCTGGCTTGAGCGCGAAGGCTATGTGGAAGTGTTTTTCCGCAGCGGATGGCAGGTGCGCCCGTTCGATTTTGAATATTTCGAACAGCTGTATGACCTGCGCATCGTGCTGGAACTTGAGGCGGTAAAACGCCTCTGCGCACTAACAGAAATTCCTGCGGCTCTACTGCCTCTCAAGAGTTTCTGGATAGACGAGCCGAGGCTGGAAGACGGGCAAACCGTTTCACGTTTCGACGAAGAATTTCATATGGCGCTGGTCGCGGCGGCGGGCAACGGCGAGATGGCAAAAATCCATCGCGACCTGACCGAAAAAATCCGCATCATCCGCCGACTGGACTTCACCAAGGACGCACGCGTCAACGCGACCTACAGCGAACACGCGAGCATTTTAATCGCCATCATGCAACGTCAAACCCAGGAGGCGCAGCGACAACTACAGGACCACATTGCCGTCAGCAAGGCCGAGGTGCGCAAGATTACGCTGCACATGCTGCACCAGGCGAGACCCGAAAACGACGCGGACACCCCGTCGTAAATTTTTAAAGTGGTTTTTCTAAGTAGCTTTTTAAAAACATCATGCCCTAAAGATTTCGAGCTTTAGCAAGGCGGCTGTGGATGAGTCTCTGGGAACTTACAGAGTTAAGTAACTGGGGTGAGCACCCAAGGGCAATGCGCCTGAAGTTTGAATGATGACCGGCCAAACACTTATATACAGGGGACTTATATGCATCGTCGTAGCGTTATTAAGGCATTCGCTCTCTCGGCAACCGTGGTCAGCATGGGACTGGCATTTGCTGCGCAGGCCGCCGACACCATCAAGGTCGGCATCATGCATTCACTTTCCGGCACCATGGCCATCTCTGAAACGCCGCTGAAAGACGTGGCGCTGATGACCATTGATGATATCAACGCCCACGGCGGCGTGCTGGGTAAAAAACTCGAACCGGTGGTGGTTGACCCGGCTTCAAACTGGCCACTGTTTGCCGAAAAAGCCCGTCAGTTGCTGACTCAGGACAAAGTCGCGGTGGTTTTCGGCTGCTGGACCTCGGTATCGCGCAAATCCGTGCTGCCGGTGTTTGAAGAGCTAAACGGCCTGCTGTTCTACCCGGTGCAGTATGAAGGCGAAGAGATGTCACCTAACGTGTTCTATACCGGCGCAGCGCCGAACCAGCAGGCAATCCCGGCGGTGCAATACCTGATGAGCGAAGACGGCGGCGGTGCCAAACGTTTCTTCCTGCTCGGCACCGATTACGTTTATCCGCGTACCACCAATAAAATCTTGCGTGCTTATCTGCATTCCAAAGGCGTGCAGGATAAAGACATCGAAGAAGTGTATACGCCGTTTGGTTACAGCGATTATCAGACCATCGTTTCCAATATCAAGAAATTCGCCGCCGGTGGGAAAACGGCTGTTATTTCAACCATTAATGGCGACTCCAATGTGCCGTTTTACAAAGAGTTGGCCAATCAGGGCGTGAAAGCGACTGATGTGCCGGTTGTCGCTTTCTCGGTCGGTGAGCAGGAACTGCGCGGGATTGATACCAAACCTTTGGTCGGCGATTTGGCGTCCTGGAACTACTTCCAGTCGCTGGATAACCCAACCAACAAAGCCTTCGTCGCCGAGTGGAAAGCCTATGCCAAGGCACATCATCTGCCGAACGCCGATTCTGCTGTGACCAACGACCCGATGGAAGCCACCTATGTCGGCATCCACATGTGGGCGCAGGCGGTGCAGAAAGCCGGAACCACTGATGTCGATAAAGTGCGCGCCGCCATGGCCGGTCAGACTTTCAAGGCACCGGACGGCTACACCCTGACCATGGATGCCACCAACCATCACCTGCACAAACCGGTGATGATCGGCGAAATCCAGTCCAACGGGCAGTTCAACGTGGTGTGGCAGACCGACAAACCGATCCGCGCCCAGCCGTGGAGCCCGTATATTCCGGGCGACGATAAGAAGCCCGACTATCCGGTAAAAACGACCCAGTAATTTTCATTAGGTAATCGCTTTTTTTGGCGTTGCAGAAAGGCGCTTTCAATAGGCCGCCAGTCACTGGGTCAACGCAGTGACTGGTCTGCAAACCCGAGAAATCGCGAATAATAGCGTGTTTGTATTTTTATTAGCGGTGACGACATGACTATGATGCAACTCTTGCGCTTTCCCCGTTTGCAACTCGGCTTTGGACCGAGTTTTCGCATCCTCACTTTCCTGCTTTGCTGCCTGCCGCTTTGGGCCAAGGCCGGTCCTGCTGACGATTTTGCAGCCGCCAGCCGTTCGGACCAGGCGACGCTGCTACAACAGTGGGCCACCGATCCGCAGCCCGAACGCTTGCCGCTGTTAGAGGCATTAAAGCAAGAAGATGTCGTGATTGATGAAGCGCATCATGCGTTTATCAAGCAGGGCGATACCCTTACGCCACTTGAAGGCACCGCCAAACCACAGGGTGACGTTAAACCCGTCTGGCTCAACAACAGACTGCGTAATCTGATCACTAACGCCCTCTCCGCCCATCGTCTGGTCAGTAACGACAGCGCGGTAAGATTGCAGGCTGCCAAAACCTTGCAACGCGAGGCGCAGGCCGATCAGTTGCCGTTGCTGACCAAGCGTTTAGCGCTGGAAAAAGATAGCGTGGTCCATGAGGCGTTAAGTATCGCGCTGGCTAATTTACAGCTCAGCGATCCTAATCCTCAGGTCCGTTTACACGCCGTCGAGTTGCTTGGCGCCTCGTCAGATCCTGACACTCAGGGACATTTGCAGCCGCTGACCGATCCAAAAATTGAAGCCGACGCAACCGTACGCAGCGCCGCGCTGGCCAGTCTCAAGGCCGTGCAGCATCGCCTGATGATCGGCGACTGGCTGGGTCAGGCGTTTACCGGCCTGTCACTGGGATCGATTCTGCTGCTGGCGGCCTTGGGTCTGGCGATTACCTACGGTCTGCTTGGCGTCATTAATATGGCGCACGGCGAGATGCTGATGATTGGCTCGTACTCTACGTATATGGTGCAGTCGATGTTTCAGCATTTCGCACCCGGACTGCTGGCGATATATCCGCTGGTCGCGCTGCCGGTGGCATTCTTCATCACCGCCGGCATCGGCATGCTGCTTGAGCGCACGGTGATCCGCCATTTGTATGGCCGCCCGCTGGAAACGCTGCTGGCGACCTGGGGGATTAGCCTGATTCTGATTCAGGGCGTAAGGGTCATTTTTGGCGCACAAAACGTCGAAGTTTCTAACCCGAACTGGCTGTCGGGCGGCATTCAGCTGCTGCCAAATTTAGTACTGCCCTATAACCGCATCGCGGTAATCATCTTCGTATTGCTGGTGCTCGGATTAACCTGGCTATTGCTGAATAAAACTCGTCTTGGCATGAACGTTCGTGCCGTCACGCAGAATCGTGCCATGGCGGCCTGCTGCGGTGTGCCAACCGGTAAAGTCGATATGCTGGCGTTTGGTCTGGGGTCAGGCATAGCGGGACTCGGCGGCGTGGCCTTGTCGCAGCTTGGAAACGTCGGCCCGGAGCTGGGTCAGGGTTACATCATCGACTCCTTCCTGGTGGTGGTGCTTGGCGGTGTCGGGCAATTGGCCGGAACCGTGGTTGCGGCTTTTGGCCTGGGCATCGTCAACTGCTGGCTAAGCCGATCAGTAAGGAGATTACAG
>CAWUIY010000226.1:0-7566 GCA_963922555.1 uncultured Serratia sp. | reverse complement strand
CAAGACAATTTATCCCCCGCAGGAAGAGGTTTTCAACGCTTTCCGTTCCACGGAATTTTCGCAGGTCAAGGTCGTCATTCTCGGACAAGATCCCTATCACGGCCCCAATCAGGCTCACGGCCTGTCGTTCTCGGTTAAGCCCGGCATCCCAGCCCCCCCCTCTTTAGTGAATATTTACAAAGAGCTGGCAACTGATATTCCCGGTTTTGTACGCCCTAACCACGGCTATTTGCAAAGCTGGGCCGACCAAGGTGTTTTGCTACTTAATACCGTATTAACCGTTGAAGCGGGTCAGGCGCATTCTCACGCCAAGCTGGGCTGGGAAACTTTCACCGATAAAGTGATTGCCATGCTGAATACCCATCGTGAAGGGGTAGTGTTCCTGCTGTGGGGCTCTCACGCGCAGAAAAAAGGCAGCATTATCGACCCCGTGCGTCATCGAGTCTTAAAGGCACCTCATCCTTCTCCGTTATCGGCTCATCGCGGTTTTCTGGGATGCCAGCACTTCTCGACCGCCAACCAGCTGTTGCAAGAACAAGGCCTTACGCCAATTGACTGGATGCCGAAACTCCCCGAATAATCTCGATAAGCAGACAGCAAAAAGGCACCCTGAGGTGCCTTTGACTTTGCTTGATAGCGCTTTGACTAACGGGTCTGGCTTAAGCTTTCGCTTTAGAAACAGCCACCATCGCCGGGCGTAGCAGGCGACCATTAAGCGTATAGCCCTTTTGCATCACCATGATGACATGGTTTGGCTCAAGCTCTTCAGACTCCATCAGCGTCATTGCCTGATGCAGTTCCGGGTTAAACGGTACATGAACGTCAGCGACCACTTCCAGACCAAATTTGCGTACGGCATTGATCAGAGATTTCAGTGTCAGATCAACACCTTCAACCAGGGAGGTCAGTTCAGCGTTAGATTTGTCAGCCAGATCCAGCGCGCGCTCCAGGTTGTCAATTACCGGCAGCAGCTCACCAGAAAACTTCTCAAGAGCAAATTTATGCGCTTTTTCGATATCCAACTCGGTACGACGGCGAATGTTCTCGATTTCAGCCTTCGCACGCAGCAGGCTATCACGCTCGCGTTGTTGAGCATCTTTCAGCTCGGCTTCCAGTTCGGCAATACGTGCATCACGCGGGTCAACGACGTCAGCCGCCTCAGTTTCCGCTTCCGCATGCAGCTCTTGTTCCTGATTCAGTTCATCCGAGGCTTGCTCGTTAGGCGTCTTATGTTCTTTACTACTCATGAATATCTCCGCGTTTTAGCTTTAGTCTTGCTAGTTGGCTTATTATGGGGATCAAAACCGGGGATTCAAGGCCTGTTATCTCATTTACAAGCCATACTCCAGGTGTCATACATGCGGTATCGAGGATAACCAAAGCAATGAATAAAAAATTTGAGTGTATTGGGATTGTTGGGCACCCTCGTCATCCTTCCGCTCTGGCTACCCATGAAATGCTGTATCACTGGCTGGTGTCCAAAGGTCATCAGGTGATTGTCGAGCGTCAAGTGGCGCAGGAGCTGTCTCTGGAGAATGCCCAGACTGGCACATTGGCAGAGATTGGCAAGCTTGCTGATTTGGCCGTGGTGGTCGGTGGAGACGGCAATATGCTTGGTGCAGCCAGAGTGCTGGCACGCTACGACATAAAAGTCATTGGTATCAACCGCGGAAATTTGGGATTCCTCACCGATTTGGATCCCGACAACGCATTGCAACAGCTGGATGACGTTCTGAAAGGCGAATACATCAGCGAACAGCGCTTCCTGCTTGAGGCTATGGTGCGCTGTGGTGAAAAGCAGTGTCGCGTTAGCACCGCTATTAACGAAGTCGTGCTGCATCCAGGCAAAGTCGCACACATGATTGAATTCGAAGTATATATCGACGATCGCTTCGCATTCTCTCAGCGTTCTGACGGCCTGATTATTTCGACACCAACCGGTTCAACAGCCTACTCGCTATCCGGAGGCGGCCCCATTCTGATGCCAACTCTGGATGCTATTGCGCTGGTGCCGATGTTCCCACACACCTTGTCCGCGCGGCCTCTTGTTATCAACAGCACCAGTACAATTTGCCTGCGTTTTTCACATATGAGTACCGATCTGGAAATCAGCTGTGACTCGCAAATCGCCCTGCCTATTCAACAGGGAGAAGAGGTCATTATTAGGCGCAGTGACTATCATTTAAACCTGATACATCCAAAAGACTACAGCTATTTCAACACCTTGAGTACTAAACTCGGCTGGTCAAAAAAATTATTCTGATTTTTTACTGATTTCATGCGATCAGGGCTTTACTGTATATAAAACCAGTTTATACTGTACGAAATTACAGGTCTGTTGTTATATACAGGAAGGTGATCATGCTAGCGCAATTAACCATCAATAACTTTGCCATTGTTCGCGAGTTAGAAATTGATTTTCATGCGGGTATGACAGCAATAACCGGTGAAACCGGTGCGGGTAAATCTATCGCCATCGATGCTTTGGGCCTCTGTTTAGGTAGCAGAGCCGATGGCAATGCTGTCCGCCTTGGCACCAGCCGGGCCGATGTCTGCGCACGTTTTACGCTGGCAGATACACCTTCCGCCAAACAATGGCTCCTCGACAACCAGCTTGATGAAGGCCAGGACTGCATTTTGCGCCGTACCATCAGCGCAGACGGCCGCTCCCGTGGCTTTATCAACGGCACGCCGGTTCCACTTTCACAGCTGCGCGAGCTGGGTCATCACCTGATTCAAATCCATGGCCAGCACGCTCATCAGATGCTGGTTAAGCCTGAACATCAAAAACAGCTGCTTGACGCCTATGCCGCACAGTCTTTTTTATTGTCCCAAATGCGGACCGCATATCAGAACTGGCACCAGAGCTGTCGCCTGTTGGCACAGTTTCAGCAACAGGTTACAGAACGCGAATCACGCCGCCAACTGTTGCAATATCAGTTGAAAGAGCTGAACGAGTTTTCTCCGTTACAGGGCGAATACGAGCAAATCGACGAAGAGTACAAGCTGTTGGCTAACAGCGGCCAACTGTTGTCTCTTAGCCAGAGTGCATTGTATTTGCTAAGCGATGGCGACGATCAAAACATTAGCAGCCTACTCTATACCGCTAAAAATAAACTGACCGAACTGGCTGAACTCGATCCAAAAATGAATGACCTCATCATCATGCTTGATGACGCGTCGATTCAAATCAGCGAGGCCAGCGACGAGCTGCGTCATTACAGTGAAAGGCTGGAGATGGACCCAAATCGTCTGTTTGAGCTGGAGCAGCGCCTTTCTCGCCAGATGGCATTAGCGCGTAAGCACCATGTCACGGCCGAAGAGTTACCTGAATTGCATCGTCAGCTGCTTGATGAACAAAAGGCGCTGGACGATCAAGAAACCAATCAGGCAGAACTCAGCGAAGCCGTGCAAGTTCACCATAAGCAGGCGATTGAAATTGCTCGCGCTCTGCACGATCAGCGTCAACATTTTGCCGACGAGCTAACCCAGCTGATTACGCAAAGCATGCAAACCCTCTCAATGCCTCACGGGAAATTTAATATTCAGGTACAGTTTGTGCCTGATAATCTGAGCATTGAAGGCGCTGACCGTATCGAGTTCCAGGTCACCACTAACCCAGGGCAACCCTTACAGGCTTTGGCAAAAGTGGCGTCAGGCGGCGAGCTTTCTCGTATCGCTTTGGCGATTCAGGTGATTACCGCACAGAAAATGGAAACCCCGGCGCTAATTTTCGATGAAGTCGATGTCGGTATCAGTGGCCCAACCGCAGCGATTGTCGGTAAACTATTGCGCCAGTTAGGTGAGTCTACGCAAGTCATGTGCGTTACCCACTTACCTCAGGTTGCCGGTTGTGGGCATCAGCACTATTTCGTCAGCAAAGAAACTGACGGCGAAGTCACTGAAACTCAGATGAATCGGTTAGATAAAAAAGCACGTTTGCAGGAGCTGGCCCGTCTGCTGGGCGGGAGTGAAGTGACAAGGAACACCCTCGCCAATGCAAAAGAGTTGTTAGCGGCGTAAAAACCTCAACTTTTTTACATTTCAGCGGTCATACTGGTGCCCTGCAAAGGTTTCAAACTGATGAAAGGTCGATTATCATCGGCATCTTATGCCCTAAAGGAATGTAATGACTATGCGCTGTAAAACGCTAACTGCCGTCGCTGGAGCACTACTGATGCTGACTGCCGGTTGTTCCACTCTTGAGAAGGTAGTTTATCGTCCTGATATTAATCAGGGTAACTACCTTGCTCCTGCTGATGTACAGAAGATCCATACTGGGCTGACCAAGCAACAGGTTGCTTATATCTTGGGTACTCCATTGATGGATGATCCATTCGGCAATAACACCTGGTTCTATGTGTTCCGTCAGGAACCAAGCCATTCAGGTGTGACTCAGCAAACACTGACTCTGACCTTCAATGAAGCTGGCGTGTTGGTGAACGTTGTAAACAAGCCAAAGCTCGACAATCAGTAATCCTGAACTCTTCGGGATGATGCCAACAGCATCAAACCAGAATCCTTTTCAGGGTAAAAAAATAAGGCGCTCATAGCGCCTTATTTTTTAGAGCGTTCTGCCCTTATTCTGCGAAGCTCTTTTGGGTCCGCAATCAATGGCCGGTAGATTTCTACCCGGTCGCCATCATTGACCTCATCTCCAAGCTTTACTGGTCGGCTATAAATGCCCACTTTATTAATCTTGAGATCGATCTCACGTCGCAGCTCCAGCAGACCTGAAGCAATAATCGCTTGCTCAACGCTACTGCCTTGAGCAAGCCGCACGGTCTTCAGATACTGACGCTCGGGTAAGGCATAAACAACCTCAACGGATACCTCAGACACTGTAAACCTCTTTGGCGCGCTGAGTGAAAGCTTGAACCATACTGCCAGCTAACTCTTTGAAGATCTTCCCAAAAGCCAGCTCAATCAGTTTATTGGTAAATTCAAAATCAAGATTTAGCTCAACTTTACAGGCTTCAGGACTAAGCGGCGTGAAATTCCAGCCCCCCATCAGCTTACGAAATGGACCATCGACAAGCTGCATATCAATGCTCTGATTGGAAGTTAACGTATTTTTAGTGGTAAAGGTTTTACTGATACCCGCTTTCGCCACGTCAACCGCAGCAGTCATAGTGTTATCAGTTTTATCCAATACGCGACTTCCCGTGCAGCCAGGAAGGAATTTTGGATAAGCATCCACGTCGTTTACCAGAGAGTACATCTGTTCTGCGCTAAAAGGGACAAGCGCTGAACGGCTAATATGAGGCATATCATTTTCCAAGTGTCATAAAACATACAGATCATATCATTTATCGCTCCTGCAGCAAAAATCTCGCGGCAGATACCGCACAAGCTGTGAAAAACAGCCTCTCTAAACCCACAGGGGATTTCATTCGCCAATGCTTACAGTATAATAAGTGTCACTATGACAAAGAAAAAAGCACATAAACCCGGTTCCGCAACCATTGCAATGAACAAACGCGCACGCCATGAATATTTCATCGAAGATGAAATTGAGGCTGGTATTTCTTTGCAAGGATGGGAAGTAAAATCACTGCGTGCAGGCAAAGCCAACATTGCGGATAGTTATGTAACCTTCAGAGACGGGGAAGCCTTCCTGTTTGGTGCGACCATTACACCACTGACCGTTGCTTCAAGTCATGTTGTCTGCGAGCCGATGCGTACCCGTAAACTCTTAATGAACAGGCGCGAGCTTGATAAGCTGTTCGGAAAGGTAAACCGCGATGGCTATACGGTAGTTGCTCTCTCAATGTATTGGAAAAACGCCTGGACCAAAGTCAAAATCGGCTTAGCCAAGGGTAAACAAGATCACGACAAACGCGATACCGCCAAAAATCGCGAATGGGCAGTAGATAAAGCACGTATCATGAAGAACGCCAAACGTTAAGTCTCTGGCTTATCGGGGTAAACTTCTGATATACTGCTTACAGTTCTTTGGGGCTGATTCTGGATTCGACGGGATTTGCGAAACCCAAGGTGCATGCCGAGGTGCGGAGGCCTCGTAAAAAACCGCAAAAAAAATAATTGCAAACGACTCGCAATTCGAATCTGCTGCTTTAGCAGCTTAATCAGTCTAATACACTGAAGGTTCCCTTTCTCCCCAGCCTCCGCTCTTAGGACGGGGATCAAGAAAGGTCAAACCCAAAAGAGCTCGCGTGGACATCCTGCCTGGGGTGAAAGCGTTAAAACCAATCAGGCTAGTTTGTTAGTGGCGTGTCCGTCCGCAGTTAACAGGCGAATGTAATGACAGGACTAAGCATGTAGTGCCAACGGCGTAGTAATTTCGGACGGGGGTTCAAATCCCCCCAGCTCCACCAAATAAGTTTTCGGCTATTACCAGATAAGGCCTTAAACGCAGAAGAAGCCCGCATCCCCAAAGGTTGCGGGCTTTTTTGTGCTTATGGCAGGCCAATACAAGGTTTTGATAGATAATCGGCCCGCCACCTGCAGAATGACAACCGCAGCCTTATAAAATTGTAAACGAGCTTGGTTAGCCTCTTAGAAAGTTCATTGAGCCTGCAGTGATTCAAGTAGTCGGTTGGAAGACCCATTCGACTGGACTCAAATTGGATTGAAGCCTGATGAAAAATGGGCAGGCGAGGCGGCAGCAAACTTGCTCACAGAAAGCTAACTTATCCCTTGAGAACTCCAGCTCACTATTCACCCATTTTAAGCGAACGGGAACGGGCAAAGGATTGAGCCTGAAAATAAATAATCATGAAAGGCTATGTATTACCCGTGCCTTCTGGGTAAATACTTAAGCAATACATAACACAGTTGTGGCCATACTATGTATTGCTGAGTTTATGACCAACGATGACGAAGGCAACCTGAGATCAATAAGGACGATCAATGACAAGTATCTTAACCTTAAAGAAGCCGCTATTTGCCGATACTGAAAAGCTTAAATGACAATAACTGAAAGTTTTAATTAACTAGGAGTGTGCTTTTTCGTCGCGGAGGCAACGGCAAGAGAAGTGATAGTAGAGCTACTGCTATATTTACAATGTAGCCCTATTGAATATTTTACTTAAAATTTAAACAATTCCCGATGCCGAGCCAGGTATGGCAAATTTTGAGGCTTCAAAGCAGAAATTTTCAAGTTTTTAGAGATGCCTAACTTTCCGAGAACTTCATCGGTAATTAATTTACCTAACAACAGTGCTCCTTCATCGGTAAAACTAATAAGTCCTTTATCAAACAATTTATCTATGTTCGGAGAGAGCAGTAACCCGTTGTACTGGTCGATGCGTTCATGCGGTTCACTCAGAGACCAAGGAACTATGTGGGAGGCCACAAGGAGCTCTTCAAAAGCCAGTTCGGTTGCCGAGCATTTACCATTCCATAGCTCTATAAGTTTCTTTCTATATAGACCCTGCCCGATTCGGGCTTTAGTCATAGCCTCACGAAAAGTATCAATTTTGCTGCCTATTTCAGGGATGGGATGTTTCTTAGCTTTAAAGTCGTCAATTATATAATCAGCATCTTGAATATGACTTAAGATCAGTGCTCCTGCAGCTTTCGGCAGTGATGACATATAAAACA
>CAWUIY010000225.1:0-7600 GCA_963922555.1 uncultured Serratia sp. | reverse complement strand
ACGACCTTCGGGTTATGAGCCCGACGAGCTACCAGGCTGCTCCACCCCGCGTCCGTTTACTGCTGACTTACTCTACACTATATACGCTATTAAATCACGTACTTATCGAACGCATTTTCCAATTCATTTCTACAACTTCGAATTGGTTGCGGGGGCCGGATTTGAACCGACGACCTTCGGGTTATGAGCCCGACGAGCTACCAGGCTGCTCCACCCCGCGTCCGATGGAGGCGAACTATACTCCCCGTGAGAAATGATGCAACCTCTTTTTGTATTTGATTGAGATAAAGCGTTTTATTGCTCTCTTTTTGTTCATTTTGTTGGTTATTAAGGCCGATTCCTGTGAAATCATTTTTTTGTTTGGCGCAATTCCTTTCCTTTCTTCCCTTTGTTATCGTTCTCCCCAAAGAATTTACCCCCTGAGCAAGAGAGTGCATTAATGAAAGGACGTTGGACTAAATATTTGCTGAGTGGGCTGGTGATCGCCATTTTGGCCGGCTGTTCATCCCGGCCGACCGATCGTGGTCAACAATATAAAGACGGGCGGCTCGACAACGCGCTCGAGTATGTGAATCAGCCTAATGCAACAGGCCGGGCAGTGAATGCCAGAGATTATGCGGATCAGGTGCTTGAAGTTCAGGCTGCGTCTTCTTCCTTATATAACCGCAACCAGTCAAACTACAGTGCGATTGAGCAGTGGGCTCGCGCTGGCGCAGATACCCGTACGCTAAGCCAATACGGTATCAGTGCCTATCAGATGGAAGGCGCAGACAATTTCGGCAACGTGCAGTTTACCGGCTACTACACCCCAGTGGTGCAGGCGCGCTATACGCCACAGGGCGAGTTCCAGTATCCGCTTTATCGCATGCCGCCTAAAGGCCGTGGCGGCCGTTTGCCAGATCGCGCCTCTATCTATGCCGGTGCATTGAGCAGCCGGTACGCGATCGCTTATACCAATTCCTTGATGGATAACTTCATGATGGAAGTGCAGGGCAGCGGCTATGTCGATTATGGCGACGGTCGCCCGTTGACCTTCTTCGGCTATGGCGGCAAAAACGGCCATGCTTATCGCAGCATCGGTAAAATTCTTATCGATCGCGGTGAAGTCGCGCGGCAGGATATGTCGATGCAGGCGATCCGCCATTGGGCCGATACGCATAGCCCGGCAGAGGTGCTGGAACTGTTGGAACAGAATCCTTCTTATGTGTTCTTTAAACCTGAGCCTTATACGCCGGTTCGCGGCGCAGCGGGAGTTCCCCTGGTTGCCAGAGCGTCGGTTGCTTCCGACCGTTCTTTGATCCCTTCAGGCACCACGCTGCTGGCAGAAGTGCCAGAATTGAACAATAACGGCAAGTTTACCGGCAAGTATCATCTGCGACTGATGGTAGCGTTGGACGTCGGCGGTGCAATCAAAGGACAACATTTCGATATGTATCAAGGGATTGGGCCACAAGCAGCGATTCCAGCTGGATTTTATAATCACTATGGCCGCGTATGGGTGTTAAAATCGTCGCAAGCATCCCAGCCTCTGCTGACTTCTTATCAAGAAGGACAGTTTAGCGGCGGGTCCCAGCTGGTTCCGGCTGATGGGGCCAAAAATCCTTTTGCAGATAATTAATAGTTAGTAGATTGAGGGGTTAAACAACATGGCAGCAGAATATTCTGAGGCTTATCAACAGCGTTTTGGTGGTACTGCACGTTTGTATGGTCAGCAGGCCCTGGCGCTGTTTTCTGCTGCACATGTTTGTGTGATCGGGATTGGTGGTGTGGGGTCGTGGGCTGCGGAAGCGTTGGCACGAACGGGAATTGGTGCGATTACGCTGATTGATATGGACGATGTCTGCGTCACTAACACTAACCGCCAAATCCATGCACTGCGTGAAAATGTTGGCCAGTCCAAGATAGAGGTGATGGCTCAGCGTATTTTGGCGATCAATCCCGAGTGTAAAGTCACCTGCGTTGACGATTTCATTACGCCTGATAACGTCGCACAAATGCTGGATCGTAATTTCTCTTATGTTATCGACGCGATCGACAGCGTGCGTCCTAAAGCGGCGCTGCTTTCGTATTGTCGACGTTACAAGATCCCAGTGGTAACCACCGGTGGCGCGGGTGGGCAGATTGACCCGACCCGTATTGAGGTTGCCGATCTGGCAAAAACCATTCAGGACCCGCTGGCGGCCAAGCTGCGCGAACGACTGAAAAATGACTTTAACGTCACTAAAAACAACAAGGGCAAATTGGGGATTGACTGTGTATTCTCGAGCGAGCCGCTGATGTATCCACAGGCCGACGGTTCAGTGTGCGCATCTCGCGCGACCGCCGAAGGGCCTAAACGCATGGACTGTGAGTCAGGCTTTGGTGCTGCGACGATGGTCACCGCGAGTTTTGGTTTTGTTGCAGTGTCGCACGTGTTGAAGAAGATGATGGCCAAGGCGCAGCGCGAAGCCGCCAAATCCGTCACCTCAGAATCCGCAGCCGCATTGACAGCCGTTGCGCATCCGAGTCACTGACTGGGCTAACGGCCTGAAGCTACACGTTTTATGGGTGCTTCTTTAATTATATACAGGCGCGGGCGATAGTCTGCACGCCCTGTGCAAGGGCTGCTAATCCGCTGGCGCGGCTGCTGCTCAGTTGTTCACGCAGTTGCAGCGTATCGAACAATGTCAGCGGATCCTGACGCAGGATCTCCTCTGCTTTTTTGCCTTCCACCGTCGTTAATAGCACCGCCAGCAGCCCTTTAACAATCCTGCCTTCGCTATCACCGTAAAAGTGAATGCCGCCATTATCCAGTTTTTCGTATCCCAGCCAGACGCGGTTTTCACAGCCGGACAGCTCGATATCGGCAGTTTTCAATGCAGGATCCAGTGCTGGCAGGGCTTTGGCCAACTGAACCAGCTGACGATAGCGATCCTCCCACAGGCGAAACGGGGCGAATTTTTCAATCAAAGAGGATTCGGTGATTTCGTATCCAAAAGGGTGCGGGGCTAACATAATTTCTCTCGTTCAATCGGCTAAAGGCTTAGTCGGCCAGTAGCTCGACGGCAAATTTTACGCCAGACACCAGGCGTTCGACGTCTTGCAGGCTATTATAGGGAGCAAAAGAGGCACGCAAGGTTCCGCTTACGCCTAACGCCTCGGTCAGCGGCTGGGCACAGTGTTTGCCCGCTCGCAGGGCCACGCCTTTTTCGGCCAACAGAGCAATAATATCACTGTGGTGAACGCCTGCGATATCAAATGCCAGCACCGAGGAGCCTTTGCTGCGGAAACTGCGAAAACCCGCGATCTCTTTTAGCTGTTTTTCAGCCGCGTCGGTTAACTGAACGCTGTAAGCTTCAGCCGCGACACGATCGATTTTATCTAACCATTCGATTGCCGCAGCCATTCCCAGCACTCCGGCAATATTGGGCGTTCCGGCTTCAAAGCGCTGCGGAACCTGTTGCGGGGTGAATTCTTGCATGTTGGTTTGAGTCAGCATCTTGCCGCCGCCGTGCCACGGGGACATAGATTCGAGTAACGCCGTTTTCGCATACAGTACGCCAATCCCCGTCGGGCCATAAAGCTTGTGACCAGAAAAAGCATAGAAATCGATGTCCATTGCCTGCACGTCGATGGTCTCATGCACCACGCCCTGCGCGCCGTCGACCATGACTGGCGTTCCATTAGCGTGAGACAAGCGGATGGCGGTCGCGAGGTCGGGTTGTCCGCCGGTCACGTTAGACATTTGGGTAATTGCCAGCAGGCGGCTGCGCTGGTTAAGCAGGGCAGGCAGGGCTGTGATATCTGGTAGGAAATCGGCATTCAGCGGCAGCGTAACGACGTTGGCCTGACACTGTTCGGCGAGCATCAACCACGGGATAAGATTAGCGTGATGTTCAGCTTCGCTGACAATGATCTCATCACCTGGCTGCAAGCGTGAGCGCAAATAGCTTTGCGCCACCAGGTTAATCGACTCGGTTGTACCGCGCGTCCAGACAATATCTGCGGATCGAGAAGCATTAATGAATTCGGCGACCGTGTTTCTGGCCTTCTCGAATTCTTCAGTTAATGACTGCGCGGCTTTGTGCTGGCTGCGATGAACGGTTGCCCCGGCATTTTGATAGTAGTTCACCGTGGCGTCGATCACTGCCTGCGGCGTCAATGCCGTCGCCGCGCTATCGAGATAGCATGGGGATTGTGCATCATCGGCCCGCAAAGCGGGAAATTGGCGGCGAAAAACGGTGAAATCAAAGGGCGTCATAGTGTTAGAAATCCTGCTCTGGCGAACATTTATTGGTTCAGATGTATTGATGCTTATGATGAAAAAGCAAATCTATATCACCTTTAAGAATGGTTACCTGGAAATATACCAGATGCTTGTTATGCTAAATTAGGACGTTTGATGAATTTCAGCGGTAATTTCCCCGCGAATTCAAGCATTTTAATCTACAGGAGTTTATTATGAAGAAGATCTTCGCGGTAGTTTCAGCTGTTTTACTTGCCGGTACGCTGGCTGCTTGTTCAAGCAACTATGTAATGCATACTAACGATGGACGTACCATCGTGGCGCAAGGCAAACCAAGCACTGACAGTGACACCGGTATGATCAGCTACACGGATGCCTATGGTAACAAACAGCAGATTAATAAGTCAGAAGTAAAAGAGATGGTCGAAGGGAAATAATCCCTCCCGAGTGCCTGTGTTGAAATACCAGGGCACTTGATGCCAAATTCTGCTTAAAAAAAAGCACCGCAAAATGCGGTGCTAAAAAATCACTTTGGACAGACAGGGTAATGTACAGGAAGTGAAAATTTGTAGCGCTGAAGCTACTGGTCTGGATTGCCAGACAATACAAACACAACATCACAACCACAAGCCAAAAGCATCACGGCATCCTCATACCAATCAACTTTTCGTTCCGGCTACTGGAAGTGGCGCAACTATAGGTTTTTGCCTGTACATCCTCAATGGACAATTTATAATGTCTCGGATTAAAAAAACTAATAACTAAACTTGCGCCATAGTCTTTGACTAATGGCTTGAATGAGAAGTGTCCACTTCATGTCTAAACGTTTACCTCCACTCAACTCTTTACGCGTGTTTGACGCTGCTGCTCGTCACCTGAGTTTTACCAAGGCGGCCGAGGAATTGTTCGTCACGCAGGCGGCAGTAAGCCACCAGATCAAGTCACTTGAGGACTTTTTAGGCTTAAAACTGTTCCGTCGCCGAAATCGCTCATTATTATTGACCGAAGAAGGGCAGAGTTATTATCTCGATATTAAAGAAATTTTCTCCTCACTGAATGAAGCCACACGCAAGCTCCAGGCACGCAGTGCAAAAGGCGCATTAACGGTAAGTTTGCCGCCGAGCTTCGCGATCCAGTGGTTGGTTCCGAGGTTAGCTGGCTTTAACTCAGCTTATCCGGGGATTGACGTCAGAATTCAGGCTGTCGATCGCGATGAGGACAAATTATCTGACGACGTTGACGTAGCTATTTTCCATGGGCGCGGCAACTGGCCTGGGCTGCGCACCGAGCGTTTATACGCCGAATATTTACTGCCGGTTTGTGCGCCGTCGCTGCTAATGGGTGATAATGCGCTGAAGACACCGGAAGACCTCGCAAAGCATACGCTGTTACATGATGCCTCAAGGCGTGACTGGCTGGCCTACACCAAGCAGCTGGGTTTGCAGCATATTAATGTTCAGCAGGGGCCAATCTTTAGCCACAGTGCGATGGTGGTCCAGGCTGCCGTTCACGGGCAGGGCGTGGCGTTGGCGAATAATGTTATGGCGCAAACTGAAATTGAGGCCGGGCGTCTGGTTTGTCCGTTTAATGAAGTTTTGATCAGTAAAAACGCTTTTTATCTGGTTTGTCATGACAGTCAGGCAGAACTGGGTAAAATAGCCGCCTTTCGACAGTGGATACTGGCACGTGCAGCCAGTGAACAAGAAAAATTGCGTTTCCGCTACGATCAGCCGCAAACGTAAAACAGAACATTTCAGGAGTTGGGCGCGCCGTGGGTGGGCCTGAAACAGGAAATTGGAAGGATAACAATAAAGATGACCAGTCGTGCAATGTTAATCTTTGCTGCGCTCAGCGGTTTTGTGTATGTCGCATTTGGCGCATTTGGTGCGCACGTTTTAAGCCAGTCGTTGGGGGCCGCCGAAATGGCGTGGATCCACACCGGGCTGGAATACCAGAGCGTACATACTCTGGCAATAATGGCGCTCGGCGTTGCCATGCAGCGTCGAAGCAGCCTGTGGTTCTACTGGAGCAGCGCATGTCTGGCTCTCGGTACCGTATTATTTAGCGGCAGTCTTTATTGCCTGGCGCTGTCAGGACTCAGATTCTGGGTCTTCGTTACACCGATCGGCGGAACCTTCTTCCTGATCGGTTGGTTATTGATGTTAGTCGGCGCGCTGCGTCTGGGAAAAAAGGCTCAACGCCATGAATAATAAACTTGCACTCTACTGCCGTTCTGGCTTCGAGAAAGAATGCGCGGCTGAAATTACCGCCAAAGCGGCCGAAAGAGAGATCTTCGGTTTTGCCCGCGTAAAAGAAGACAGCGGTTATGTATTGTTTGAGTGCTATCAGCAGGAAGACGCCGATCGTCTGGCGAAAGACGTCCCTTTCCGTGAGCTGATTTTTGCCCGTCAGATGGTGGTCGTCGGTGAATTACTGAAAGACCTGCCGCCGGAAGACCGCGTCACGCCTATCGTTGGCATGTTGCAGGGTGTTGTTACCAACGGCGGTGAACTGCGCGTTGAAGTGCCTGATACTAATGAAAGCAAAGAGCTGACCAAGTTTTGCCGCAAGTTGACTGTGCCGTTGCGTAATGCGATGCGTGAACAGCGCGTGTTGGGTAAAAAGGAAAACGCTTCACGCCCGGTGGTGCACGTATTCTTTATCGCGCCGGGCTGCTGCTACGTGGGCTATTCATACAGCAACAACAATTCACCTTTTTATATGGGTATTCCGCGCCTTAAGTTTCCTTCAGATGCCCCGAGCCGTTCTACGCTCAAACTGGAAGAAGCTTTTCACGTATTTATCCCCGCTGACGAATGGGAAGAACGCCTGGCAAGCGGTATGTATGCGGTTGATTTAGGTGCCTGTCCGGGCGGTTGGACCTATCAGCTGGTGCAACGCAGCATGTGGGTTGACGCTATTGATAACGGTCCGATGGCGCCTAGCCTGATGATGACCGGTCAAGTCACGCATCATCGCGAAGACGGTTTTAAATATAAGCCGACCCGTAGCAACATCTATTGGCTGGTCTGCGACATGGTTGAAGTGCCTGCCAAGGTGTCTGCCCTGATGGGCGACTGGCTGGTCAACGGCTGGTGCCGTGAAACCATCTTCAACCTGAAGCTGCCAATGAAAAAGCGCTACGAGGAAGTTTCGCAAATTCTTGCGCACATGAAATCGCGTCTGGAAGAGAACGACATCAACGCCGAAATCTTTGCCAAGCAGCTCTATCATGACCGTGAAGAAGTCACTGTGCACGTGCGCCGCTTCTGGCCGGGGGTTCCTGGCCGCCGTGACGAGCGCTACTAAATCCTCGTCGCCCTTGAAGCTGTAACGGCGTTGGCTGCGTTTGCTCACCCCGGTCACTGACTTGTG
>CAWUIY010000224.1:0-7626 GCA_963922555.1 uncultured Serratia sp. | reverse complement strand
ATTATCTGGGCGAACCAGTGACTGAAGCTGTTATCACCGTTCCTGCATACTTCAACGATGCTCAGCGTCAGGCAACTAAAGACGCCGGCCGTATCGCAGGTCTGGAAGTAAAACGTATCATCAACGAACCTACTGCTGCCGCTCTGGCTTACGGCCTGGATCGCGAAGTGGGTAACCGCACCATCGCGGTATACGACCTGGGTGGTGGTACTTTCGATATTTCAATTATCGAAATCGATGAAGTTGATGGCGAGAAAACCTTCGAAGTTCTGTCTACCAACGGTGACACTCACCTCGGTGGTGAAGACTTCGACAGCCGTCTGATCAACTACCTCGTTGAAGAATTCAAGAAAGATCAAGGTATGGATCTGCGTAACGATCCACTGGCAATGCAGCGTCTGAAAGAAGCGGCAGAGAAGGCTAAAATCGAGCTGTCTTCTGCACAACAGACCGACGTTAACCTGCCGTACATCACTGCTGATGCCAGTGGCCCGAAACACATGAACATCAAAGTAACCCGTGCGAAACTGGAATCTCTGGTTGAAGACCTGGTTGCCCGTTCTATTGAGCCTCTGAAAGTTGCACTGAAAGACGCAGGCCTGTCTGTCTCCGACATCCAGGACGTTATCCTGGTGGGTGGTCAGACTCGTATGCCAATGGTTCAGAAGAAAGTTGCTGACTTCTTCGGTAAAGAGCCACGTAAAGACGTTAACCCAGACGAAGCAGTGGCAATCGGTGCTGCGGTTCAGGGCGGCGTGTTGTCTGGTGATGTTAAAGACGTTCTGTTGCTCGACGTGACTCCACTGTCCCTGGGTATTGAAACCATGGGCGGCGTGATGACTCCGTTGATCACCAAGAACACCACCATCCCGACCAAACACAGCCAGGTGTTCTCTACTGCTGAAGACAACCAGTCTGCTGTAACCATTCACGTGGTTCAGGGTGAACGTAAACGTTCTGCGGACAACAAATCTCTGGGTCAATTCAACTTGGACGGTATTCAGGCAGCGCCACGCGGTATGGCTCAGATCGAAGTGACCTTCGACCTGGACGCCGATGGTATCCTGCACGTGTCTGCTAAAGACAAAAATACCGGTCGTGAGCAGAAGATCACCATCAAGGCATCTTCTGGTCTGAGCGAAGAAGAAATCCAGAAAATGGTTAACGACGCGGAAGCTAACGCCGAGTCAGACCGTAAGTTCGAAGAGCTGGTTCAGACCCGCAACCAGGCTGACCACTTGATCCACGGTACGCGTAAGCAACTGGAAGAAGCCGGTGACAAACTGCCAGCTGAAGACAAAACTGCTATCGAAGATGCTCTGAAAGCGCTGGAAGTTGCAGCGAAAGGCGAAGACAAAGCCGACATCGAAGCAAAAACCCAGGCGCTGGTCCAGGTATCTGGCAAGCTGATGGAGATGGCACAGCAGCAGGCTCAGGCCGAGGGCGGCGATGCTAGCGCTAAGCATGACGACGACGTTGTCGATGCTGAATTCGAAGAAGTTAAAGACAAAAAATAATGCCCTTGAGGCACAGTCAGGTCAACATGACCTGACTGTTTAAACCGGCACGGGCGTTGAGGTAACTCTGCGCCCGTGCACGCATGTTGAGGGTAGCAAAAGCATGGCGAAGCAAGACTACTATGAGATTTTGGGCGTCTCCAAGACAGCGGACGAGCGCGAAATCAAAAAGGCTTATAAGCGCCTGGCGATGAAACATCACCCTGACCGTAATCAGGGCGATAAAGAATCCGAAAGCAAATTTAAAGAAATCAAAGAAGCTTACGAAATCCTGACCGATGCGCAGAAGCGTGCGGCCTACGATCAATACGGTCACGCAGCCTTCGAACAAGGCGGTATGGGCGGTGGCGGCGGTGGCTACGGCGGTGGCGGTGCAGATTTCAGCGACATCTTTGGTGACGTATTTGGCGATATCTTTGGTGGTGGCCGTCGTCAACGCGCGAGCCGTGGTTCAGACCTGCGCTATAACATGGATCTGACTCTTGAAGAGGCAGTGCGTGGCGTAACCAAAGAAATTCGTATTCCAACGCTCGAAGAGTGTGATGTTTGCCACGGCAGCGGCGCGAAAGCCGGCAGCAAGCCAGTGACATGTCCAACTTGTCACGGTCAGGGCCAGGTGCAAATGCGCCAGGGCTTCTTCACCGTACAGCAGGCGTGTCCGACCTGTCAGGGGCGCGGCAACATCATCAAGGATCCGTGCAACAAGTGTCACGGTCATGGCCGCGTAGAGCGCGCCAAGACGCTGTCGGTGAAAATCCCGGCGGGTGTTGATACCGGCGACCGTATTCGTCTTGAAGGCGAAGGTGAAGCAGGCGAGCATGGCGCACCGTCAGGTGATTTGTACGTTCAGGTTCAGGTCAAGGCGCACAAGATTTTCGAGCGCGAAGGCAATAATCTGTACTGCGAAGTGCCGATCAACTTTGCAATGGCAGCACTGGGTGGCGAAATTGAAGTGCCAACCCTTGATGGCCGCGTGAAGCTGAAGATCCCTTCCGAAACGCAAACCGGCAAACTGTTCCGTATGCGTGGTCGCGGTGTGAAATCCGTTCGCGGTGGCGCACAGGGCGATCTGCTTTGTCGCGTAGTGGTTGAAACGCCGGTCAACCTGAACGAGAAGCAAAAACAGCTGCTTCGCGATCTGGAAGAGAGTTTTGGCGGCGCTTCGGGTGAGAAAAACAGCCCACGCTCCAAGAGTTTCCTCGACGGCGTGAAAAAGTTCTTTGATGATTTAACCCGCTAAGTTCGGCAAAGATCGCAAGGTTCGATGAAATCCCCGGCTGAAAAGCTGGGGATTTTTATTTGCCTCTCATTATCGTAACCCCTCAGGCAGAAACGCCTTTTTCCTGCGCCGACATCTAAGTACACTTTGCACTGACGCCGTGCATTATTTCCACGGATTGCTTGTTAAGGAGTGTATAAGAGTGACCAACCTGATTCGTCAGTTCTTGCGTATGGAGGCCTCAGGCGGAATTGTCTTGATTGCGGCTGCCGTTGTGGCCCTGATCATGGCCAACACCTCATTAAGTGGTATTTACCTTGAGTTCCTCAACTCGCCGGTTTCTCTGAGTATCGGCAGCATAGGACTGAATAAGCCGCTGTTGCTGTGGATTAACGACGGCCTGATGGCGATCTTCTTCTTGATGGTCGGACTGGAAGTGAAACGCGAGCTGCTTGAAGGCGCGCTGTCGAGCCGTGAACAGGCACTTTTCCCCGCAATTGCCGCACTCGGTGGCATGCTGGCACCGGCGCTAATTTATCTATCGTTTAACGGTGGTGACGAGATTGCGCGTCAGGGCTGGGCTATTCCGGCGGCCACTGACATTGCCTTTGCGCTTGGCGTAATGGCGCTACTAGGTTCTCGTGTGCCGACCAGCCTGAAAGTTTTCCTGCTGGCGTTGGCGATTATCGACGATCTTGGCGCCATAGTGATTATTGCCGTGTTTTTCAGTCACGATGCGTCCGTAACCGCACTGGTGCTGTCAGCGCTGTCAATTCTGGCTCTCGCCTGGCTTAACTGGCGGGGAGTCACCAAGCTAACACCTTACGTGGTGCTGGGCATTTTCCTGTGGGTTTGTATTCTGCAATCGGGCATTCATGCCACGCTTGCTGGGGTGATCCTGGGCTTTTTGATCCCGCTCAAGACGGAAGGTAAATCACCTGCGCGCCGCGTAGAACACGGTATTCACCCGTGGGTGGCCTGGCTTATCCTGCCGCTGTTCGCTTTTGCCAACGCCGGTGTGTCGCTACAGGGCGTGACGGAAGGGGGCTTACTGTCTCTGTTGCCGATGGGGATTGCCGCCGGATTGCTGTTTGGCAAGCCGATTGGCATCATGCTGTTCTGCTGGGTGTCGATGAAGTTAAAAATCACGCGGCTACCACCGGGCATCAGTTTTAAACATATCGCGGCGGTTTCGGTGCTGTGCGGTATTGGTTTTACCATGTCGATCTTTTTGGCATCGCTGGCGTTTGGCAATGAGAATGCGTCGATGATGGTTTATGCCAAGATTGGGATTTTACTGGGATCGGTGTTGTCGGCGGTGATTGGCTACGTGCTGCTGAGTCTGGTGCTGCCTAAAAAGCATGCTAAAAATCACGGGCACTAAATTGCAGATATAAAAAAACCGGCTCGCGCCGGTTTTTTTATCAAGCTCTCAACACACTGTAAAAATTACAGAGCGTTGATTTGCGCAGTCAGGTTTGACTTATGACGCGCAGCTTTGTTCTTGTGGATCAAACCTTTACAAGCTTGACGGTCCACAATTGGTTGCATTGCGTTGAATGCATTTTGTGCAGCTTCTTTGTCACCAGCTGCAATAGCCGCGTGTACCTTTTTGATAAAGGTACGCATCATGGAACGACGGCTAGCGTTATGCTGACGGCGTTTTTCTGATTGTACGGCGCGTTTCTTAGCTGATTTGATGTTAGCCAAGGTCCAACTCCCAAATATTTTTCTATTGAGGACAATTCGAAGGCCGAGGAATATGCCTTTTCGGACTTCTTTTGTCAACGGATTTGTGCAAATAAGCGCCGTTTTAACGCTCGAACTTCATCCGAACTACAAGCGACGCTTGTTACGTTGTGATGGCGCAGGATTTTAACAGCTTCCTGTCGCAGAATACAGCCCATAGCAATAAAATTCGGTCGAGAAGTGATTATTCTTCCAACAGAGATTGTTAATGCAGAGTTTTTTTGAGAAAACAGAAAGGATTGGCGAAAACGCGGTTTCGACGAAGCCTCAGTGTTTTACCTCGCCGAGTATAGAGATAATCTCCGGCCAAGTCGCCCCGATACCAAAAAAACTCTGATATCGATGAGAGAATCCTGCGATCCCACGAATCGCTGGTTAACCTTATGGGCTGTACAAGGTATAATCCGCCGATTTCCTCTGTTTTGAGCCAGCTATGGATTTGAGCCTGTTATGGAGCTAATTCGCGGGATACACAATATTCAGGCACGTCACCACGGGTGCGTCCTTACTATTGGTAATTTTGACGGTGTACACCGTGGCCATCAGGCCTTGATCGAACAGTTGAAACTGGAAGGTCGTCGCCTGGGTTTACCGGTCATGGTTATGATTTTCGAACCTCAGCCTCTTGAGCTTTTTGCAGGAGACAAGGCCCCGGCACGCTTGACCAACCTGCGTGACAAGGCCAAGTATCTCGCCGAGTGCGGGATAGACTATCTGTTGGTGGTTAAATTTGATCCGCGTTTCGCCGCGAACAGCGCTCAGGCATTTGTTGCGCAGCTGCTGGTTGAAAAACTGGGCGTCAAATTCCTCACCGTCGGCGATGATTTCCGCTTCGGTGCAGCGCGCCTCGGCGATTTCACGCTGCTGTTGAGTGCCGGTGAGGAGTACGGTTTTGACATCGTCAGTACCCAGACCTTCCGCGAAGGCGGCCACCGGATCAGCAGCACCGCTATCCGTGATGCGCTGCGTGATGACGAGCTGGCGCTGGCAGAAAATCTGCTGGGTCACCCTTTCAGCATTTCAGGAAGGGTCGTGCACGGCGACAAACTGGGTCGTACGATCGGTTTTCCTACCGCCAACGTGCCGCTCAAGCGCCTGGTCAGCCCGGTCAAGGGCGTCTATGCGGTAGAAGTTCTGGGTCTTGGCCCTGATCCTCTGCCAGGCGTCGCTAACATTGGTACCCGACCGACAGTGAATGGTGTGCGCAAGCAGTTGGAAGTTCACCTGCTCGACACCACATTAGATCTATACGGGCGTCACATTGACGTGGTGCTCCGCGCGAAACTGCGCGACGAACAACGTTTTTCATCGCTCGATGCGTTAAAGCAGCAAATTGCCAACGACGAGCAAACAGCCCGCGAATTTTTTGGGCTGAAACATTCTTGAGCTAAACATTAGCGCAATACCCATTTGCATTAGTAGCCCGGCTTCTAGCCGAAAAACGGAACCGAGAATCTTATGAGTGACTTTAAGAATACCCTGAACTTGCCGGAAACAGGGTTCCCGATGCGCGGCGATTTAGCCAAGCGCGAACCTGCCATGCTGGATAACTGGTATCAGCAGGATCTGTACGGGATTATCCGCGCTGCCAAAAAGGGCAAAAAATCCTTTATCCTGCATGACGGCCCTCCGTATGCGAACGGCAGCATTCATATTGGTCACTCGGTTAACAAGATTCTCAAAGACATTATCGTTAAGTCTAAAGGGATGGCTGGCTACGATTCGCCATACGTTCCAGGCTGGGACTGCCACGGTCTGCCTATTGAACTGAAGGTTGAGCAACTGATCGGCAAGCCGGGTGAGAAAGTGACTCCGGCCGAGTTCCGTGCTGCCTGTCGTACCTATGCTGCAGAACAGATCGAAGGGCAGAAAGCTGACTTCATCCGCCTGGGCGTACTGGGCGACTGGGATCACCCTTATCGCACCATGGACTTCAAAACCGAAGCCAACATCATCCGTGCATTGGGTAAAATCATTGCCAACGGCCACCTGCTGAAGGGCGCCAAGCCGGTTCACTGGTGTACTGACTGCGGTTCTTCCCTGGCCGAGGCTGAAGTTGAGTATTACGACAAAACCTCTCCGGCGATCGACGTGGCGTTTAACGCTGTCGAGCCGACGGCAGTGGCTGCCAAATTTGGTGCGACGGCGTTTAATGGCCCGGTTTCTCTGGTTATCTGGACCACCACTCCGTGGACCATGCCAGCTAACCGCGCCATCTCGCTAAATGCCGAATTCTCTTACCAACTGGTGCAAATCGAAGGCCGTTGTCTGATTTTGGCGACCGACCTGGTTGCCAGCGTAATGAAACGCATCGGCGTGACCGAGTGGACCGTGCTGGGCGAATGCAAAGGCGCTGAACTTGAGCTGCTGCGTTTCAATCACCCGTTCCTGTCGTTCGACGTGCCAGTAATCCTTGGCGATCACGTTACGCTGGATGCCGGTACAGGTGCCGTTCATACCGCGCCTGGCCACGGTCCAGACGACTATGTGATTGGCCAGAAATACGGCCTCGAAGTGGCTAACCCGGTTGGCCCTAACGGCTGCTATCTGCCAGGCACTTATCCTGCGTTAGACGGTAAATTCGTGTTCAAGGCTAACGACCTTATCGTCGAGATCCTGCGTGAGCATAATGCGCTGGTGCACTTTGAGAAGTTCACCCACAGCTATCCTTGCTGCTGGCGTCACAAAACGCCGATCATCTTCCGCGCTACGCCACAGTGGTTCGTGAGCATGGATCAGAAAGGCCTGCGTGCGCAGTCGCTCAAAGAAATCAAAGGGGTGCAGTGGATCCCGGACTGGGGTCAGGCGCGTATCGAAAACATGGTCGCCAACCGTCCTGACTGGTGTATTTCCCGTCAGCGTACCTGGGGCGTGCCGATGTCTCTGTTCGTGCACAAAGACACTGAAGAGCTTCACCCACGCAGCCTTGAGCTGATGGAAGAAGTCGCCAAACGTGTTGAAGTTGACGGCATTCAGGCGTGGTGGGATCTGAACCCGGAAGAAATCCTGGGTGCAGACGCGGCAAATTACGTCAAAGTGCCAGACACTCTGGACGTTTGGTTCGACTCCGGTTCAACCAGCTTCTCAGTGGTTGATGCGCGCCCTGAGTTCAACGGCAACGAGCCAGATATGTACCTGGAA
>CAWUIY010000223.1:0-7664 GCA_963922555.1 uncultured Serratia sp. | reverse complement strand
CTTGCACGTCGAAGGAAAAGAGCCGGTAGAGCTTAAGCTATATCTTAAGGAAGGCGATAAAGTGCTGTCAGAAACCTGGCTTTACCAATACCTTCCTTTTGAGTCTTCACCGCGACCGATGCAGGGCATTTAGCATTCATTCAGTTTATTAATCTGCATGCCAATGAGTAAGGCAGCCGGAATATCAAACATTTGATGAAGTTTGCGGATCCTGGGCAGTGTTAGCTGGCGTTTGCCGTTAAGGATTTCGTAGACTCGATTCACCTGACCCATAGCTGGCGAGATATCTTTCACGCTCAGTCCCTGCTGATCTATGCGAAATTTAATTGCCTCAACAGGGTCCAAGGGGGCATTTCCAAAAAATCACCAGCGGGTCATGCCTTTCATGGGTACCCGCTTGAGCAACTCTTGCAGGGTTTCACCGTCTGGGAAGACCAGGTCTGGCGCGATTTCTGCCAGCGGATACAGCATAAACTCGCGGTTTTTCATGTCGTAGTGCGGCACGGTCAGCCTGTCGGTAGTGATAACCTCATTGCCGTACAGCAGCATATCCAGATCCAGCGTTCGCGGTCCCCAGCGTTCAGCCTTACGCACGCGTCCCTGATTTAGCTCGATAGACTGTGTGCCATCCAGCAATTCGTGAGCAGGAAGCTGCGTGTCTAATGCCACAACGGCATTAAGAAAATCGGGTTGATCCTGCGGGCCGAGAGGTTTACTGCGATACAATGACGAGGTCTGAACCAGTCGGGTACGAGGCAAATGCGCCAGAGCTTCCAGCGCACAGTTTACCTGGTCTAACGGCTTGGCAAGATTGCTGCCAAGCGCGATATAGACACGAATCATTGACTGTTGCCCGAGCGCGGTGCGCGTTTACGAGGACGGCGGGTGCGATTACGGCGCGGTGGTGCATCATCGCCCAGCGTGCCAAGCATGTTTTTCTGCGAAGCAGGTGTCGCTTCCTGGAATTCGCTCCACCACTGGGTCAGGCTTTGCAATTCGCGATGCTGTTCAACCTCGGCGCGCAGCGCAAGCAGGTCAAACGCAGCACGAAACTTAGGATGCTCCATCAGCTTGTGCGCACGCTTGCCTTGGCGACGAGACAGGCGCAACTGCAATGACCAGATATCGCGCACCAGCGTCGTGATACGTTTCGGGATAGCCAGTGAGCGGCACTGCTCATCAAGCACGTCATTCATCGCCAGAGAGAAGGCATCGTAATAAGTCAGACCGCCTTCCTGCGCCAGCTTCTGCGCATGCTCAATCACCGGATACCACAGCATCGCTGCAAACAGGAATGCCGGGTTAACGCGCATATCGTTGTGCAGACGGTGATCGGTATTTTTCAGCACCTGCTCAAGAATACGTTCCATCGGGCTGTCGCCACGTTCGGTAAACTGGCGTGCAATCAATGGGAACAATGGCTGGAACAGCTGGTATTCACGCAGCAGTTGGGCGGTTCTGAAACCGTAGCCCGCTTGCAGCAGCTTTAATGATTCTTCAAACAGGCGGGCAGGTGGGATCTCGTGCAGCAGCGTGGCCAGACGTGGGATCGGCTCTGCGGTTTCCGGGCTGATTGTCATGTCCAGCTTGGCAGCAAAACGCACAGCGCGCAGCATGCGTACCGGATCTTCGCGGTAGCGAGTTTCCGGGTCGCCAATCAGGCGGATCACGCCGTCCTGCAAGTCTTTGAGACCCCCGGTGTAGTCACGCAGTGTGAAGTCGGAAATCCCGTAATACAGGCTGTTAATAGTGAAGTCGCGGCGCTGGGCATCTTCTTCGATTGAACCAAAGATGTTGTCGCGCAGCAGCATGCCGTTTTGGGCCTGCTGGGAAAGGTTTTTATCGTCGGTTTCCTGAACTTGTTCGTGATGACCACGGAAGGTCGCCACCTCAATGATTTCAGGGCCAAACATCACGTGTGCCAGGCGGAAACGGCGGCCAACCAGACGGCAGTTACGGAACAGTTTACGACCCTGCTCAGGCGTAGCGGTGGTCGTGATATCATAATCTTTAGGTTTTTTGTGCAGTAGCAGATCGCGAACGCCGCCGCCAACCAGATAGGCTTCGTAACCTGACTTGTTCAAGCGATAGAGCACCTTCAGCGCATTATCGCTGATGTCGCGGCGCGAGATATCGTGGCCGTCACGCGGGATAACCGTCATGTTGTCGGGCTTCGTTTCGCTTGGCTTGTTCACAGGCTTTTGCTGTGCTTGTGGCGCGCGCTGCGACTGGCGCTGCGGGCTGCGTCTTTCACGCTGTTCAGGCGCTTTAGCCTTCACGGGTTCAACTTCAGGAGAAGTGATGGGATCGCGGTGGCCTTTATCATCATGGACCGGAGTCTCTTCACGGATGACTTTATCTTCACGAACTAGCACCTTACGGCAAAAATTGGCTACTCGGGTAAAAATGGTACACCTCGATAGTGTCGGATAAAAATGGCGCAACTTGAAAACAGCGGCTAATCATAGCTCACGCGGGCTACTTTGAGAATGCCGAATCCCGTTCCTATTGGGGAATCGGCACAGATCGTGGAACTTTTTTCAACGACCAATGCGCCACTGCCCAGCGTAATAATAAAGGTAAAGTTAAATCCTGCCAGCATTCTGGTAAAGATTGTCCTAAAAATAGCAGGGTTTGTACAATCACCGGCCGTGGATCACCGGCGGGTAAAGCAGGAGCATGATTCTGCTTGGATAACTTGTCGCCGTTAGCATTAACGGCCAGCGGCAAATGAACATATCCCGGTTCTGGCAACGCTAAATGCCGATATAGAGAGAGCTGGCGCACGGTGGGGGCAATCAGGTCCGCGCCGCGCACAATGTGATTCACGCCCTGAAAATGATCGTCAATGACCACCGCCAAATTATAGGCAAACAGTCCGTCGCGGCGACGAATGATAAAATCTTCCTCGGCCAAACCGGCATCCGCCTTGAATTCGCCTTGCAACTCATCCTGAAAGCTGTGCACTGGGCGCGTCTGTACCAGGCGGATTGCTGCGTTCTCAGGGCCATGACCGGCACAGCGGCAGTGGCCGTCATAAGTGCCGCCTAACTGTGAGACACGCTGGCGCGTGCAGGTACAGTAGTAGCTTTTGCCCTGCTGATGCAGCCAGTCCAGCGTTTCGCGGTAAGCTTCATGCCGTTTCGATTGCCATACGACTTCACCGTCCCACTCCAGCCCGTATTGTTCCAGCGTGGTCAAAATGCGGCTGGCGCTGCCCGGCACCTCGCGGGGAGGATCAATATCATCAATGCGCACGTGCCACTGTCCACCCTGACTACGGGCGTGCAAATAGCTACCGAGTGCGGCAATCAATGAACCAAAATGAAGGTCGCCTGAAGGCGAGGGTGCGAAACGACCGATGTAGGAAGATGTGAGCATAGCGAGGGGTCAGGAGCGCGGTGGGCATCGTCAATGCCACACCGCCATGTTTCCTGTATTTAGCCGGCCATCTGCTTTTCGCGGATTTCTGCCAACGTTTTACAGTCGATGCACAAGTCAGCGGTTGGACGAGCTTCAAGACGGCGGATGCCGATCTCTACGCCACAGGATTCACAAAAACCGAAATCCTCGTCTTCCACTTTTTTCAACGTCTTCTCGATCTTTTTGATCAGCTTACGTTCGCGATCGCGGTTACGCAGTTCAAGGCTGAATTCTTCTTCCTGAGTGGCACGGTCTGCCGGGTCAGGGAAGTTAGCTGCTTCTTCCTGCATGTGTGTAACGGTACGATCGACTTCATCCCTGAGCTGATTGCGCCATGCTTCAAGTATTTTTTTGAAGTGGTCCAGCTGGGCGTCATTCATGTACTCTTCGCCTGGCTTCTCTTGATACGGCTCCACCCCAGCGATGGCGAGAATGCTCAGGGACGAGGTTTTACGGGTTTGCCCTTCTTGCATGATGCTTCTCCTACATACATAACGCACTATCGATCCCCAACGGGGGGAAAAAATCAGGCCGCTATAAATACCAGATGGTGGCGAGGTTGGCAATTATTCATCACAGGCTATTGACAAGCGTGTGAGGGAAAGCGTATTCGCGACTAACGGTTTTAGGCTGCTGACGACTTCAATTCGGGTGCATTGCCAGCGATTCATTTCATTGTTATCAACTCGCAACCACCAGTGGCAGCCGCTCTGTGAGATAAATTCCCTCGGCAGAGAGTTCGGCTCCATAACACATCACTTCGACACCGTTTTGCTGCACCTGCGTCAACAATTCTGCGTAGCGGGGATCAATATGGTGTGCAGAAGCGACAGTTTCAATGCCTGAATGCAATACAGCGAAAAAAAGTACCGTTCGCTGGCCCTGTTCTGCCATTGCCTGTAATTCGCGTAAGTGCTTCTGACCACGAAGAGTTACTGCATCAGGAAAGTAACCACAACCTCGTTGCAGTAACGTGACAGATTTCACTTCAATATAGCAGTTAGGTTGTTGGTCTGCCTGCAATAACAGGTCTATGCGGCTATTTTCGGAACCATACCTGACTTCTGCGCTGAGATTACTGTAACCGGATAATTCGGGGATCCGCCCCTGTTCAATCGCCTCGCGCACTAACTGATTGGCACGCAGCGTGTTGACGCAGATCCAATGGCCAGCCTGAGTCTGGCACAGTTCCCAGCTGTGGGCGTATTTTCTTTTCGGGTTGTCGGACGTGGAATACCAGACTGTATCGCCGGGCGTGGCGCAACCCGTCATCGCCCCGGTGTTGGCGCAGTGCAGCGTCAGTTCGCGGCCATCCGGCGTAATAACATCGGCGAGAAAACGTTTGTAACGTTTGATAAGCGTTGCCGGTTGAAGCGGCGGAAAGAATTGCATCAAATCGGTTCTCTGATTAATCGGAGGAAGGTGCAATCAAAGGCCAGCTTTGCAGGCATTGATAGCGAGTGCGTCCCCGATGAAAACGGGACTCGTACAGGGAAAATTCGCTTGAATCCAGTTGCCACTGTGGCGTTGAAGGTGGCAAGGGTACCGGACGTGTGGCCCCGCGCAGCAGTGAAACGTGGGGATGAAACGGTAGCGTTGACTGATGACAACCGTTGCGCGCGGCGTGCGATCGCAGCAGCGAGGCGAGTTGCAGCAGGGCTAACGGTGCGCGACGGGTGCCGAGCCATACCACGCCAGATCGCGGCCAATGCCCGAGATCGTCCAGCTTCAGGCTGAAGGTTGGCGACTGAATACGCGAGGCGATGTCACGCAGCGCGGTCTCTTTCTGTGCGCTGACTTCGCCCAGAAACGCCAGCGTCAGGTGCAGATTCGCCGCGACAACCGGGCGACCCGCGTCAGGTTCAAAATGGTTGGCGCGCCACTGGATAACGTTTTTCTGCAGCCTGGGCGGCAGAGCAAGAGCAAAAAACAGGCGGCGTGATTCAGACATGGTTTTTCCTTGAGCGTGACAGCGCTGCGGGTGGCCAGAAACCCACGGCGAGGCTAGATGCTACAATTCATCCCGCCCGGCGACAATTTTTTCTATTACAATGCCCGCCCTGAATGTGAAACCTATAAGCCCAAAGATCTGGAGAAGCTGTGTCATTACTGCCCGTCGGTGCCGTACTCAACGAAATTATTGCTGCGCTGCAACGGGCGCCGCAGGTGTTATTACATGCCCCCACCGGCGCGGGTAAATCAACCTGGCTTCCCTTGCAGATCCTCCAGTCTGGTATTTTTTCCGGCAAAGTTTTGCTGCTGGAGCCCCGCCGGTTGGCGGCCAAAAGCGTGGCATATCGTCTGGCGCAGCAACTCAATGAGCAGCCCGGTCAAACCATCGGTTATCGCATGCGTGCCGAGTCCAAAACCAGTGCCGAAACCCGGCTCGAGGTCGTGACCGAAGGCATTCTGACCCGCATGGTGCAGCAAGATCCGGAGCTGACGGACTATTCGCTGGTTATCCTCGATGAATTCCACGAACGCAGTCTACAGGCCGATCTGGCGCTGGCTCTTCTGCTCGACGTGCAGCAGGGGCTGCGCGAAGATTTGCGGCTGCTGATCATGTCCGCGACGCTGGATAACGCCCGGCTGTCACCGTTGTTGCCCGACGCGCCCGTGATTATCTCTGAGGGACGCAGTTTTCCGGTCCAACGTGACTATTTGCCGCTGGCGAGCCATGAGCGACTGGATGAAGGCGTGGCGCGTGTCGTAAGCCGCCTGATGGCAGAAAACGATGGCTCAATGCTGCTGTTTCTACCCGGCGTAGCGGAGATTACCCGTACCCAAAATTTACTGGCAGGCCGACTGAGTGAAGACGTTGACCTGTGTCCTCTATACGGTGCGTTGTCGCTCGAGCAGCAGCAGAAAGCCATTCAGGCCTCGCCCGCAGGCCGTCGCAAGGTGGTGCTGGCAACCAACATTGCTGAAACCAGTTTGACCATTGAAGGCATTCGTCTGGTGGTGGATAGCGGCCTTGAACGCAGCGCGCAGTTTGATCCTCGCAGCGGATTGACTCGTTTAGTGACCCAGCGTATCAGTCAGGCCGCGATGACTCAGCGGGCAGGGCGAGCAGGCCGTCTGGAGCCGGGTCAGTGCTGGCATCTGTTTAGTAAAGAGCAGGGCGAGCGCGCCACGGCGCAGAGTGAGGCTGAAATCCTGCACAGCGATTTGAGCGGTTTGTGGCTGGAATTACTGCAGTGGGGATGTCACGATGCCTCCCAGCTGACCTGGCTGGATACTCCACCGCCGGTGGCTCTGCACGTGGCGCAGCAGCTGCTGGCGTCGCTTGGGGCGGCTGATGAACAGGGCAAGCTGAACGTGCGGGGCCGCAGGATGGCTTCGCTGGGCTGCGATCCCCGTCTGGCGGCAATGCTGGTGCAGGCCGAGGCACAAAGTGCCGATGCGTTGGCAACGGCGGCTTTACTGGTTGCCATTATTGAAGAACCGCCGCGCGGCGGGCAGCCGGATATCGATTACTGGTTAAGTCGGCCACAGCCCCATTGGCAGCGTCGCGCGCGTCAGCTTAGCCAGAGACTGTCGAGATCGGGTGGAATCGTCGATGTTTCACTGGCCCCGTGGCTGCTGGCCGAGGCCTTTAGCGATCGTATCGCCGAACGCCGTGGGCTTGATGGGCGTTATCAGTTGGCGAATGGAATAGGGGCTTCATTGCCGCAAGACGACGCTCTAAGTCGCTCTGCATGGTTGGTCGCGCCTCAACTGTTGCAAGGTAATAACAGTCCCGATGCCCGTATCCTGCTGGCTATTGCTTTGGATATCGGACAGTTAGCAGCGCGTCTGCCCAAAGCTGTGAGGGAGCAAACCGCCGTGGAGTGGGACGAAGAAAAAGGCACGCTGCGCGCATGGCGGCGTTGGCAGGTCGGAAAGCTGGTGTTGAAAGCGCAACCGCAGGCGAAACCTGCCGATGAAGACTTGCAACAGGCATTAATCGACTGGATCCGTGGAGAAGGATTGCAGGCGTTAAGCTGGTCACCGCAGGCTGAACAGCTGCGGATCCGGCTGGCCTGCGCAGCAAAATGGTTACCTGAAGGCCAATGGCCAGCCGTTGACGATCAAAGCCTGCTCGATAGCCTTGATCTATGGTTATTGCCTTCTTTAAGCGGCGTCAGAAGCTTGCGCGCGCTGCAACAGGTTGATTTGTTTGATGCCCTGTTGCGGCTGCTGAGTTGGGAGCAGCGGCAGAAACTTGACGCTAATTTACCCACCCATTACACCGTTCCAAC
>CAWUIY010000222.1:0-7701 GCA_963922555.1 uncultured Serratia sp. | reverse complement strand
CATTTCGCAAGGGCCTGCGGCACGATCTGGTCACTTGATTGAAATCCATATCGGTGACAATAATTCTCGCCGAACGGCACATTTACCGAGACTACCTGAAACTTAAGTCAACAGTGTAAACGCCGGATGTTTATCGAGTAATAAGTGAAATCAGCATTGATTTGTATGCCTCCATCTGCGATTCCTTGCTGATTTATCGCTTTAGCAGGATTTTCGGTTGCTGGCTGTTATCAGCAATAAGCTAAAATTAATCAGCCATCCTAACGAAGCTCAAGGCAAACACGATATGTCAGAAGAAAACCGCCCCGAAGAGAACAGGCTCGGAAATTTTCTCAAAGATCGCCGCAGCAGGCTCGATGCGGCCAGTCTGGGTTATCCACCTTCGAGAAGACGGACGCCGGGACTGCGACGCGAAGAAGTGGCGCTGCGCGCTAACGTGAGTACGACCTGGTATACCTGGCTGGAGCAGGGTCGCGAGGGTGCGCCATCGAGTGAGGTGCTGGAGCGTCTGGCTCGCGCGTTGGTGTTGTCAGAAGTCGAAAGAGAATATCTTTTTTTACTGGCGCAGAATCGCCCGCCAGCCTTGAATCATCTGCCCGAATCCGCAGTGTCACCTCAGCTTCAAAGATTACTCGACGCGATGACGCTTATTCCGGCATTTATTAAAACCGCAGATTGGTCGATAGTGGCCTGGAACCGCGCTGCGACAACCGTATTAGCTGATTATTCTGCGATGCCGAATAAGGATCGTAACGTTTTACGCATGGTTTTTTTGAATGCCGAAAAGCGTCAGCTGATGCCGGAATGGGAAAGTATCGCCGGCTTTCTGGTGGCTAATCTCAGAGCCGAAACCGCTCGCGCCGGAATGAGTGACGCGGCGCGCCTGCTGATTGACGAGCTGAGTGCAGCCAGCCCGGAATTTCGGGCGCTATGGCTGGACCAAAACGTGCGTAATCACGGGGAGGGCACTAAAAAAATCCACCATCCCGAGGCCGGGATTATCGCCCTCGATTATTCGTCGTTTGCCATCGACGGCAATCCAAACCTCAGCATGGTGGTCTATAACCCGGCGACAGAGCATGATAAAGCCATTGTTGTGGCCTTATTGAATCGTTTACCGGGGCAAAATTTTGCCGTTGCAGCCAGCGAAGCTTATAAATAGCCGTTAATAAAGCTGACGGCGTTGTAGCCTGACGGCAAACATCATCACGGTTAGCGTTAATAGCACCGCCAGGCTGGCCATCGCCATGCCATCACCCACTGAACCCTGTTCAAACTGCTGCCAGACAAACACGGATACGGTCTCCACTCCGGCGGGAGCAAGCAATAGCGAAGTCACCAACTCGCGCGAAGCAACCGCAAACACCATCATCATCGAGGCGAGCAGGCTGGGCCAGACCAGCGGCAACAGAATCAGCCGCAGCGCCTGTGCCGCGCTGGCCCCGTGAACGCGGGCAGACGCCTGTAAATTCTCGCCAATTTGTTTAATCGCCGCGCTGACGTAGCGCACCGGATAAGGCAACAGCAGGCAGCAATAGGCCAACAGTAAAATCGCCAGCGTATTGTAGGGTGTGACCGGCCAGAAGCTGCGATTCCACGCCAGAATCAGCCCCACGCCGACCACGATGCCGGGCAGTGCGGCTGGAAACAGTGACAGGGCATCAATCCATGCCGCAAAGCGCACTCGCTGAGAGACAACCAGCCACGAGGCCAGCAGCCCGATGAATCCTGCAACCAGCGCGGTAACAAAGGCCAGCCCCAGGCTGGTGGTTAATGCACTCAGTGCATCTCCCTGCAGGCTAAACAGCACGGCAAAATGATTCCAGGTCAGGTTATTCAGGCTCAATCCGCCAGAAAGCGTGCGGCTAAAGGCGGTTGCCAGCATTGAGGCCAGAGGAATGCCGATGGCCAGCAGTGCGATAGCGCAAAAAACCATCATCACCGGGATGCGCCAGTGCCCTAACTGGCGGGGAACCACGGCGATCGGTTTGCCTGAAGTCGTTGCAACATCTTTGCCGTGAGTGATCGCCCGTTGCACACAGTAAGCGCAGCAGGCGATGGTAACCAACACCACCGACAGCCCGGCCGCACCCGACATATCGATCGGCCAGTCAGCCAGACGTTGCTCGATGCCGGTGGTCAGTACTTCTATCCCACCGCGCGTGCCCAGCGCCGCCGGTACGCCATATTCCTCAATCGCCAGAGTAAAGGCCAGCAACAGGCTCGAGGCCACCGAGGGTAAAGCCAGTGGTAAAGTGATTCGGATAAAGGCTCGCCATGGCCCCGCACCGTGCACTCTGGCAACATCGGCCAGACGACTACCGCTGGCCGCCATACTGCGTGAAACAGCGAAATAAACCACCGGAAAGACGTTCAGCGTCATCACAAACACCATTCCCGGCAGTGAAAACAAAAAATTATTCAAATCAACAAGCAGCAGTTGTTGCACATAGCCGTGGGATTGCAGCGCCAGCATCCACGACAGCGCGGCGAGGTAAGGTGGAAACAGGAATGGGATCAGAAACAGTGCGTCCCACAGCGCGGCCGCAGGCAGGGCAAAAAGTCCGCGCAAAGTGCCTAAAGGAATACCGACAAGCGCGCTGCCCAGCGCCACACCAAGTCCGAGTTTAAGCGTTCCACCGAGCAGTATTGGAAACTGGGTATTGTTAAACAGATTGACAAAGGCGCTAAACGGGGCTGAAAAAGCGCCACTGTCTAGATGGGGGAAAATGGCCTGTAACAGGACAAAAGTCACCGGTAACGCGACTAAAAGCAGTAACGCACCGCCGGTCAGAACGGGCAGTATGGCATTTTTATTCATCACAAACTCCACGGCCCAGAGGTTTTTCCCTGGGCGATGATCGGATTACGCGCTTTTATTGCGGCTGAAACAAAGTGGCAAACTTGTCCAAAACCTGTTTGCGATCGACGGAGCCTGTGCTTTCGGCAGGCAAGACTTTTAGTGTTTTGAACAGCGGGCGTTTAGCCTCAATATCGTCACGCGCGGGCATCAGCCAGGCATCGGCGACCAGTTTTTGCCCCTCTGGCGATAAAACATAATCAATAAAGGCTTTGGCCTGCTCTGGGTGTTGGCTGCTTTTGAGGATCATCATCGGGCGTGGGGCAATGACCGTGCCGCTGGCAGGGAATATCACTTTTACCGCTTCTCCGGCCTCGACGCTGTTATAGGAAACGTAATCCACCGCGCCGAAAACGGCGGCCTTGGCCCCTTGCAGTACCGGTGTCAAAGCCTGAGCGTTTGGCCCGGCGATGATCATGCCATTTGCCTTAAGATTGCCGAACAGTTTCCAGGCCTGCTCGCCGTGGGCATTTTGCAGACCGATCAGCAAATCCAGCGAAGCGCCTGACAGTGAAGGGTCTGGCGTGGTGACTTTATCTTTAAATGCCGGTTGGGCGAGGTCTTGCCAGTCATGCGGCTCTGGCGTGCCGCTCTTGGTATTCCAGACGATACCCAGGGCTGAAATCCCCTGTGCAACATAGTACGGGGATTTGAATTCTGCTGGAACGTGGGAAGCATTGGGGCTTTGATATGCCAGCAGCCAGTCGCGTTTTGCGAGGCTGGTTGCCGTATCCCAAGAGGCTGAAATCAGCACATCGGCGCGCGGGTTGGCCTGTTCGGCATCGAGACGGGCCATCACCTTGCCGGTGGTCGCCTGAAAGATATCGACTTTAACGCCGGTTTGTTTTTCATAACCCGCGGCCAGTTTTTTAGCCAGCGAACCCGGACCTGCGGTGTAGACAGTCAGTGCCTGCGCACTCCCGGCTGCCAGAGCAAAAGAGAGAGTCATTGCGGTGAGTAAACCTGTTTTGATTAAGAAGGGGTGATTTGCAGCGCTCATTTTTTTAGATCCACCAGAAGTTAAGCAACAAAAGGAGAAACAGCAGAAAAGTTTGGTTGGCCTGTGGTTTTGAGGCGGTCTATGCGCTCGATCACCCCCTGATTCATCCGCGCGATGCAGTGGGCCAGGGTTTCTGCCTCGTGCGGATCGTGGGTGACATACACCGCCGTGGTGCCTAATTGACGCAACAGCACGGCCATTTCTTCACACAGGCTTTCGCGCAGATTGCGGTCAAGGTTTGATAATGGCTCATCGAATAACAGAATCTGCGGCTCAGCGACGATGGCGCGGGCCAGGGCGACACGCTGCTGCTGGCCACCCGACAGTTCGGAGGGACGGCGCTTTGTGAAATCTGCCAGACCCACGCGTGCCAGCGCTTCCATCACACGGGGCTTTCTTGCTTTGGCCGATACACCGCGCATTTGCAACGGAAAGGCCACGTTTTGACCAACGGTCATATGTGGCCACAGCGCGTAGTCCTGAAATACCATGCCGAGATCGCGTTTCTCCGGCGGCAGGCTAAAGCGACCGTCAACCACCTTTTGTTCGCCAAAAAAAACGCGCCCCGATTCAGGATGTAGCAGGCCGGCCAGCAGCTTAAGCAGGGTGCTTTTGCCACAGCCGGAAGGTCCGAGCAGCGCCATGATGGTCCCCTTAGGCACCTCGAGGCTGATATTGTTAAGTACCGGATGGGCTGCAAAATGGTGAACGACGTGTTCAACGCAAATGGCTGCCGGAGAGGTGTTTAGCGAAGCGGGCATAGTGTCCTCCGCGTTTGCGAAGGGACGGCATTACAGGCACGAGCGAACGTGACCGGCCGGGTGGCTGGCTTTTTCATGGGAACTATCCTCTTTGGGATTTATTGATGGAGCCAGACTAGTGGCGATTTATTACGCGAATATGACGAGGCTTTCGCCGTGCCTGACGGGGATAAAAGCCTTGCACCGGCATGGCGGCTTGGCTACTTTATTACTCAATATGATCGTTTCAGTCCGTTAAGGCTTGTAAAACAGGCACTTTAGCGAGCGCTTGCCACCACCTTCTGGAGTTTTGATGAAAATTATCGTTATTGGCGCCGGAATGGTTGGCGCATCTCTGACCTGGGAACTCACCGAGGCTGGATTCGCGGTCACGTTGTTAGATGCGGGAGAAGCCGGTAAAGGCACCAGTGCGAATTCTTTTGCCTGGATTAACTCTCACGGCAAGCCACCCGAAGCCTATCACCGCCTGAACGCCTCGGGTATGCAAGCCCATCGTGACCTGGCTAAACGTTTTGGAAAGGCTCCATGGTTGAATCTCACCGGTTGTCTTGAATGGCAAGCGCCAGAAGAGCAACAGGCGATGAAAGACAACGTCGCACGTTTGCAAAGCTATGATTATCCAGCGGAATGGATCAGCGCCGAACAGCTGAAACAGCACGAGCCGGACATTCAACTCAACGGCACGCAAGGCGCCATTGGCTGGTTTTCGTCAGAGGGCTGGGTAGATACCCAGCAGTATATCCACCTGTTGCTGCAAGCCAGCGCAGCAGAGGGGGCAAAGATTGTTACCGGCAGCAAAGTTATGGAAATCTTGCAGGACGGTGACACTGTCACTGGAGTTAAAACCGCTGATGGCACCTTGCACCGCGCCAGTCTCACCATTAACGCCAGTGGTCGCTGGTCAGACAAACCGCCTTATCTTGGCAAGCAAGCAACCCAGCTTGCGCCGACGACCGGGATACTTATTCGCGTTCCTGCCGAATACGTGCCTGTTAACCACGTTTTGGCAACGCCGTGGTTTCACTGTCGACCCGATGGCGAAGGTGTAACGCTGCTTTGCCCTAATGAAGGGGTTTACGATATTGATGAATCGACCCCACAGTCGCGAATTGATGAGCTGGCGGCAGACATCATCCTCAAGGCTGCCGAGGTTTGGCCAAAGCTTGCCGATATTCAGCCTGAGCAATTTAAGGCACGTATGGGCATTCGGGCGTTGCCGGTTGATGGTTACCCCATTGTTGGGCCTACACCGGGTATCGCGGGCTACTATACGGTGGTAACTCACAGCGGTGTGACGTTGTCACCATTACTGGCGCGTTTGGTTACCCAGGAAATCAAAGGCAAACCAGCCGCAGAGTTAGAGCCTTATCGCCCGCAGCGTCTGGTAAAAGGCTAAACTATGGCAGAACAGGTTCGCTGTGCATGGGGCGAAAACGACCCTTTGATGCAGCAATATCACGACCGCGAATGGGGTGTGCCGGTTTATGACAGTCGCGCTTTGTGGGAAAAACTGATGCTTGATGGTTTTCAGGCCGGGCTTTCATGGCGGACTATCCTCAATAAACGGGACGGGTTCAGAAAGGCCTTTTGTGGTTTTGATCCGCAAAAAGTTGCCGCTTTTAGCGAGCAAGATATTGAACGCCTGGTCACCAATCCTGAGATCATTCGCTCACGGGCCAAGATTAATGCAGTGGTGAAAAATGCTCGCGCCTATCTGCGCATGCAGGAGGCGGGAGAAGATTTCTCGACGTGGATTTGGGGCAAGGTTGGTGGGCAGCCGATCCAGCATCTCGGGCCAATCCCGACCCAAAGCGAACTATCGCAAGATATTTCAAAGCAGTTAAAAAAACGCGGCTTCAGCTTTGTCGGACCCGTTATTGTTTATGCCTGGATGGAAGCCACGGGGCTGATTAATAGTCACCATCCCGACTGTTTCCGGCGTCATAATCTCACCTGAAATGCGCTATTTCTTAAGATAACCGGCTTCAATACTCGCCTCTTTGCCCTCATCAAACCAGGGCATTTTATCCGTGCCTGGTCAAAACCCGCCATTTCAATCGGCTGCAAAGCTTTTTCTGCTTAAAATTTGCCACTTTTAGCCTTAAACTATCTATCGGTTTAAGAAGTGTTTACTCTTTTCAGAAAAAGTTCCCGCCTGTAAGCAATAAAAGTTAAGAAAAACCTGAAGAAATCCTTAAGATGAAAATCTCATATACAAAAATGTGACCCTATCATTACAGATAGATGAATTTTCAATTAAGTTAGGCGGAAGAATGGACACCAAGGACAGCTTACTTCTTTCAGAGGCTATTTTTTTTAAAAAATTAGTCATGAATGAGGTCATGCACGATAGATATTGGGATTCGAAATCCAACAGGGCGAAATATATCCTTCGCAGCCTGATGATGCCCAAATCCACATTTAAGTTACTTGGTTTTCTCGCGACAACCCCAGACGTAGCAACCTTGATTTCAAGACAGCCTTCATTGCCTTATAAGGTTCATCGCCCTTATTTGCGGGCAAGCATGAAGACCAAGGATAAAGTTAAATCAATTTGCGAAGGTAGCCGCTTAATTAATAAGGCGGTCACTAAATCGACCTATAAAAAAATATATTCACTCAACGGCTTAAACCTGGCGGAAATAGAGGGGAAAACGGGCAATTACTCTCTTAAGCTGGGGATGGAAAATAAGTTTAGTCGAGAGGGTGAGCTGGTCATAAATCTCAGAAATAGCGAAGGCATTACTCTCGCTTCCTGCGCATTTGGTTTTCTGTTCAAGAAGGGCGTGGCAAGCCTGTTTATTGGCGCGATGCAGGGCGGCGAAAAGCTATGCACGCCGGAGCTTATCAAAGAAGCAACAAAATCGTGCTATGGGTTATTCCCGAAACGTATTTTGATTGAGGCAGCCTGCCTGATTGCCGAGAAGTTAGGCTGTGCCAGGATCCTGGCGGTGAGCAATCAAACGCACGTCTTCCAGAGCAAGCGCTACAAACGAAGAAAAGAAAGCCTGATGCTTGCCGACTTTGACGGGTTCTGGGAATCCTTATCCGGCCATAGAAACGAGAAAGATGACTATGAG
>CAWUIY010000221.1:0-7711 GCA_963922555.1 uncultured Serratia sp. | reverse complement strand
GCAGTTTGCCAGCAAGTTTGCTCGTTACGATATGTTCGCACCGGAGTTCACCCGCTCCTGCCTGAACCGTCTGCAACTGGCTAATAATCAGCAAATGATTAATCTTTCCGATCCGGCCGAAAACCTGAAATTCGCTGGCACACTGGTTAACCCGATTGCCCAATGGCGCTAGAAATCTTCTTTAGATCGGCATAAAAATCAATCAGATTGGCGCGGCCGCTTCGGTGACCGCGCTTTTATCATTTTATATTGGAAAGCTTCGCAATGGCCCTTTTTGTACCCGCATCGCGCCTGACCCGTCGACATCTGATTTTCCCGATGTCGTTGGTGCTGTTTGAATTCGCCACCTATATTGCGCACGACATGATCCAACCCGGTATGCTGCTGGTGACCAGCGAATTTCACGTTGGCCCTGAATGGGTTTCAGCGTCACTGACGGCTTATCTGATTGGCGGCATCATGCTGCAATGGCTGCTCGGCCCCCTTTCCGACAAGCTTGGCCGCCGTCCGGTGATGCTTTCTGGCGTCACTTTTTTCATGCTGACCTGCTTTGCGACCCACTGGGTACAGAGCATTGAACAATTCGTTTTACTGCGATTTTTACAGGGTGTAAGCCTGTGCTTTATTGGCGCGGTGGGTTACGCGGCTATACAGGAAGCCTTTGATGAGTCCCTGAGTGTGAAGATCATGTCACTGATGGCCAACGTCGCATTGCTGGCCCCACTGGCAGGACCGCTCGCCGGAGCAGCGTTTCTGTCGGTCAGCGGCTGGCGGCCCATGTTTTGGCTGTTTGGCGGGGTCACCGCCGTTGCGCTGATTGGCCTGTGGCGTTATATGCCTGAAACTTCAGGGGATAAGAATACCTCTCTGTCAGTGAAATCGTTGGCAAAAGGCTATTACGCGCTGCTTAAAGACCGCCAGGTGATGAGCGGCTCGCTGGCGATTGGCCTCGCGACCATCCCATGTCTCGCCTGGGTCGCCCTGTCTCCGGTTATCCTCATCCATGACGAGGGGCTGAGCAAAATGGACTATGCGCTGCTTCAACTGCCAGTGTTTGTCGCAATGATTGCCGGTAACCTGACGTTGGGCCGACTGGCAACGCGCTTGCCGATTGAACAACCGTTGCGGCTCGGTGCCTGGCCGATTGTTCTGGGTCTGGCGATTGCCGCAGTCAGCACGGCAATCAATGCCCACAGCTATCTTTGGCTCACTGCCGGCCTGAGTATTTACGGCTTCGGAACAGGCCTAATCAACGCCGGGCTTTATCGCCTGACGCTGTTTTCCAGCAATGCCGGGAAAGGCAGCGTAGCGGCAATGCTGGGTATGGTGACCATCGTGGTGTTTGCATTGGGTATCGAGGCTGCAAAATCCGCCTATTTTAGCGGCGGCAGCTCTCGTTTTAGCCTGTTAAATCTAATTTGCGGACTGCTGTGGTGGGTCCTGGTAAGCGCATTCCTGCGCGAAAACAAACGCCGCAGCAGGTTAAAAAGCTAGTTATCAATTTGGTTACAGGCAGCAGGCCGGAGCTGGCTGCCTGTGACCAAAACTTTGGGATCAGGCGACAGAGTGCGGGTGGAGAATAATAATCCTGTTGAAGAAAGCGAGATTTATCATTAAAAAAAGATCGTTAAATCTTTTCCTTTCAACAATTTACACCGGTGTTATCACGCCATTTCCGGAAAAATAACCCTCAAGATTGGCCAGTACCAGATCCAGCTGTGCCTGAGTCGCTTCGGGCGACCATCCTGCAAGATGTGGCGTAATGAGCAGGTTATCCAGCTCCATCAGCGCTTCCGGGCGGAGCGGCTCGGTCTCGTAAACATCGATACCGGCCCCGGCAATCACCCCATTGCGTAAGGCATCGGCAAGCAAGTGGGTTTCTACCAGACTTCCACGGCCAATATTAATCAGAAAGCCGTTGGGTCCGAGATTCGATAATACCGTCGAGTCGATAATATGTTTTGTCTCTGACCCTCCCGGCGCTGCACAAACCAAAACATCGCACCAGGCGGCTAAATCCGGCAAACGATCAAAGTAGGTATAGTCAGATCCCGACTTTGGATTGCGATTGTGATAACCGATTTCCATATCGAACGCTGCGGCGCGCCTGGCTATTTTCTCGCCAATCATACCCAGACCAAAGATACCCAGACGCTTGCTGGAAACGTTGGTTGGCTGAGGAATTGCCGTGCGCCACACTCCCTCACGGCAAAGCTCGTCGAGTTTGCGGAAATTGCGCATGGTCGCGATAACCAGCCCCATCGCATGATCGGCAGCACAGCTATCGTTGGTGCCACGACCATTAACAATGGTGATACCAAAAGCACGCGCCGCGTCGAGATCTATCCCCTCATAGCCCGCCCCCATACAGCAAATCAGCTTTAATCCAGGCATCGACTGCATCTCTTCGCGAGTCAAGCCCAACAGGCCAATGGTCAGCACTGCATTAAACTGAGCGCCTTTTTCCTTAATCGTGATAGCTCGCGTTTCTGCAGTTGAAGCAAACGTCACGTTACAGGCTTGGGCCAGAGCCGCCTGATGTTCTTCTGTTAGCGAATTGAGAACCAGCAACTCAATCTTCGAGGCCATTTAATCTGTTCCTTCAAGTGCAGCGCGGGTCAGCGCAATGATTTAAATAGAAAAGTACCGCTATTTATAGCAAAAATTTTACTAAAACTCCTAGGCACTCATTACCGATTAACAAGGGACTCATAATCAATGCCTATACCTGGTTTTTGTAATGACTCAATTGATGTTTTTGATGCTATAAATCATATGGATATGTTCTTTATTATATTTTCGCTTTATAAAAAATTGCGTAATACATAAGTCACTACTAATGTATTAAGTATGATTGAAAACGATATCTTCAAAGCTTTGGCTGACCCGACACGCCGCAAGCTTTTCGACAAACTGGCCTCTGGCAGCATGAACGCCAGCGATCTTCGGGTAGGTATGGAGATCAGCCAATCGGCGATATCCCAACATCTTTCTGTGCTCAGAAATTCGGGACTGGTAAGGGAGAACCGACAGGGACGTTTCGTATATTACGAAGTTGACCGCAATGGCGTCGCCCTAATTACCGCCTGGTTAACGCAATACCGCAACTACTGGCCTGAAAGAATTGATGCATTAAAATCTTTGCTAAAGGATATGGATCAATGAGTGAGATAAACACGAGAGGAAAGGCATTAGTGCTGGAATATAAGCTCGATGCTTCAGCGGAAAAAGTCTGGCGAGCAATAAGCATCCCCGCTTTTCGTGAAGTGTGGCTACCAAGTGACGCATTAGCAGATTCTCAGCCAGTCAGTTTTAACAAAGGTAGTGAGATTATTTATCGAATGCAGGGAAAGGCGCCTTATTTTATAGAAAGCCTGGTGTCTTTTCAAATAACCCCTGATGCGAAGGGCGGAAGCATATTAAAGATAATTCATCAACCAACACAAACTATTTCTGAATTCGTGCCATCAATTTCAATCAATGACGACAGCGATTATTTCATGCTGGCTGCTTAAGATAAATATTATTTTTCTCATTAAAGAGGATTTTGATCATGACTGAAACCATGCAATTAGTCCCTATGGTCGTTGAACAATCAAGCCGAGGAGAACGATCTTTTGATATCTACTCACGCCTGTTGCGCGATCGTATTATTTTTATTAATGGTGAGGTAAACGATGCAATGTCTGCACTGGTTTGCGCTCAGCTACTTTTTCTTGAAGCTGAAAACTCCGACAAGCCGATTCATTTATATATAAACTCGCCCGGCGGCGTGGTCACCAGTGGTTTCGCAATGTATGACACCATGCAATATATTAAATCGCCGGTATATACGCTATGTATGGGCACGGCTCGTTCAATGGGATCTTTTTTATTAATGGCGGGTGAGCCGGGGCAAAGAGTCGCGCTGCCCAATGCCAGTTTACTGGTTCATCAGCCCTCTGGTGGATTTCAAGGGCAAGCATCGGATTTTTTAATTCATGCTGAAGAGATTAAGAAAACTAAACAACGTATGACTCATCTCTATGCCAGCCATTGCGGGCGTACTCATACAGAAGTAGAAAATGCCCTCGATCGCGATCACTTTATGACCGCAGAAGAGGCGCTTAAATTTGGTCTTATTGATCGCATTATTTATAAGCAGGCTGCCTGAGGGTATTTTTATCAAATAACCGTCAATGGCGAATATTATCAGTAAATAGCGGCTTTAATAAAATCGATGAACACGCGCAATGCGGGCTGCATATGTCTGCGACCATGATAGTACAAATAAAACTGCCCGGGTGCAGGTAACCAGTGTTCTAGAATTTCGATCAGTTGCCCGCTTTTAAGGGCTTTTTCAGCCAGACTTTTATATACATAGGCGATCCCCTCTCCTTCGATGGCACTTTGCAAAATAATATCTTCGTCGCTAAAGGCCAAACGACCATCAACAGTGACGCTAAAAGGCTGCCCATTGCGCTGAAATTCCCAGGCATAACGGCTGCGGGATGGGAAAATCCGGTTTATACAGTTATGTTGAAGCAGGCATTCTGGGGTATCAGGCGTTTCATGAGCGCAAAAGTATTTCGGCGATGCCACAACCGAGAAATACTGCTCAGGCCCGACGGCGATGGCGATCATATCGGGTGAAAGATGTTCCCCAAAACGCATCCCGGCATCATATCCCGCGTCCACAATATTCATTAATCGATCGTCGGCGACCAGCTCGAGTTTGATATCAGGATATTTAGCGGAAAATGCAGAGATGACCGGGGCGACAACCAGCCGGACGGCCATATGGGGCAAATTAAGCCGCAATGTTCCCTTTGGAATACCCTGGCTCGAGGTTACTTCGTTAACCGCATCTACAACTTCATCAAACACCGGCAGCAGCCTTGATAGTAATCGCTGACCGGCTTCTGTTGGCGTTACGCTGCGTGTTGTGCGGTTTAGCAGACGGACACCCAGACGTGCCTCGAGGTTTCTCATTCGATGACTTAATGCCGAAGCACTGACTCCACGGTCTTCGGCCGCCTTTCTAAAATTTCTATGTTTTGCTACAGCAACAAATGCCGCCAACTCGCTAAGGTCAGGTTGTTCATTCATGAGCCATTCTCAGTAGTGCATAAAGAGAAAGCTATCTTATCAATCAGTAATAAGATTCCCATACTTAAACGCATATTTTAAAGGAGGTGAAAAAATGCGTTTAAGAACATTAGGTAAAAATGGTCCTGCTGTGTCACCCATTGGCCTGGGATGTATGGGGATGAGCTTCGCTTATGGCGGTTATAAAGACGCAGATTCAGTAAGAACACTGCATCAGGCCGTAGAGGAAGGCGTTAACTTTTTTGACACTGCTGAGGTTTATGGGCCCTATATCAATGAAGAGCTAGTCGGTCGAGCTCTGAAGCCTTTTCGAAAAAAGGTATTTATCGCGACCAAATTCGGCTTTGATATTTCTGAAAAAGGCCACGGGGTGGAGCGTATGGTGGGTGTCACCAGCCATCCACAACATATTCGCCGTTCGGTGGAAGGTTCTTTAAAACGCCTGGGAGTGGAAGCCATTGATCTTCTCTATCAACATCGCGTCGACCCACTTGTGCCGATTGAAGAAGTCATCAGTACCATGGCCGATCTGGTTAAAGAAGGGAAAGTAAAATGGTTAGGCCTTTCTGAAGCCTCTTCGACAACCCTTCGCCGGGCGCATGCAGTCCATCCTATCACTGCCATGCAAACGGAATATTCTTTATGGAGCCGAGAAGTTGAAGATTCGATTCTGCCAGCCTGTCAGGAACTTGGGGTGGGATTTGTTCCCTATAGTCCTCTGGGCAGAGGCTTTTTAAGTGGCAAAATAAGCCACTCCGCTCAATTAAAAAATGATGACTTTAGACGGGGATTGCCTCGTTTTCAGCAACAGGCTATCGATAACAACGCTGCGCTACTCGCGCCATTAAACGAGATTGCCCGTGAAAATGCAGTATTTCCCGCACAGATTGCTTTAGCGTGGCTGCTTGCTCAAGGGGAAAATATCGTTCCTATTCCTGGGATAAGGCAATTGCAGCACCTTCGAGAAAACGTGGCTGCCACCCATCTCGAACTTTCTGAAAATCACTTATCTGAACTCTCTGAAACCTTTAGCAGAAACAACATCAGCGGGAAACGTTATACAGATGAAGAGTTATTGATGTTAGATCTATAATTAAATCTATTTATTTACAGCTTTAATGATAAAGTCGGAAGAATAGTCAATCTTATCATCAATATTTTAAAAACCTTCTTCTTCCCAAAAGATGAAGGTATTACCATCAATAATTTTAACCCAATTATCTTTCGTTAAAATAATGTATAACTCTACTCTCTTCTATTATTTATTGATGAAAACAGCGAGTCACCTATGGGAAGTCAGATTGAATACGGCAAACAACCTGGTGAATACATTAAAGAATGAGGCGTTAATAGACTTGAGGGTTATTTTTGGATATTGACTGCCAGGACTTCACTGTCAGGCATATTTAAGCAGATATCGAACATCATCCCTACTCTGGAAATTAGTAATCTTTTACTAAAATACCTAACAATCCGACTCAATGCCAAGGTGTGGCACTTTGCTTTGATATTGCATGATCACCAGTGTTGTCTTTTATTAAAAAATTAGCACTTTTTTATGAGTTAGATCGCAGTTAAAAAATCAGATATGACTACACTTATATGTACTTCTACGAACCACCAACCTCCCCATACCTCCTAACCTTACTTATCAACTGAAAACATTCTTAGTTAAGAAACTGTCATTTCTGAATTCATAAAAATAAAATCACCCAATGTGGTAGAATAAAAAACCTACAAACAACCTATAAATAGTGATTTACTCCAAAAAGCCATACAAAGGACTAATCCGTTAAAATAAAAATCTAATTTATAAGATTTCCAATATAATTATTGCATGATCATGACTACACATACTTAAATTAAATAAGCAGGGTCATAAAATCTTTAAAAATTTGAAAGCAAAAAAGCATCATAAGATATGAACTAAATCAAAGAGTAAATCTTAACTATTAGTTAAAAATATTTTAACTTTGCTTAACTTGAGGAATTATGAGTTTTGTTTTCACCATCTATAATTTCGATGAATTTAGATAAAATCAAGGGGACGCTGTCATTATAGAGCACAATACATCATACAAGCAACATGAGGAATTTAATTAAAATTACCACTTACAAACATACAAGTTAAGAATCGCCACATCTCTATGAAGAGAAAAACTAAACCAATAAAACAAAAACACCTGCAAAGAAAAAATGTACAGCCCTAGGAGTAAGCATGGATAGCAACAATGTTAAACTATGCATTATGGAACCGATTAGGTATGCGGGCGATGCTATATCCTGCCTATTTAAAGAAACAAGCGGGGTGACTATTCGCGGAAACCTCAGCAACTTTAGCGCATTAGAACTGTTCTTAACGTTGAACGGTGACGAAATAGATATTTTACTATGTGACATTTACGATAGTGAAACCAATATAATTAACGGCTTAAATATTATCAGAAATATTAAGATAAGGTATCCATCAATCACTATTATTGCTCATACCGAATTTCCATTTTTAAAACTTCTTGCAAAATTAGGGATTGACCATATTTTAAAACAAGATTCGGATATGGCGACCTATCGTAAAAGTGCGTTACAAATCATTAGAAGAAATCTGATAAAGAACCATTCTTTT
>CAWUIY010000220.1:0-7802 GCA_963922555.1 uncultured Serratia sp. | reverse complement strand
CATTGCCTTCCTCAGTAGACGCAAAACCACATTGGGTGCTGAGGTAAATTCTGTCCAGCGGGACGAATTCTGCTGCTTCACGAATACGATTAATGATGGTTTCTTTCGCTTCCAGCTGTCCCACTTTAGAAGAGATCAGGCCCAGAACCACTTTCTTATCGCCGGTCAGCTCTGCCAGCGGTGAGAAGTCACCCGCGCGCTCGGTGTCGAATTCAAGATAATAGGCTGAAACATTTTCTCGGCCAAACAGCGGCTCTGCCACCGGCTGATAACCGCCACTTGCTGCCCAGGTAGAACGGTAGTTACCGCGACAAACGTGGGTAGTCAGAGTCAGGTCGGCAGGGGCGTCTTCAATCGCCAGATTGTTAACGCCTAGCAGCAGCTCGGTCAGCGACTTGATATTGTCGGTGATCACCGTGTGTGTGGTGCTGTGGCAATCGCAGCCGTCTTTCTTAAGCAGCGCTTTATCAGCCACGCCCGCGTTGTTGTAACGCGCGTCAACCATCATGCCCCATGTGCAGTCGTCCAATTGCAGGTTACGACAGCCCGCGTTGTAAAGCTCGACGATAAAGGTTTTATAGGCTGCGGCCAGGTCACGAACCAGTTCATCCTGGCTAGGATAAAGTGCCTCGGTTGCGGCTTTATTCTCTGGGCGATACAACTCTTTCAGAGTCTGAGCCGGTGCTGGAACCGTCAGACGTGGCAGGGTGTTTTCATCGGCCAACTGCTGCAAAAACTTGAAGTGAGCAATAAACGGATGGTTCTCACCGGTGATTTTTCCGCTCAGGCGCGCGGTTTCAGGGCGAGTTTCGATGCCGTCGAAAACATAACCATGAGACAGAGCGGCTTTCTCAACGCCGTTAAGGCCCCACATAAAGTCCAAATGCCACCAGCTGCGACGGAATTCGCCATCGGTGATCACCTGCAGGCCTGCTGCTTTTTGCTGGGCAACCAAATCAGTAATGGCTTTGTCTTCAACTTCCTTTAGCTGTGCCGCAGAAATTTCATTACGAGCGAACTGAGCGCGAGCTTCGTGAAGATAGGCTGGACGTAAATAACTGCCGACAACGTCAGCGCGGAAAGGAGCTTTTAGAGATTGTGCTGTCATGTGTTTTCTCATTGAGGTTTTTATAAATCGTGAGCAATAAATTACCTCAATACACACCGGTTATGGGTGATATTGCCTCATTCAATCATGAAGATAATTCATATTGCGGATTTTTTAGCGGCTAATGTTTTTAAAGCGTAATGAAGGGGTAAGTGTCTGTTTCAATCCGAATAATATTATGTGGATTGCGGCAGAGACTCCCCCTTTTTATTCAGGCAGGCAGGACGTTGAGGAGCAGTCTTGAGGGGCGTAAAGAATCAACAAATACCTGATTGGTCGCCGTCTGTTTCAATCTTGCCTGACCTTCTGGCTCGCCACTGTTGGGGTTACAGTCGAAGCGCGGGAAATTGCTGCTGGCGATATCCAGGCGAATGCGGTGTCCTTTTTTGAACAAGTTGCTGGTAGCAAAAGGCGCGATAGTGACTTCGACAATTTCATCTGGAGAAAGCAGCTGCTCCTTCTCCCAGCCCTGACGATAGCGGCAGCGAATAATTCCGTCGGTGATATTCATCGCATAACCCTGCGGATAATCTTCTGACGGCGGATAAACGTCGACCAGTTTGGCGGTGAAGTCGGTGTCTGGTGCCGAACTGGAAATCCACAGTTTAATCGTCACCTCTCCTGCGACCAGCAGGTCCTTTTCAAGCTCCGGGGTCTGAAATACCAGCACGTCTGCGCGCGCGCTTAGCGGCAGGTTATCGCCACGCGTACCGAAAAATTCGCGGCTTTCGCGCTGATCAAACGCGCCGCCCTGAAATACCGGCAAACCCGAGGTAACTGAACCGCCAATCGTCGGTACTGGCTGATGCGGGTCTGCAAGATAGCGCAGCGGAGCTGCGTTGCGTGAGGGTTGCTCGCGAGACAAAGCGCCGTCGCGATGTAAGAACAGGGTAGTAGGTTGGCTGCCTTTTAACGGCCATTGATCGCTGTGCAGCCATTTGCCGCCATGCTGCAAACGCCCGGCGGCGTCTTTATCGCCGCCACCGCCTCCCATTACAAACACCTCAACTTCGTGCGGCGCCTCTTTGCTGGCCGAATTTTTTAACCAGCGATCAAACCAGTCGAGTCGGCAGGTCATCCAGTCTGCTGCAACGTTGTTATCGAAAGCCGCCGCGCGCCCAAATTCGGCATTGCCGCTGAAAGTGATATTCCGATCGCCATGCAGCCATGGCCCCATGATGAGTCGCTGCGGGTAGCTTTTACTCTGACAAAATGCCTTGAAATTATCCAGCGTCGAGCTGACGTAGGCGTCGTACCAGCTGGACATAAACATCACTGGCATATCAGGGATATGCTCCATACTTTCAGCGGCATAAATTCCGTTTTGTCGCCAGTAATCCGAAAATTCACCCTGCGACCATTGCTCGAATAAATAACTTTCATATTCCGGCACGTGGCGCAGCGGCGAGTGTCCGGGAAACCACGGCATTTGAGCAAACCAGCCGAGAATATTTTCCTGTTGCAGCGCCTTGCGTACCAACGGATTTTGCTGCGCCAACGGGCTTTCCTGCGACCATTTGTAGGCCCAGGTTGCTTGCTTGAGTTCGAAGGCTCCCCCCTGGCGAATACCGCACTGGAATGCATTATGAAAACCGCCGGAATCCAGCACCATAGTTTTTAATCCGGGCGGATTAAGACAGGCCATTGCCAACTGGGTATGGGCGGCATACGACAGCCCCATACTGCCGATATCGCCGTTGCACCAACGTTGCTCGACAATCCATTGCAGGGTATCGAAGCCATCCACGCCCTCTGAGGTATATTTGGTAAATACCCCTTCGGAACCATAGCAGCCGCGACAGTCCTGAAATACCACCGCATAGCCGCGATTAACTAAAGCCTGCGCCATATCGCGACGTGAAAGTTTGCTGCCATCGACATTCACCTCAGAGCGCGACTGCCCGCGCTTGTTATAAGGCGTTCGTTCAATCACTACCGGGAAAGGTCCACTGCCCGCGGGTAAATAAATGTCGGTTGCCAGACGCACGCCGTCGCGCAGGGTAATCATCACGTCTTCAAGCAGAGTCATTGTGGTTTCATATTGCATTATCGTTTTTCATCCAAGGATAAGTTAGTAGCCAATGGCGACCGCGAAGGTCAGCATGGCTATCGCCAGCGCGGTAAAAATCAGCAATAGCGGCAGCAAAAATTTCGCCCACTGAGTCCATCCCACCTGTGCTGAAGCGAGGAAAATCAGTAGCCCGCTGGAGGTGGGCGTGATCATATTGGTTAGCCCGTTGCCCATCAGGAAAGCAAAAACGGTGGTCTGTGGCGCAACGCCGGAAAGCTGCCCCAGCGGTCCGAGGATCGGCATGGTGACCGCCGCCTGGCCCGAGGTCGAGGGGATGACAATGTCCAACAGCAGCTGACAGATAAACATGCCATAAGCTGAAACATACGGGCCGTGCTGCCCGACCAGCTGCACCAGCGCATTGATCAAGGTGTCCATCACTTTGCCTTGACTGAGCACGATTTCTACCGCCGTTGCCAGCCCAATCAGCAATCCGGCAATGAGTACTTTTTTCATTCCGCCGATAAATGCATCTGCAGATTCGCTGGCACTCATGCCGCTCATTATCGAAAAAATAATGCTTAAAAACAGATAGTAAGCCGAGAGTTGCGTGTTTTTCCAATGCCACTGATTGGCGGCAAAAACCATAAACGCGATACCAATCAGCAAGGTAGACATCATCAGGCAGTGGCGCAGCGACAGCGGCTGTGTAGAGAAGGAAGCACTGACCGCACTGTTAATCGGGCCGTGTCGGCGTATTGCCCATAAAACGAACACCACGCCAATCAGCATAAACAGCCCATAGGCCGCCAGGCGCATGCTCAGGCCACTAAATATCTGCAAACCAACCAGCGGCTGTGCGATGGAAAGCGCATAAGGATTAGTGACCGACGCCAGATAACCGACTTTGACGGCGACGGCGACAATCGCTAGTCCAAGAATGTTGGGTAAGCCAAGCCGATTCATTAAGGCCACCACCAACGGGATGACCAATAAATACTCTTTTGCCAGCCCCATAAAGGTGCTGCCCGCGGAAAAAACCAGCATCAGCGTCGGCACCAGAAAATAGATATTACCTTTGGTGATGCCAAGCAGACGTTCCAGCGAGGCTTCAATCGCGCCCGACTGGTTCAATACGCCAAACATCCCACCGATAAACAGCACCATGACGATCAAACCCGCCTGTTTCACTATTCCTGCCGGGATTGCCATCACGCCATCAATGATGCTGACCGGTGCTGCCTGCCCGGCTGCTGGCGCTTGCCCAAGACCCAGCATCTGCGTCAATGAATAATGTTTTTCAATGATTTGATAGGTTCCTGGGATCACCTTCTGGCCCTGGTGTTGAAACTCTCCCGAGCTGAGTATCCAGGTCATCACGACTGCTATGACCACGATAAACAGTAGGACCAGCGTCGGATTCATTTGCTTGCCGGGGGTTAATTTTTTATGCGTTGTCAGGCTGGATTCAGTCATGGTGTTGCCCTCTGTTCAAGATGAAACAACCGCTAAAGTGTTGAGTAGGATAGGCATCCCAGCTGCGCCGAAATTGCTGCTGCCGCTTGGCTAAGTTGCCTAATGATTTCATCGGCGCTGAGTTCGGCGCGTTGCATCGGTGCACTCAGGCTCAGAGCCGCGATACATTCACGACGACTATCAAAAATAGGGACAGCAAAGGCCCAGACTCCCGGCGTCAATTCTCCCTGCGAGCGGGCGAGTTGCTGGAGGCGTATCTCTCTTAGCTGGGCAGATAACAGCGCCGGATCCTTTGCCTGATCGACATATTTGTCCTGTAAAGCCTGAGAGGCGTAGGCCAGCAACAATTTACCCGATGGACCTTCGCCCAAACGCCGACGATTACCCACTGCGCTCCTCACCTGTAGCGTCTGTTTTGAAGTGCGAGAAATAATCTGTACCACTTCTTCAGCCTCGCACAGGCGAATCTGCAGATTCTCGTTAAGGCTTTCGCTCAGTTGGTCTAGCCATGGTTCTGCCGCTGACAGCAGCAGGTTCTGGCTGCGAGCACTGACGCCAAGCACCAAAATTTGATGCCCTAAACGATAAGTCACTGGGTCGCCGCTTTTCTGGACATAAAACCGTGCTTCGAGGGTCGCTAACAGGCGATAGACGCGCGACTTGGTAATCCCGCTGCGACGCGCAATTTCGCTCAGCCCGATGCCTGGGCAGTCTGCCAGCAGGTTTAACAGCTGTAATGCGCTGTCCAGGCTTGCAACACCAGGTTCTGTCATTTTTATCCTTCATTATCAATCGGTTCGATAGATGAACCAGTGTTTTATTTTTTATTAAAATAAACATTGCACGTTTTATCATCGATGACAAGTGAGGGGAAAAGGCAAACGCGTGCGCGGTCACAGAGTTTTATTCGGTATTAAGTCGACGTTAGCAGCGGGTAATCAGTGACAGTATTTGAAATAGAGGGAGGGTGGCCTGCGGGAATGAATATTACTGGCGGATCTAAAAATAAAAAAAAGAGCGGGGATGAGCCGCTCTCATTAGGTTAATAGCCGAAATATCAGTTTTCAGGCGGTGCTTTGCCGTCTTCGATAAAGTCCTCGTCGATCTCTTCGATATTTTCCCTGTTATCGCGACCAGAAAGAATATTCCAGCAGGCAATAAACAGCGCTGCGATGAGCGGACCGATCACAAAGCCGTTAATACCATAGACTTCCATCCCGCCCAAAGTAGCAATAAGGATCAGGTAGTCAGGCATTTTGGTATCTTTACCCACCAGCAGAGGGCGAAGAATATTATCCACCAGGCCGATGATGACCACGAAGAATACCACCAGGAAAATACCCTGCCACAGCTGGCTCGAGGCGAAGAAGTAAATCGCCGCCGGTACCCAGATGATGGCTGAACCCACTGCCGGAATAAGGGACAGGAAGGCCATCAAAGCGCCCCACAGCAGCACGCCCTCGATACCGGTGATCCAGAATGCTAATCCGCCTAGCGCACCCTGTACGATGGCGACAATAACCGTGCCCTTAACGGTGGCGCGTGAAACTGCTGCAAACTTCATAAACAGGTGGTGTTTTACATGTTTAGACAGCGGCAGTGCCTCGAGGATCAGGTTTACCAGATAAGCCCCGTCCTTCAGGAGGAAGAACAGCAGGTAAAGCATGATGCCGAAGCCGACCACAAAGCTAAAGGTGCCTTTACCGATAAGGAATACGCTGCCTGCAAGATACTGGCTGCCTTTCAGTGCGAAACCTGAAAGCTTCTGCTGAATACCAGCCGCGCTGTCGAGATTGTATTCCGCCATTTGATGCTGCGCCCAGACTGGCAGATGCTGGATAACGTCGGCAATAATGGTCGGCAGCTGCGTATTATTGTGCTGCAGCTTGTCATAAACCATGTTGAACTCAATCGCCAGCGATGAGGCAATAACGGCCAACGGGGTGAATACGATCAGACAGATTACGACCAACGTGAGTAAGGCCGCGATCCCGTTCTTGTCACCCAGCCATCCACGAAACCTGGTTTTTAATGGATGGAAGATGATCGCTAAAATAGCGGCCCACAGTACGGACGAATAGTAGGGCTGTAGAACATCTAAAAATGCCCATGTCACTATGAAAAGTATCAGGATGAAAAATCCCTTAGAAATGCCGTTTAATCTCATGTGTTTCCCCTGAAACTCTATTTAGTCATCGAACTATAGAGTGAAGCTACCGCTTTGCAACTTTATGGGGGAAACAAAAGCACTTCCGATGCACAGTGCTTATCTTAAGTTAAATTTTCGAGACTAAAGCAGTCACTCGAAAACCAGCAGGTGAAGTCAGGCTCTCGGCCTCGAGTTGAGTTTACAAGATGCGCCAGGCATCTTGAGTAGAAACAGTCGATTCAAACTGGTTGAGGATCATAATCGCGATAAATAATTATTTACAGCAAATAAGTTGCTATTACTGACCTCGATAAATGCCATGCTTAAATTAATAGTCTTATTCGAGAATATAAAAATAAGGATAATTCTTTTTAAGAAACACTTTATTACTTATTGGTAATAAAACCTTTTATCGCATTTAAACAGTGCAAAAGTTGAAAAAATACTGCGCTAATTAAGTGCATGTGCACAATAATGGAATTTTTAATTAAACCGTTTGGCTGGCAGGCTGAATATAAGTATTTAGTATACTAAATAAATATCAATAGCTTAGAGGTTTTTGGGGCGGTCGTTTAGGAGGTTTCAAAACACCTATCGTAAAATATTCATTATTTATCATGTGGATGAGTTTTTAATTGCTCGTAAAAAGTACTGATTGACAAAGTTTGGATTGTTGACAATCATCAATTCGCAGTCCGGGGAAAGAATGAACCAACAACTTATTAGAGTGAGATAGGGCTATGTTTAAAAAATTGACAGGTATTATCTTCAGTGTCTTAATTCTTTTCGTTGCTATACAACCTGCTGATGCCAGATCGTTAGACGATATTATTAAAAGCGGCACCTTAAGAGTCGGGGTTTTACCTAATTCCCCACCGCAATCTTCAATTGGTGCGACCAATCAGCTGGAAGGGTTTGACGTCGATGTCGCTAATAAGCTGGCGAGTGAATTGGGGGTAAAAACCGAATTTGTCATGACCGAAATTGCTCAGCGTGTGCCTTTCCTGGTGGCTGACCGAATTGATATTTCCCTCGGTGGATTAACCCGAACCGTTGAG
>CAWUIY010000219.1:0-7917 GCA_963922555.1 uncultured Serratia sp. | reverse complement strand
CCGCGATCACAATAAGAATGTTCAAGGATCGAGCGGCGATCCTTGCGATTTGGGCAGGAGTCCGTATAATCCTCAGCCCTACGTGTGATACCTGTGCTCCTGATGGTCATCGGTGAGCACGGGAATATTTGGTAAACATTTAGGCGCGCTTTATAGCAATGTAAATTGACTCAGGACTGTACAATTATTACAATCCCGCTTCTTTATATGTTGCGACAAAGGCATCGGCTGCTTCTGCACCGAAAGCCCACGCGTTTACTGATCAGTTTTAATTTTAAGTTTAGGTAGAAATCGCCATGAAACGCACTTTCCAACCGTCCGTACTGAAGCGCAACCGTAGCCACGGTTTCCGTGCTCGTATGGCCACCAAGAATGGTCGTCAGGTTCTGGCTCGCCGTCGCGCGAAAGGCCGTACCCGTCTGTCTGCTTCTAAGTAATAAAAGCTAACCTGTTTAGTGGTTAAGCTAGCTTTTCCCAGGGAGTTACGTTTGTTAACTCCCCGTCATTTCACTTTCGTCTTCCAGCAGCCACAACGGGCCGGCACGCCTCAAATCACCATCCTTGGCCGCCTGAACGAGCTGGGGCATCCCCGCATCGGTCTTACCGTCGCAAAAAAACATGTCAAACGCGCTCACGAACGTAATCGGATTAAACGCCTAACCCGCGAAAGCTTCCGGTTAAATCAGCATGCGCTGCCGTCTATGGATTTTGTCGTTCTGGTCAAGAAAGGGGTGGCCGATCTCGATAACCGTGCGTTAACGGAAGCGTTGGAGAAATTATGGCGTCGACACTGCCGACAGGCTCCCGCATCCTGATAGCCTTGATACGCGGGTATCAACTGGTTATCAGCCCAATGTTGGGGCCTCATTGTCGTTTCAGACCAACCTGCTCTCATTACGGTATTGAGGCAATTGGTCGTTTTGGCATGGTAAAAGGCAGTTGGTTGACGCTGAAGCGCGTATTAAAATGCCATCCTTTAAACCCAGGTGGTGATGACCCCGTACCGCCGAAAACCGACAATAACAGAGAACACTAACGATGGATTCGCAACGCAATCTTTTCCTCATCGCTCTGCTGTTCGTGTCTTTCATGATCTGGCAGGCCTGGCAAACGGACCACGCTCCGCAACCAGCCAATCAGACCACGCAACAGACTGCGAACACAGCCACCGGTGATGCTGCCAACCAGGCTGTTCCTGGAAGCGGACAGGGCAAACTGATCACTGTTAACACCGACGTTCTCTCTTTAACCATCAACACCCGTGGTGGCGATATTGAGAAAGCGCTGTTGACCCAATATCCGGTAGCGCTGAAATCTACCGCTCCATTCCAGCTGCTGGAAACCTCTCCTAATTTCGTTTATCAGGCTCAAAGCGGTCTGACAGGCAAAAATGGTCCAGACAACCCTGCTAACGGTGACCGTCCTCTTTACACCACCAGCCAGGACTCCTTTACCTTGGGTGAAGGCCAGACCGAATTGCGTATTCCAATGACCTACACGGCTCAGGACGGCGCAGTTTATACCAAGACTTTCGTTATCAAACGCGGTTCTTATGCGGTGGATGTTGATTACAACGTGAACAACACCACCAAGTCTCCGCTGGATCTGACCCTGTTCGGTCAGCTGAAGCAAACTTCAGAATTGCCAAAAGATCGTGATACCGGTAATCACAGCTTTGCTCTGCATACTTTCCGTGGTGCGGCTTACTCTTCCAGCGATGACAAATATCAGAAATATGCGTTCGACAAGAGCGAAAATCTGAACGTCACCACGCAGGGCGGTTGGGTTGCAATGCTGCAGCAGTACTTTGCTACAGCGTGGATCCCTTCTGCGAAAGATACCAACACTTTCTATACCAATAACAACAACGGTATTTCGTCTATCGGCTTTAAAGGCGCACCGTTTGTCGTTCAGCCTGGCGCTCAACAGCAGGTGAGTTCTATCCTGTGGGTTGGCCCTGAACTTCAGGATAAGATGGCCGCTATTGCGCCTCACCTTGACCTGACCGTTGACTATGGCTGGTTGTGGTTCATTTCTCAGCCGCTGTTCAAGCTGTTGAAATTTATCCACAGCTTCATTGGTAACTGGGGCTTCTCCATTATCATCATCACCTTTATCGTGCGCGGTATCATGTACCCTCTGACTCGTGCGCAATATACGTCGATGGCGAAAATGCGTATGCTGCAACCGAAACTGGCCGCCATGCGCGAGCGTATCGGTGATGACAAGCAGCGCCAGAGCCAGGAAATGATGGCCCTGTATAAAGCAGAAAAAGTTAACCCGCTGGGTGGCTGTCTGCCGCTGGTGATCCAGATGCCTATCTTCCTGGCGCTGTATTACATGCTGTCTGGTTCCATCGAACTGCGCCACGCGCCGTTTATCCTGTGGATCCATGACCTGTCAGCTCAGGATCCGTACTTCATTCTGCCGGTTATGATGGGTATCACGATGTTCTTCATTCAGAAGATGTCGCCGACTACCGTTACTGACCCGATGCAGCAGAAGATCATGACCTTTATGCCGGTTATCTTTACTGTATTCTTCCTTTGGTTCCCGTCTGGTCTGGTGGTGTACTACATCGTCAGCAACCTGGTTACCATTCTCCAGCAGCAGCTGATTTATCGCGGCCTGGAAAAACGTGGCCTGCATAGCCGCAAGAAGAAAGCATAAAAGTTAACAACGCGGTATAATAGTTACACAGGAAGGCGGTCAATTGACCGCCTTCTTTTTTAGTTTAAACACCGAGAATTCTATGAATATGTCAGACACTATCGTTGCTCAAGCTACGCCGCCAGGCCGCGGCGGCGTCGGTATTGTGCGCATTTCTGGTCGTGCGGCCAGCCTGATTGCGCAGGAAATTTTGGGCAAGCTGCCCAAGCCGCGCTATGCCGACTATCTGCCCTTCCGTGATGCCGATGGCAGCACACTGGATCAGGGAATTGCGCTATGGTTTCCAGGCCCTAACTCTTTCACGGGTGAAGACGTGCTGGAGCTTCAGGGGCACGGCGGGCCAGTGATTCTCGATCTGTTGATTAAACGCATTCTGGCTATTTCCGGCGTGCGTATTGCGCGTCCCGGCGAGTTTTCCGAGCGCGCGTTCCTGAATGACAAGCTGGATTTGGCACAGGCCGAGGCGATTGCCGACCTGATCGATGCCAGTTCAGAGCAGGCGGCGCGATCTGCTGTTAACTCACTGCAGGGCGCTTTTTCAACCCGCATTAATCACTTGGTGGAAGCACTTACTAACCTGCGGATCTATGTCGAAGCTGCTATTGACTTCCCAGATGAAGAGATCGACTTCCTCTCCGATGGTAAAATTGAAGCCAAGCTTAATGAAGTGATCGGCGATCTGGCGGCTGTGCGTACAGAAGCAAGGCAGGGCAGCCTGCTGCGCGAAGGGATGAAAGTGGTGATCGCCGGACGTCCAAATGCCGGTAAATCAAGTCTTCTCAATGCCTTAGCAGGTCGTGAAGCCGCTATTGTGACGGATATTGCCGGAACAACGCGTGACGTACTGCGCGAACATATTCATATCGACGGTATGCCGCTGCACATTATCGATACCGCCGGTTTACGCGATGCCAGTGACGAAGTTGAGCGTATCGGTATCGAACGTGCCTGGAACGAGATCGAACAGGCAGATACTGTACTATTTATGGTTGATGGCACCACCACTGATGCCACCGAGCCTGCGGAAATCTGGCCAGACTTTATGGCGCGTTTACCGAATTCCCTGCCGATCGTTGTTGTACGAAATAAAGCCGATGTTACAGGTGAGGCAATGGGCAAGACAGAAGTGAATGGTCACTCACTTATTAGACTTTCGGCCCGCACGGGTGAAGGTATTGACCTGTTGCGCGAGCATTTGAAAGAAAGCATGGGCTTTAATCAGAACATGGAAGGTGGCTTCTTGGCCCGCCGTCGCCATTTACAGGCGCTGGAACAGGCTGCACAACACCTATTGCAAGGCAAAGACCAGTTGCTCGGTGCCTGGGCAGGGGAATTGCTGGCCGAAGAACTGCGCCTTTCTCAACAGTCTTTGAGCGAGATCACCGGCGAATTCAGCTCCGACGATTTGCTAGGCCGCATCTTCTCCAGCTTCTGTATCGGCAAGTAGTCTCCGCCAAGTATGTAAGCACTTACTCACAAGGGGTCTTTTTCCTTTAATGAGTAGGTGCTCGATACATTTACCCGGTCAATTTTTGTAGTCTGGCAACTCGGCTTTCCAGGGACTGGCTGATGCTAAACATATTTTGCGGAATTTTAGAACTGACGCTGTTGTCCAATTTAACATAATCATATTTTTGACGGAAATTATTAATTAACGTAATGAGAGATTTTGCTTTATACTTAACGTTCTTATTTGAGTGCACCTCTAACCTTTTAATATTTTGCCCCAGTTGTTGAATTTCATCTCTGGCAGCTTCAAATATATTAATTCTGCTTTTAATACTTAGCTTATCAATGTTATTGGCTGTATTGAGCCATTTATTATTTTGTTCAATAGTTTCATTAAAATCACTGAGAACTTGAGTGATATCCTTATTAATGCTTTTTTTAACCGTCTCAAAAATATGTTTACTGACCGGAGAACTTAACTTGCCAACACTCTCGTTATAGTCATAAAGCGCCTTTAGTCCTAAACTTGCTTTTACTTCAGGTACAATTGGCATTCCCCTGTTGAGAATTGAATTAAAATCTACTTTGAGATTGAAGCTTTTCGGAGCAATAGGATGAGCGATGGAGTGTTTGACTTCAAGTCCCGAGCCTGAAGCTTCGCCAGCATATCGTACACCGAGATTACCCTCGTTAACAGCTCCGCCACCAGACCGTACGCCGAAATTACCCTCGTTAACAGCGCCGCCGCCAGACCGTAGAGCATGGTTCACTCCGTAGACAGCCCCGCCACTAACCAACATTATCGCGCTCAGTGTCAGTATGAATTTTACTGTAGGAAACGATTGTTTGAGCGGTATCTCACAGGAACTATAAACTCTTTCTCCAGAGTCAACAGCAATAAAAGGCACTTCGAATGATTGATTACTTACTGGTGTGGCGTGAGGCTTAATTTTTACTCCTGAGATTTTTTTAACTAAATTTGTTTTATTGGTGTGGTTTTTTTTAATTGTATCAATGGCAACATAGCCGGGATTATATTTCATATTAATATTACAACTACTGCTTCCATACATATTAATCATCCTTTTAGGTGTAAAATAGTCTTGTTATAAAAATACCCTAAAAGAGATTCTGGTTAATAATTAAATATCAAAAATATAAGCATTCAATGATCCCCATCAAGGGTATATTTATTTTTTAATTATAATAAAGCCTGGACGATAAAATCCCCCAAACGTTTTGCCATTTTTCCATTCTTGATATTAATTTTTGAAAATTGAAAAATCAGAGTCCGCGATGGGGTATCAGCATCCTCTACTATCGGCAGCTCTCTGACCTTCCTATCCAGCTACTAAGAAAAATTTCGCTTAAGAAACAGAGAGAAAACTCAAAAAACACTAACAGGGTATTCTTATTCACCTTTAGGTAGCCTGCGTATAAATATCTAATCGATTAGTTATTTATATTATTCACGTGAAGATCGTACTATGGATGGACTTTAATCTAAGCCTTGTACGAACCATTACTCAGGGAGTGAACAATGGCGTGCCACTTTGCAAGATGGGTTATGACGGACGGTGAGCCGAATACTCATCGCCTGCCTGACAGCGTCCAGGCTTTCGCCAATACCCTCTCCCCCAAGCTTCGCATTCGATTTATACATGGCCGCGCACTTTTGGCTGAAATGATGTTTTATTTGTATGGTTCGACGCAGCTTCCGCAGGTGGTCACCCTGCCCAGCGGACGCCCAAGTTTTGCCAGCAGCGGACTGCCTGATTTTAGCCTTGCCTACGCCGGTAACACCATTGGTGTGATGCTCAGCAGCGAAGGCAAGGTGGGACTTGATCTCGAGATCCTGCATGCTCGCAGCCCTATTCATCAGTCGCGCCAGTCAGCACTTTCAGCGGTAGAGAAAACCTGGATCGCCATGCAAACCGATCCCGATGAGTCGGCATCCCAGTTAGAATGTATCCGGCAGAGCGTACATAAACTATCGGGACAGAGTGATATCACCTCAGATACCCTGAGTCTGCACCCGAGTTCCGGTCGTTTGCGATCGAGCATTACGCCCAATGTGCAGGTCATGAGCGATATTGAAGGCGCGGAAATCTGGTCTTGCGCTCACACCCCGGCCATTCAGCGCCTGATCTGCTGGCGCTATACGCCAACAGAAGGATTCACACGCCTGCAGACATTTGCTGCCCAGCAGCAGGTGGATTCACTGCACTTTATGAAGTTAACCAGCTTGCCCCCGGCCAAGTAGCCTCCCTTTGTGCGTTTAAACCAATCAATCAGGAGTCGTTAATGTCTACTCAACCACTGAAGTTTGTCACGCTGTTAGGCAGCTTGCGTAAAGGCTCTTTCAACGCGATGGTTGCGCGTACGCTGCCAAAGTTATCCCCAGAAGGCGTCACGATTGAAGCACTGCCTTCAATTGGCGAAATTCCGCTATATGACGCAGACATTCAGCAAGAATCTGGCTTTCCCGCGACAATCGAAAGTATCGCCGAGCAGATCCGTGCGGCCGATGGGGTGATCATCGTAACGCCTGAATATAACTATTCGGTACCAGGTGGTCTGAAGAACGCCATCGACTGGCTCTCGCGCCTGCCAGAGCAGCCGTTGGCAGGAAAACCAGTGTTGATTCAAACCAGCTCAATGGGGGCCATTGGCGGCGCGCGTTGCCAGTATCACCTGCGGCAGATTTTAGTCTTTCTGGATGCCATGGTGCTCAATAAGCCAGAATTTATGGGCGGGATAATCCAAAGCAAGGTCGATGCGCAGCTGGGAGAAGTGGTTGATCAAAATACGCTGGACCACCTTACCGGCCAGCTCAGCGCGTTTTCAGATTTTACGCGCCGCTTCAAGAAATAAGCAGGCTCTGGGGCACAAAAAAGGCCGCGACATGCGGCCTTTCTATCTATTGAAAAATTGCTGACTGATCGTTATTTATCGATAAAGGCAATCTTCAATACAAACAAGATAGTTACCACCAGCACGCACGGGCTGATGTCTCTCCAGCGACCGCTTCCCAGCTTCATTACCACGTAAGAAATAAATCCCAGGGCGATCCCTTCTGTAATCGAGAAGCTAAAAGGCATCATCACGGCGGTAACAAAAGCCGGAACCGCCTCGGTTAAATCATCCCAGGTCACGCGCGCCAGGCTCGAGGTCATCAACACGCCAACGTAGATAAGCGCACCGGCGGCCGCATAGGCGGGTACCATTCCAGCCAACGGGGAGATGAAGATAACCAGCAGGAACAGCAGCCCGGTAACGACGGCTGTCAGGCCAGTACGCCCGCCAATCGCCACTCCGGAGCAGCTTTCTATATAGGCGCTAATCGCTGAGGTACCAATAAAAGAGCCTGCGACCGAGCTGATGCTGTCGACAAACAGCGCCTGCTTCATTTGCGGGAATTTACCTTCGCTGTCGGCAAGGCCGGCCTTGTCGGTAACGCCTATTAGCGTACCTGAGGAGTCAAACAGGTTGACCAGCATAAAGGAGAAGATAACGCCCGCCAGACCGATATTCAGCGCCCCTTTGATATCAACCTGACCCACTACAGAAGTGACACTCGGTGGCATCGACCACACACCGGCGTAATGCACGTCACCCAGCGCCCAGCCAATCAGCGTCGTGATAATGATAGAGATAAGCACCGCGGCATGAATGTTACGCGCCGCCAGAATGGCGATTATAAAGAAGCCCAGCACGCCAAGCAGCACTGAATGGGAGGTTAACTTGCCGATCGACACCAGGGTATCCGGGTTCGCAACGATAATGCCGGCATTTTTC
>CAWUIY010000218.1:0-7998 GCA_963922555.1 uncultured Serratia sp. | reverse complement strand
GCTGTACGGGCGACGGCGCACGGCTTCGGTGAGCACGCCGCCTTCGCCATAACCGACATACCCCGGAGGCGCACCTTTAAGCGTGGAAACAGTGTGCGCCTCCTGGAACTCGCTCATATTGATGGTGATAATATTCTGTTCGCCGCCATACAGCGTTTCAGCCAGCGCCAGCGCGGTTTCCGTTTTACCGACGCCCGACGGGCCACAGAGCATAAAGACGCCCACGGGCTTGTTGGGATCGTCGAGGCGCGCGCGGGAGGTTTGTACACGTCGGGCAATCGTTTCCAGCCCGTGGCGCTGACCAATAACCCTGGCGTTCAGGGTATCGGCCAGTTGCAGCACGGCGTCGATTTCGTTTTTCACCATGCGCCCCAAAGGAATACCGGTCCAGTCGGCGATCACCGCCGCCACGACGTTGGCATCCACCGCAGCAAACAACAGTGGCGCGTCGCCTTGCAGATGTTTCAATTGAGCCTGTTGGCTTTCAAGCTCGGCTTTCAGCGCCGCAATCGCTTCATCAGCGGCGTCATGCAGCGCCACTCGCAGGGCGATAATCGCGTCGACGTGCGCGCGTTCCTGTTCCCAGCGGCTTTGCAGCGTCTGCCGCTCCTGCTCTAGCGCTTCGCGTTGCGTCTGCAATTCAGCCAGGCGCTCTTGATGATTGCCCAAGCCCACGCGGGCCTCGCGACGGGCGATGTCCAGCTCGACGTCAAGGGCATCAATGCGGCGACTGCAGTTCTCAAGCCGGGCTGGCTGCACGCTCTGACTAATTGCCACGCGGGCGCAGGCAGTATCGAGCAACGCCACCGCTTTATCGGGCAACTGGCGCGCCGGGATATAACGATGCGACAGGCGCACCGCCGCGCTTACCGCTTCGTCCATCACCAGCACGCGGTGATGTTTTTCGAGCGGAGCCACGGTGCTACGCAGCATCAGCGTGGCTTTCTCTTCATCCGGCTCCTGTACCTGCACGGTCTGGAAACGGCGGGTCAGGGCCGGATCTTTTTCGATATATTTTTTGTATTCCGCCCAGGTGGTTGCGCCAATGGTGCGCAACTGACCGCGCGCCAGTGCCGGTTTCATCAAGTTGGCGGCGTCGCCGGTCCCCTGTTGCCCCCCTGCGCCGACCAGAGTATGGATTTCGTCAATAAACAGCACGATTGGCTGCGGGCTGGACTGCACCTCGTTGATCAACCCCTGCAAGCGGGCCTCGAATTCGCCCTTCATGCCTGCCCCCGCCTGCAACAGGCCGATATCCAGTAGCCACAGCTGGACGTCCTGCAATGGCGGCGGCACGTCTCCTGCACTAATGCGCAGCGCCAGGCCTTCCACCACCGCCGTTTTACCCACGCCAGCTTCCCCGGTGAGCAGCGGGTTGTTTTGGCGGCGACGCATCAGAATATCCACCATCTGGCGGATCTCATCTTCACGGCCCACTACCGGGTCAATCTTGCCATCACGCGCTCTGGCGGTGAGATCCTGGGCATATTGCGCCAGCACGCTGTTGCCCGGCTGCACCGCGTCTTGAACCCTTGACTGAGTGGCGGCCTGCTGGGCCTCAACGCTTTCGGCCAAAACCGCGTCAAACTGTTCCGCCAGCTGTGCGGCATTCACCCGCGCAAACTGTGACGAAATACCTTTGAGTACTGAGGCTAAATTGAACGTATTCAGCAAGCCCAGCAGCAAATGACCGCCGCGGATCTTGCCGCTGGAAAACTTCAGCGACCCATAGACCCAGGCACGTTCTACGGCGTTGTCGATATGCTCAGAGAGATCGGTAATGGCGCTGGCACCGCGTGGCAGGCGCTCGAGGGCGGTCAAAACGTCTTCGGTCAACGCGCGCTCATCCAGCGAAAAGTGGCGAATGATCAGTTGCAGATCGCCGTCCTGATGCTGCAATAGCTGATGAAGCCAGTGTGCCAGCTCGACATAGGGATTTCCGCGCAGTTTACAAAATGAGGTCGCGCGCTCGAGCGAGCTGAACAACAAAGTATCGAGTTTACCGAACAGAACGGCACGGCTGATTTCTGACATAATTGTTCTCGTTTGCGGATAGTCTGAAAAAATAAAACAACATTAAGACGGCGACAGAGAGCCGCCAATAAAACTCAATTTTGGTTATATCGTGCTGGATAAAAGCGCTTCCGGGCTGAAGGTTAAATCGCCGCGCGGTGAGGCCTGCGTTTGCATCCCCAACCAGCTGCTATAGCCAAGGCGCTGCGGCTGACCCAGTTTTATTCCCGCCGCCTGTTCACTCGCCAGCATCAAGCGCACTTCCCAGCTGAACTCGATCCCCAAATACTGACGCAGCCAGTCGCACAGCTCCTGCGCCTTGCTTTCTCCGGGTAAAAACTGGTTATAGGTGTCGAGAGTCAGTGGCCCCAGCTCTATGCGAAGCTTATGCTGCACGTCGCGCACGGCCACGCCGAGAAAGGCGGATTCCCCCAGGCGCGGCATACCCCTTCCGGCCTTGAGTCGCGCCTGTTCGCGCGGGTCGATCGCCATCCAGTGCGGCACGTTTTCAACCACTTTCACCGGCACCTGAAAATAGAGCCGTAGCACTTTTTCCAGCCCTTCGGCATCACGAGCCTGACGGGTTAAATGTCCGGCGGCGGCAAAACGCGCATGGGCGCTCAAACTTCCACGCTCCAGCTGGGCGGGTTGCCCCATGCCAATCAGGCTGGCAAGGTAGTCTTCGAAAGGCCGCTTGCCCGCTCTGTCCAGGGAAACCGTTGGCTGAGAGTCTGCCCACGCGCGATATAGCAACAGCGTCAGGCGATGGTGAAACATATCCACGAAAGCGGTCAGGCTTTTATCCTGATGATGATGAACGCGATCGCGGGCGTATTCCGTCATATGCAGCGGCAGCGGTCCATTGGGTCCGAACAGACCGAAGCTGAGAATGCTGACGTCGTGCAATTCGCTGCCTTCGCGCTGGCTGACCTCGGCCAGCGTAGCGGGGGCGAATGCCAGCGAGGGTTGCTGACCAAGCCGTAAAGGCTCATGTTTCGGCAGCGGCGAGCGTCCAAGCAGGTAAGGCTGACCACCCTGCGCGTCGAGTCGGCGCAGCAGCTGGAACAGGTCAAACCGCCAGGGCGCGGCGCGGCGTTCGGCCCAAAAATTCTCTGGCAACCGATGTAAAGAATGAATCTTGAAGGCAGCCGAGGATCCCTGGCTCATAGCAGCGTCCTTTTACCCATTCGCGGCGCCCACCAGCCGATATCCCCACGCTGTTGGCTGGAAAGCGACATTTCCGTAAAGCTGTTGATTGACACCAGCCGTGAAAATACGCGCTCGAGCACGCTGCCCATCAACCAGGGGCTGCTGCCGGAAAAGGCCTGCTCGTCCACTTTAAGGTCGATGCCTACGCCGCGAGCAAACACAATCGGGCCAGGTTCGGGCACGCGACGATTGACGGGTTTGAGGCGACACTCGCGGATCCCCTCAATCTGCCGCGATATCGGCGCTTCAGCCAGATTGGCATACAGGCCCAGCATCTGACGCAGCGCGCCGCTGCCTTTGCCGCTGTCTTGCTCCATCAGGCTGAGATAGTTCATTTGCAGATGGCTGACCAGACGCCAGGTATCCAGCCCTTCCGCCAGCGAAGGGCGCGGCGGCGTCGGGTCCTTTCTCAGGGTCAGCTGCTTCACCGGAATCGAATCTGGCATCACGAAATTCGCCTGCCCTTGCTGGATAAGCATCAGCGGCAGATCGCGGCTGGTGCACAGCACGTCGGTGGTGAAATGCGTCAGCTCGTCACTCCACGGCGACTGTTTTTCATCCACCAGCGTCAGAAACACCTCCGAGCCGACATAGCCGGTGCGGGTGCCATAATTTTTTGCCTGTTCTGACAGCGTGCGTGACTCGCGGCGCAGGGAAAAATAAGCGCCATAGTTGCCGTCATCATTGCCGTAAGTGCTCCAGAACGGTCGGAAAACCTGCTCTTTTTCACCGCCGGTGGCGTACAGTTTGCTGACCGAGAAGATTTCATAATCCAGCGGGCGGATGTTATCGACCACCAGGTGATATTCGAATTTGCTTTCACTCAGCTTCTGGCGTTCAGCAACCCGAGGAAACAGATTGATGACCGGCGTGCAGTGCAGCGCAAGATGGCTGGCATCGACCACGCGTTCAAGTGCGGCCTCGCTTTTGTCCATCAGGATAATGATTTCAAACTCGCGCGCGCCGGGACTGAGCTTCAACAAAGGGCGCAGGCCGTGAATGCTGAAAAACTGGAATCGCTGCGGGAAGGCGAAATATTCGTGCAAAAGGCGATAACCATCGAAGTTACGCATATCATCAGGCAGCAACGCCTGCTCAGGGGCAAAGCCTTCATGGCGCACGGCGTCGTCACCCAGCGTGATCCGCTGCGGCTGTTTTTCTACTGTTTGACAGAACTGGCCGACGCCGTGTTCCATAATTAGTTCCAGCAGTCGGGTCGCCTGAATATCCGGTCCGCTGAGAAAAAAATTCAGGCTATCGAAATTCAGGTGATTCAGTAACACCGCATCGTCACAGGCAAGTGTGATGCGCAAGGCGCTTGCAGCACTGCGCTGGCCCAGTCCTAGCGGGTTCAGAGGAGCATCGGCGGGCACGCCGCCCAGCTCCACCGTCTTGATGCGCAATGGCTGCAACATCACGTCCTGCGCGGTGGTGTAACTACAGGTAACGCCACTTTTTTTCAGCGTCTGGCTGTCCATCATGGTGCCACGCGGCACGCAAAAGCCGTTGCGAATATCGCCCTTGCTGCTGTCAGGGTGCAGCTCGGCAATCGCCATCGAGGGAGTGGGTGCCAGATAATTGGGGGCAATCATCTCTAACAGGCGCTGTGAAAAACGCGGAAACTCGGCGTCCATCTTCAACTGCACCCGCGAGGTCAGGAAGGCAAAACCCTCCATCAGGCGTTCGGTATAAGGGTCTGAAACCTCGATACCCCGCATGCCCAGCCGCCCGGCAACCTTTGGGTAACGCAGGGCGAATTCGGCCCCCATTTCCCGCAGATAGGCCAGTTCGCGGTTGTAGTATTCGAGAAGTTTGCTGTCCATGATTAGCTGATATCCTGTAACTCGAAATGCCCGTTTTCCAAATCAACGTCGGTACGAAAGAGAAACTCCAGCGGATACGGCACGCACCACAGCCGCCCTTTGATCTCGATGGAAAGCACGTTGTGCAGATTCAACGAGGTCAGTTCCGAGATGCAGCGCACCTGAAGCCCCTGCGGCAAAATACGCGGCTCAAAATTAACGATGGCCTCGGTCAGCTTGCGCTGGATGTCGTTCCATTCGATATCAGACATACGCTTACCCGACAGCGGCAGGACGCCGAAATTCACCACCGAACGTCGCACGTGTTGATAGTCAGCCCACTCGTTTTCGCTTTCACTGCTGGTGCAGTTAAACAACCACTGCAAATCACGTAAAACGTTGCGGCGCAGCGTAGTATGCGAAATGACCGTGTTGTTGACTGACTCGGTGGCTTGCTGTGGTGCATCGTCGGTGAGGCGATCCAGCAGCGACGGCTGCATTTTATCGCGTACGTTGAGAGCCTCTTTCTTGTTGCGCTGGCGATAGCCGGTATGCAAAAGATCGTCGCCATAGGCATTCAGCGAGTTACTCATTGACCGGCTCCGCCGCGCCGGTGACCAAACGGGACAGCGTCAGCAAAGGAAATTGCCCTTCACTGTCCAGCCAGGCTTTTTGACCGCTGCCAAGATAGGTCAACTCATCGGCGCTTTGCCAGTGGGTCACTTTGGCCAGCTTGACGTCATCCGCGGCCTGATCGTCGAACGGATAACGCGCCGGGATTTGACAAACCTGCTCGCTGCCGTCCACCAGCCTGACCAGCGCGTGACGCCAGACCAGATCGGTGACGCTGGCCGGAGGCTGGAACTGTATTTCGCTGATAAGGGCAAAAGGCAGCCAGTAATAATGCCCGTTTACCGCCATCTCGCAGACCGGTCCTAATCGGCCATCGCCGTCGGTCAACCATTCCACTGCCAATCCTGGCTCGTTGTCCTGAGTAAAGATCCGCGCTGGTGTCAGCGGAGCGGCCCCAAGTGCCTCGGCACGCAGGCTGGCGGCAAGAGCGTGATCCCCCTGCTGCTCGCTAATCAGCGCGCGGTACAACTGGCGCATCCAGCCGCTTTCTTCTCCCGGCATGCGCGGCTCACTTTCACCGGCAAACACTGCCGCACGGGCAATCTCGGCGTCAACGCACTGCTCCAGCAGCGTGACGGTAGGCTTAGCTTGAGGCTTCAACGCGAGCCATGACTTCATCTGCGAACGCGCGCGCGCCCAATGGCCGTTCAGACACAGTATTTGCACCAGCGCCGCACGATGATCGGCATTCACCGGTTCGGCGCGAACGCGATTCTCCACCGCGACCTGCGCCTCTGCCAGCGTTTGGCCTTCCAACAGTTGTGAAAATAAATACATCATGGCTCCTCGGGGGCGTGCTTAGTTCAGGGTGCGGAAAGCACTGGCAGCGGGATCTTTTAACTGGGTCGCAATAGAGGGAACCAAACTCAGTGTCAGCGCATCGCTATTAAGGTATTTGGACCAGTTTTTACGCGCATCTTTGACTCGCGCCTGCAAGGTATCATTGTCACTCGCCTGTTGAGGGGTGATTTGCAGCGCAATAGTGCCGCTCGCACTGTCGTTAGCAGGATGCCACGGCAGAATCAGCCAGCTGTCTGGGGACTTGTCGTTACTCAACACCACGCGTTGATTATTGGCGTTGACCACGTGCAGCGCGCTGTCGATTTTACTCAGCCCCTGAACCGGGAAGCCATTGAGGAAATTGACTTTGCTATTCACCGCGCCGCCAGCCTGGTTGTAGGTGATGACACCCGGTCCATTCAACCAGCCGCCTTCGCAGCGCTGATCTTTCTGATCGGCAACGAACAGCGCCGAGACCTGACCTGACGTCGGCCACCAGGTGCGAAAATGGCAATTGCCGAGCTGGCTAAAGGTTATCCACGGCGTCGCATCGGCGGCAACCGGCGCAGGCTGAGGCGCGCTTGCTACAGCGGAAGCTGGCGCAGGCGCTGTGACGGCAGTCGGAGGTGCGCTTACCGCTGGCTGGGAGGCGGCAATATTCACTGCCCAGTTATTGGCTTTTTGCACCTGCCCCTGGCCCAGCACGTTGCCGTTCAGGTCATCCATCTGCCAGTTGAGATTGCGCATGGTGTGGCATTGGGAGGTCATCAAACCGGTGACCTGTGGCAGGAATGACTTCAGGACGTGCGGGTCTTTATTCTCGCGTGACACGATGCGGATCGGCACTTCCTGCGCACACCAGCTCGCCACGTCTTTGCTCTGCACGTTGTCGATCCAGATCTCAAGCTTGAGGCTGGGTGAATAAGCCAGTTGATAATTTTGAGCGGCGGCATCGGTCGCGACACAAAGCGCGACAGCCCCTAATAGCCAATATTTCATACAATTCCTTGCGCAAAAGCCGTGTTCAGTCCCGAAGGGGGATAAATTGCGCCGCTTCAGCCAGTGAATGCAGCAATGTTGTTTCTTGTGGTGAACCTACCCACACCGCGAGGGCGCTATAGTTGTCCTGCTTTTCGCCGGGCTGGCGTGGGAGTTTGTCGATGACCCGTTGCATCAGCGTCAGCCATTCTTCTGGCGTGTTCACCATGTGCAGTGATTGCTCCATTTGCCGCTCGCTGACGCCGTGCCAAAAACCGTCGGTACAGAGCAGAAAGACGTCACCGTCTTCAATCGGCACCACGTCGCTGTAACTCGCCTCACGCTCCTCGTCGCCCATACCAAGCGCAAAATAAAGCAGATTGCTGTTAATGCCCTCGGCCGAGTGTCCGGCGTCTTTCATCTGCTGCACCAGGCTGTGATCAACGGTGATTTCGCGCACGTAGCCGCGGCGAAACTGATACAGGCGGCTGTCGCCGGCATGCGCCCAATAGGCCAGCTGGTAATCCCTGTCGATAAACAGGCTGACCAGGATTCCTGCCCGGGTCAGCTGTTCGGTGGCGGC
>CAWUIY010000217.1:0-8000 GCA_963922555.1 uncultured Serratia sp. | reverse complement strand
TTGAAGGAAACGAGGGGGGCGGCATTGTGGGTGATGGGGAGATCGATGGGCAGGGTGGCCAGTTGATGAACGGCCGTCAGGAATCTTGGTGGCAGTTAGCTCGTCGTGCGCAACAGGAACATAAGCAGCAGAACACCCCTCGGCTAATTGAAGTACAACACGCAAGAAATCTGATTTTTTATCGCATCAGGTTAGTTAACTCTCCGAATTTTCATATTGCGATGAATCATGTGCAAGGCATTACCGTATGGGGTGTGACAATTAATACGCCCGCTACGGCGCGAAATACTGACGGTATCGATCCTGGCGCGGCTACCGATGTCACGATCGCGCACAGTATTATTAGTACTGGAGATGATAACGTGGCGATTAAAGCGGGTGTTGGTGGAGAGACTCGTTATATTTCTATTCTCGATAATCATTTCTATGCTGGACATGGAATGTCGATAGGCAGTGAGACCATTGGCGGCGTAAGTGACGTTTTAATTCGAGATTTAACACTGGATGGCACAACTTCTGGCCTGAGGATAAAAAGCGATAGTAGTCGCGGCGGGGTGGTCAAGAATATCGATTTTGAGAATATAACTTTGCGCGATAACCGCTGGCCAATCAATTTCGACACTCGCTACGATCCTAAAGCCAGTGGCAATCATATTCCGCAGTATCAAAATATCACTCTGACCAATATTAATGGCGGAACGGGCGACAACATTATCCGTGGTTATGATGCGGCTCATCCTCTCAGCGTGACGCTTAAAAACGTGCATTTTGATAAGGCGGCACAGTGGGAGGTTTTAAATGCGCGGATCAAGCAGGATTGAGGCGAGGCTGCTTGAGTGATCAAATAAAGACAATATTCGTTAATACGTTGATTACCCATGCGCATTAAAGGTTACAGATCCCGAGACAGCCCTGATCTTATTGCCACAATGCTGAGAGGTAGTCTAAAGCTTAAGCCTGAACATACCAATACGGCGTAAACATCTTATCTGGATCACAGCTGTCTAATCCTGGCAGTTGGCGAATTACGTTTTCCCCACGCACTGTGGAAAGGACGCCAATGAGGTTCTTGTGCGGCGGCAAGCATTTCGAAGTCGCCCCGTGTATCACCCCAAGCGCGCAGATGATAAGACGATAGCGGCCCATATTCTTCTTCAAGGCGTGCAACCTTTTGAGCACATCGACAGTTATTTCCGCTTATACGCCCCGTCAGCACACCATCCTTAACTTCTAAATTTGTTCCTATCAGCTTGATGCCTAATTTATCTGCAAAAGGTTTAAGCACCATGGAGGGAGATGCCGAACAGATAGTGACGATTGCGCCTGAATTTACCTGAGAGGCAACGGCAATTAGCCCCAGAGGACGCATCAGTCTAGTCCAATAGCGTTCGCAAAATGCTTCTGCTTTCTTGGCAATCCACGATACTTCAACGCCAGTTAAAAAAGTTTGAATCAATAGCTCTTTCAGTTCATCGCGCGTCACTTTTCGACCGAAGCATTTAAGCGTCGGCATCACCAATCGCATCAGGCGACGAGCAAAAACTCGTTTACCAAAGGCAAAGCGCAGGAAAGGCACGAAGCTATCGCGTTTGGTGAGAGTTCCGTCAAAATCGAACACTGACAGGGTGTTGGCGGGATTTATCACGTCATTAACCATTACTTAAAGCCCTCGTTAGAGTTTTGCGCCTACGAAGTTAGATTTTTACTGCACAAAAATGCTGATAAGTATCTGACAACGTCTAACTTTTCTCAGATAACTATCTTTTACCTCAAGTTTTTCCTAAAAATCTAAGCTTTGACATTCATAACCCTGGCAGTGCCTATAAAACTTGATGGGTAAGATTAGCATATTGAAAGAGCCACAGGATGGTATCCAAAATCCCATTTTCTGTGTGTGAATTCAAACAATGGGATCACTATGGCTGACTCGAAGGGAGTGGCGCAGTTCGCGGGAAGGAAAACATTATGATATTGGGCAGGCCACCAACAGTGTGGTGAATTTATTCCAGAGGGGTTGAGAATCAGCTAAATATAGTCTGAATTCTTCAGAGACGATTTATCGGCCTGATTCATCGGAGGGTGTATTATTGAATAAGCTGGGCGTTGTCGATGAATCTGAAATGGAAGCCTCAGAATTGTGATAGCGCAATGACTAGAGTTTTTTTCAGAAATAATTTTGACATTATTAAAAATTAAACTCAGGTTTTTTTAAAATATAGCCTGAGCTTTAATTTCTTGATGTTAACTATATGAAAATGCAGTTTAAATTAAGTTAAATACTTATAAGATTTTTGATGTTCATTCAAAATGACCTTTCTAAGTCTTTTTTCGTAAAGCAAAGTTGCACAGGTGTTCGTTATTAGCCAAAGCATTTGCAAGCTAAAGAGTGAAAGTATTGCATAGATAAATCTCTTCTTGTGTGCTGTACTAATTATATATTCATCGATTTGTATGTTTTCTTCGTTGTTACCTATTTTTTTAAATATAAATTCAGTTAGTTTTTGAGAGGTTTTATTTTCGCTAGTAATTTAAATTATTGAATTTATTTAATTTATTGGGTATTTGTCTATATCAATCACCCATTTAGGTTTTTTTTCAAAAGATGTTGCCTTATCATAAGTGAGTAAAAATTCCTCTTTAGATGAGTTGAGTGTTAATGCTGCCCAGTTTTCTGGAATAAATGAGATTTTATAGAAAAAATATCCTGAATGAAATATCCCTGTCAAGGCTATGAAAAGTATTACCAAGGAAAATATTCGCTCCCATTTCGTAATTTCTGGGATTTTATTTAGCGGTATTTTTATTAAAAGAAATTTTATCTTCCATGTTTTTATGCCTGATTTTTTATACAGTTTTTTTGATATTTTTTAAATGAGTTTAAGCGCTTATGAATAAATCGAAAAAAGCGTATAGAGCCGTCATGGTACTGATCGAACCTGTCACGATTCCAAAGACAGTTTTGGCTAGAATGATATTAAAAGTCTCATTTATAGCTTGAACATTACCCACAAACACTCCTTGTTAGTCTTCAAAATTGCTCATTTTTACTCCTTTTAAGGCAATATCATAAGCTAATTGTCAGGGACAATATTGTCGAAATTCTAATTTAAAGGTTTGGATTTGAAATTTTTGAGTAGGTTAAGTTCAGCAAACTATTTAATTTTGACCTTACATGTATTTTTGATGAGCTATTTACGAGACATTTTTTCAAAAAACAAAAAAGCCACTCCTTGCGAAGTGGCTTAATCTGCTGATTTAACAGCTAAAATTTGGTGGCCCCTACTGGACTTGAACCAGTGACCAAGCGATTATGAGTCGCGTGCTCTAACCAACTGAGCTAAGGGGCCGCGGTGCGAGATTATACGGTAGTTAGTTGTCCCAGGTCTACACTTCAACCAACTGTATGCCTGTTTAATGTACAACTTTTAGCTTGTTGTTATTATTGCGAGTTTTTAGGATAGCAACATTAAATTTTACTAAAGGCTAAACATGATCACCGATATCATCGAGCAAAATCTGCGTGTGCTTTTCTGCGGCATCAATCCAGGGCTATCTACCGCGCATCACGGATTCCATTTTGCCAACTCTAATAACCGTTTTTGGAAAGTCATTCATCTGGCTGGATTCACCGAGCGTCTCCTCAGGCCCGAGGAAGAGCAGCATCTTTTAGACACTGGATGTGGGATCACCATGCTGGTCGAGCGGCCAACGGTTGAAGCAACGGAGCTGGCGCGTGACGAGCTGCGCGACGGCGGTGAGGCGTTGAAAGCCAAAGTTATGCAATATCAGCCTAAAGCGCTGGCGGTGCTTGGCAAGCAGGCCTTCAGCAGCGCGTTTGGTATCCGCAAGGTTGAATGGGGGCTGCAATCGGTGACACTGGGTGAAACGCAGATCTGGGTGTTGCCTAATCCAAGTGGCCTGAATCGCGCGACACTGGACTCACTGGTTCAAAGCTATCAACAGTTGCATGATGTCCTCAAGTAGCGCTGGAGAGCTTCGCAGGCCCCAAAACTACGCGCAATAAAAAAGCCCCGTCGGGATAACCAGACGGGGCTTTTGCTTTCAGCTAACGATCATCGCTTATCGATTAATCGTCTAGGAAGCTACGCAGTACTTCAGAACGGCTTGGGTGGCGCAGTTTACGCAACGCTTTCGCTTCGATCTGACGAATACGCTCACGGGTAACGTCGAACTGTTTGCCCACTTCTTCCAGCGTGTGGTCAGTGTTCATATCGATACCGAAACGCATACGCAGAACTTTTGCTTCACGTGCAGTCAAGCCAGCCAATACATCGTGCGTTGCAGAACGCAGGCTTTCTGAAGTGGCAGAATCCAGTGGCAGCTCGAGGGTGGTATCCTCAATGAAATCACCCAGATGCGAATCTTCATCATCGCCGATTGGCGTTTCCATGGAGATAGGCTCTTTGGCAATCTTCAGCACTTTACGGATTTTGTCCTCTGGCATCAGCATACGCTCTGCCAGTTCTTCAGGCGTTGGCTCGCGGCCCATCTCTTGCAGCATCTGACGGGAGATACGGTTGAGTTTGTTGATCGTCTCAATCATATGTACCGGGATACGGATGGTACGCGCCTGGTCGGCGATAGAGCGGGTGATAGCCTGACGGATCCACCAGGTCGCATAAGTCGAGAACTTATAACCACGGCGATATTCAAACTTATCAACGGCTTTCATTAGGCCGATGTTACCTTCCTGAATCAGGTCGAGGAATTGCAAGCCACGGTTGGTGTATTTCTTGGCGATAGAAATAACCAGACGCAAGTTGGCTTCAACCATCTCTTTCTTCGCGCGACGCGCTTTCGCTTCACCAATCGACATGCGACGGTTGATATCTTTAACCTGCTCGATGGTCAGACCGGTTTCTTCTTCGATCTGGCGCAGCTTCTGCAGGCCGCGCTGTACATCTTCGGTCACTTCTTTCAGTTTTTCAGACCATGGCTTAGCCATTGCCAGTGCTGCATCGAACCAGGTTTGGTTGGTTTCGTTGCCAGCAAACAGGTTGACGAAGTTTTTCTTCGGCATTTTGCACTGTTCAACACACAGCTTCATGATCAGACGTTCCTGAGCACGAACGCGGTCCATCATGGAACGCATGCTGTTAACCAGGAAGTCGAACTGCTTAGGCACCAGGCGGAACTGTTTGAAAACTTCAGACAGTTTCAGGATTTCTTCTGCAGAACTCTTATGGCTACGGCCGTTTTTCTTGATAACGGAACGGGTTGCTTCGTGCTGCTCGCGAAGTTCGGTAAACTTCTGACGCGCCAGCTCAGGGTCGATGCTGTTGTCGTCTTCTGCATCGTCGTCTTCGTCTTCATCGTCGTCTGAGTCGTCCAATTCTTCATTAGACAATTCTGAACCTACGTGAGTCGCGGTCGGTGCAATTTCTTCTTCTGCGTTAGGATCAACAAAACCGGTGATCAAATCTGACAGACGAGCTTCGCCTGCTTCAACACGGTCATATTGCTCTAACAAATAGGTGATAGCTTCAGGATATTCGGCAACCGAACACTGAACCTGGTTGATACCGTCTTCAATACGTTTGGCGATGTCGATTTCGCCTTCACGGGTCAAGAGTTCAACGGTACCCATTTCACGCATGTACATGCGGACAGGATCGGTGGTACGGCCGATTTCAGATTCTACGCTTGAGAGCACCTGCGCTGCTGCTTCTGCTGCATCTTCGTCGGTATCAGGTCTATTTTCGGCCAGCATCAAGTCATCGGCATCAGGGGCTTCTTCAAGAACCTGTATACCCATGTCGTTGATCATCTGGATGATGTCTTCGATCTGGTCGGAGTCGACGATATCTTCCGGCAGATGGTCATTGACCTCAGCAAAGGTCAAATAGCCTTGCTCCTTACCACGGGTGACAAGTAGCTTAAGCTGTGACTGCGGGTTTTGCTCCATAAGACGGTATCCACACTTCAGAGTATTGGGTTGGTGTCGGTCGGCGAAACCGCCAACTATAACATTTGGGGCGTATTTAATTTCGCCGCGGCCCACTATGGCGGCATTTTGCGGGGTAGCATCCCGCCATTATGCGGCACTTAAGCCGTTTATATTCTTACGCTTTGCCCTTGACGCTATAGCTGCGTTGGCTGCGTTCATTCACCCCGGTCACTTACTTGAGTAAGCTCCCGAGGATTCACTCGCTTGCCGCCTTGCTCTAACGCCAATGGCTTTGCGTTTAATGCTTTGCCCTTGACGCTATAGCCGCGTTGGCTGCGTTCATTCACCTTGGTCACTTACTTGAGTAAGCTCCCGAGGATTCACTCGCTTGCCGCCTTGCTCTAACGCCAATGACATTGCCGGTAATTCTGTAATCCAGCGTGTTAACGCTTTCTGCGCGCTTCGGTAATGGCTCGGACTTCTTCCCGCTCTTCGGCACTCAAGCCTTCTGTTCGTGAGCGGGCGATCAATGTTTCCAGTCTTTGCACCAATGCCGAGTCAAATAAATGGTCCAGCGCGTCCAGGAATGTTTTTTCTGCAATGTCCCTATCTGCTATATCGTCCCACATTGCCAGGATTTCAAGCTGTGGGCCGAATTTATTATCGCGATACATCTCCAGCAACTGGCCCGTTTTCAGGCCCGGCTGTGCATTGCAGATATCGGCCAGCTCTTTCAGCAGGTCCAAACCCGGAAGTTTTGATTGCTCTAAACCTTGCAACGAGGGTATAAGTGTAGCCAGTTGTGGATTTTGTACCAGTAATCCTATCAGTATACGCATGGTTGTGCGTTTTAGCTGAGGAGCCTGGTAGCTATTTGCACTTTCTGCCGGCTTCGGCATCAGCTTTTCCAACTGGCTATCATCTAATATCCCGAGCTTATTGCCTAACTGCTGACGTAGATACAGTCGCAGCGTCTCGCCTGGAACCTGACTAATCAGCGGCAGTGCGAGCATGCTAAGCTTGGTTCGCCCTTCAGGACTGCTTAAATCAACCTGCGGCATCAGGGTATCGAACAAGAAAGTCGAGATTGAATGCGCCTCTTCCATCCGTTGTTCAAACGCCTGTTTACCTTCTTTACGCACCAGCGTATCGGGGTCTTCGCCGTCGGGTAAAAACATAAAACGAAGCTGACGGCCATCCTGCAAATACGGCAGGGCCGTTTCCAGCGCGCGCCAGGCGGCTTCTCGGCCTGCCCGATCGCCGTCATAACAGCAAATCACCGTGTCGGTCGCGCGGAACAACAACTGAATATGTTCAGCCGTGGTAGAGGTTCCCAGCGAGGCGACGGCATAATCAACGCCGAATTGCGCCAGCGCGACGACGTCCATATAACCTTCAACTACCAGCAATCTGGCTGGTGTCGGGTGATTTAACTGTGCTTCATAAAGGCCGTAAAGCTGACGTCCTTTATGGAAAATTTCTGTTTCTGGGGAGTTGAGATACTTGGGCAATGCGTCGCCGAGTACTCGTCCACCAAACGCAATGACCCTGCCGCGTTTATCACGGATCGGGAACATGACACGTTCGCGAAAACGGTCGTAACTGCGCCCTTGTTCATTGGTAATCAACATACCGGCGTCGGTCAGAGAGCTTCTGTCGTCGGCGGTTTTGCCAAAACGTTTTAACGCGTTGTCCCAGCCCGCAGGGGCGAAACCAATGGCAAAATGGTTGATCACTTCGTCGCTTAAACCGCGCTGCGTCAAATACTCGCGAGCAGGTGCTCCGGCAGGTTGTTTAAGTGACTGCTGGTAGAACGCGCTTAGCGGTTCCATCAACTGATAAAGACTTTGACGCTGATGGCGTTCCATTGGGGTAGGGCCAGTGCCGACTTCATAAGGCACTTCCAGACCTTGCATGGTCGCCAGTTCCTCAATGCACTCGACAAATTCAAGCCTGTCGTAGTTCATCAGGAAGTCTACGGCGTTGCCGTGTGCTCCACAGCCGAAACAATGATAAAACTGCTTATCGCTGTTTACGGTGAATGAGGGTGTCTTCTCATGGTGGAATGGGCAGCACGCGTGATAATTCTTGC
>CAWUIY010000216.1:0-8051 GCA_963922555.1 uncultured Serratia sp. | reverse complement strand
ATAGGTCAGTAGCGCCTTGCTGGAGTAAAGCGGGCTTAGCAAAGTGGCAGAACTGCCACTCAGGTTACCGTCGCTGACATCAAAATTAACCGTCGCGGTGCCCAGCGGTGAAAGCAGACTGGTGGTTTCTTGTTTGACCAATCGTGCAGCCTGCTGCAAAGCCAACGTTTCAGCCTGCTCTCGCAGAGGATCGTCGCTGGTGGAACTGTCTTCGCCTAACTGTTTTAGCGTGGTGGCAACTTTGGTCTCAAAAGCCTGCGATTGCACTCCTGAGTTTTTATTCAACGAACTGCCTAAATCTGGCAAGGCGTTGGGATGACTTACCGGACGATTAAACAGTGAATTATAGGTAGATGCTGGCGCTGAATAGTCCGTAACCGGGTTGAGCAGCAGAGCAGAGTCGGTGATATACGCCTGCGCGTTGAGAGGAAACAAGGCACAGCTCATGGCAAAGCCGACCGCTAGCGATAGAGGGCAAGGATGGTGTCTAGCAAAATTGTAAATTTTTTTTGTGACGTCGGTCATAATCCACATATTTAGCCATCAAAATGTGATCTTACCGAACAAGGTCAGAATTACAAGTGTAAGGACTTCGTTAAATTCTACTAAATACGCACAACGCTGTGAGACTTGTTGCAATTCGTGTGTTTTTTCCACTTCGGAAACAGTCGCTTAATTTCCTCATAAACTTCAGGGCGAGATGAGTAAAGAACATCCTATAACCTTTTAAATACTAAGCCTTTTGGGTTTTATCGCCACGACAGTAATACGCTGCAATCGGCATACAAATCTTCTTAATTGATACCATTTACCTTTATAAAACACAAAAATAACAAAAACTCACATTTCATTTACATAAATTTATATTCTATTCTTGCTTGGCAATCCTGGAATTAGTGCCACCCGCCTAAGCGATTTGACTGCTCAGGGCGCTATTTCTCATTCATGACGTTTTCATAGCTTCACCTAAAGCATCTTTCCCTAATGACTTTGACGTTTAAAAAAGAGGCCTGTGCCTTATTTATAATTAACAGGGGACTTTATGAGCAAAAAAACCTTGCCAGGCATCACGCGTCGGCAAATTCTGTCATTTACTGCCGCCTCCGCCGCACTCGGCGTGGCCAAAGCGGCAAGCGCAGTCAATCTGAAAGGCACGCCTGCCTGGAGCCCTTTCGACAGCAGTCCACCTCCCAGCATTGAATCCGATGGCTGGGTGTTTTTCACCGATGCAGAAGCGGCAGCGGTCGAAGCTATTGTCGACCGACTGGTCCCCGCAGACCACCTAAGCGTGGGTGGCAAAGAGGCGGGTTGTGCAGTATTCATTGACCATCAGCTGGCAGGATTTTATGGCACCTTCGAACGCCTTTACATGCAAGGCCCTTTCCAGCCCGGCACGCCAGAACAAGGCGACCAGTCGCCGTTAGTCCCACAACAGCGTTATCGCATTGGGCTCGCAGCGCTGGAAGAATACACTCAGACAACTTTCAGGAAATCTTTTAAAGAGCTTACCGGCGACCAGCAGGACGATCTCCTGAAAGGGCTGGAAAGCGGCAAAATCGCCCTTGATTCCCCAAACTTTAAAAATCAGATCGACTCCAGGCTGTTTTTCGCCATTGTGTTGAAAAACACCATGGAGGGTTTCTTCGCTGACCCGATTTATGGCGGTAATCGCAACATGGTGTCGTGGAAAATGCTCGGCTTTCCGGGCGCGCGCTATGACTATCGCGAATATATCGGCAAGCACAATCAGAAACTCGATCTCGAGCCTCTCAGCATCTCCGGCGGCGATGCGTGGAAGATTTCTAAAAGCTAAGGGTTAAGGACTTTAAAATGGCGAAGAAACTCCCCAAGACTGACGTAGTGGTGATTGGTCTCGGCTGGGCCGGATCGATTATCGCCCATGAACTGACCGATGCCGGGCTGAACGTGGTGGCAATCGAACGCGGTCCCTGGCGCGATACTGCACGTGATTTCAATGTAGCGACCGTTGCCGATGAGCTGCGTTACAACACCCGCGAAGAACTCATGCTGCGTAACAGACAAAACACCATTACCATCCGCAATAATCCTTCACAAACGGCCTTGCCAATGCGCGAATGGGGTTCTTTCCATCCCGGTAATGGCACCGGCGGCGCAGGCAATCACTGGGCCGGCATCACCTTCCGCTTCCAGCCACACGAGTTCCAGCTGCGCACTTATCTGTTGGATAAATACGGTGCCAAAGAGATGCCGTCAGAACTGGTGCTGCAAGATTGGGGCACCGACTGGAACGAAATGGAACCTCATTATGCCAAGTTTGAACTATTGGCAGGCGTGTCGGGCAAGGCGTCTAACGTCAACGGCGAGCATCGCGAAGGCGGCAACCCCTTTGAAGGCATGCGCTCGATAGAATATCCCACCCGGCCAATGGACCAGCCTTACGGACCCACGCTGTTTGCCGAAGCCGCGCGCAACATGGGTTACAAGGCTTTCCCAGTACCTTCTTCATTAATTTCAGAGGCTTATACTAATCCTTTGGGCGTAAAAATGGGGCCTTGCACCTTCTGTGGCTTTTGTACCAACTATGGCTGCGCTAACTATTCCAAGGCCAGCGCGATTACTACCGTGCTACCTGCGCTGATCCGTAAGGATAATTTTGAGGCGCGTACCAGCTGTGAAGTGATGAAAGTGGTGATGGATTCAAGCGGGAAAAAGGCCACTGGCGTGATTTATATCGACTCCTCGGGCGACGAGTGGGAACAGCCCGCCGATCTGGTGGTGGTCAGCGCCTATACCTTTGAAAACGTTCGTCTGATGCTGCTTTCCGGTGTCGGTAAACCTTATGATCCGGTAACCAACAGCGGCACAACCGGCCGCAACTATGCCTATCAGACCGCCAACGGGGTACAGCTGTTTTTCGATGACAAAAACTTCAATCCGTTTATCGGCGCGGGCGCGGTGGGTATGGGCATCGACGAGTTTAATAACGATAATTTCGATCACAGCGGACTGGGCTTTTTTGGCGGCGGCAGTATCCGCGTGACGCCTATCGGCGCGGCCCCTATTGGTTATCGCCCCGTGCCGCCGGGAACGCCCAAATGGGGTAAAGAGTGGAAAGAAACGACGGTCAAAAACTACCTCAGCAGTATGTCGATCGGTTGCGAGGCCAGCAGCTATACTATTCGCACCAACTATTTATCGCTCGATCCGACCTATAAAGATCCTCTGGGACGCCCCCTGCTCCGCGTCACTTTCGATTTTCCGCAGAATGACCTGAAAATGGCGCAATACTGTACGGACCGGGTGGGAGAAATCGCCAAGTCAATGAATCCTCGCCAGTATGTGGAAAGCCCGACCAAGGGGCACTGGAACGGAACCCCTTACCAGTCCTCGCACGTGTGCGGCGGATTCGTGATGGGCGCCGATCCTTCGACCAGCTCGGTAAATAAATATCTACAGGTCTGGGACGTGCCAAACCTGTTCGTCGTCGGCGCTTCTGCTTTTCCGCAAAACCCAGGATATAACCCGACGGGCACCGTGGGCGCACTGGCCTTCAAGGCGGCAGAAGCCATTCGCGAGCGCTATCTCAAAAATCCTGGGGAGATGATTGTATGAAAAAGCTGGCATCATTCTCGTTGGGATTACTGGCGCTTGGGGTAAGCGCACTGGCACAGGCGGGCGGTAACGGCGACTATTCGCAGGTCGAACGTGGCCGCTATCTGGCAACGCTGGGTGACTGTGCCGCCTGTCATACTTCTGGCGTTCAGGGCAGCAAGCCCTATGCCGGTGGCGTCTCGCTGCAAACCCCGTTTGGCATGCTGGTGGGAGCCAACATTACTCCCGATCCAGATACCGGGATTGGCAAATGGACCTTTGATGATTTTCAACGCGCGATGTCTCACGGCATAGGCCACGATGGCGTTCGCCTTTATGGCGCGATGCCGTTTACCGCCTATACCAAAGTGACGAGACAAGATAACCGGGCGATTTGGGAATATTTGCAGACGCTGCAACCGGTACATAACAGGGTGAAATCTAACCAACTGCCCTTCCCGTTCAATATCCGCACCAGCCTGATTGTCTGGAACTGGATTAACTTTGATCAGGGGGCATTTATCCCCGATTTGAAAAAATCTGCGGACTGGAATCGTGGGGCATATATCGTCGCCGGTCTGGGGCACTGCGGCACCTGTCATACCCCAAAAAACCTGTTGGGCGGGGATAAAGACAGCCAGTATCTGTACGGGGGCGTCGTTGAAGGCTGGATGGCACCGGATATTACCGTGAATAACCATACTGGTATCGGCAAATGGACAATCGACGATATTACCGGGTATTTGAAAAACGGAGTCAACCGCTACGATATGGCGTCGGGTCCAATGGCGGAGGAAGTAAAAAACTCTTCAAATCGCTGGACCGATGCCGACCTGAAAGCCGTGGCGGTCTACCTCAAAGACAGCGGCCAGGACAGCGGCAGCCAGGCACCAGAGCCGATCAAAACCAGTGACAACAGCATGATCGCTGGCAAGGCAATTTATGCCGACCGATGTTCTGCCTGCCATAGGCCTGACGGCAAAGGCGAGGAAGGCCTGTTCCCAAGACTGGCAGACTCCCCGCTGATCGTCAGCCGCAATGCGACCTCGCTTATTCATGTGGTGCTGGCGGGCAGCCGTCCTGTAGATACCGATGCTGATCCTACTGCGCCGGGAATGCCATCATTTGGCGGCAATCTGAGCGATAACAATATAGCCAGCGTACTGACTTATATCCGCAATAGCTGGGGCAATTCGGCGTCGGCGGTGACCAGCAGCGATGTCAAAGACCTGCGTGGAAAACTGCGGGAATAGGATTTTTTGGATAAGGTGACTGAATATCCCAGCCTTTCCCCACTCATAGGGGGAGGGTTGGGATTGTTACTTAAGGATTTAATAAACCGCCCTAAATAAACTCTAATCAAGGCAATGTAATAATCCCTCCCAACGTTACAGCCCCTCCCCCAGCTCCCACAGCTTGTGCCTGATTAACTGTTGTAGTGCCAGCCCGACCTGCGACTGAGGTTGATCGCGGCGGCTGAGCAGGATGACGTCGAACGGCAATGCCTCGACAACCGGGACGATCTTTAGTTGGTTTACATAGCGCTGCGCAGTAAAGGTATCCACCACGCCAACACCGCCTCCCGCAAGCACCATGTCGGCAATCACTGAATACGTTTTAATATGCAGCGACGCGCGCGATGTGAGGCCCTGCTCGCGTAATACCCGATTCAGTACCTGTCCTAGAGGGTCTTGCTGTTGCAACATCAGCAGATTGTTTTCACTCAGCCATTGCAAGGTCACCGGGCCTGTAACGGGGCAATCCAGCGGCAGCAGTGCCACCATGTTAGCGGAATACAGAGTTTCGGAAACCAGTTCGGCGGAGGCCTGCTCGCCAAATGCCAGCGCAAAATCCATCTTGTATTGGATAAGATCCTGGCTGAGGGTATTAAAATGCCCGGTCACCAGTTCAACGCTGCCTGCAGGTGTTTTACGGTGAAAATCCACCAGCACCGGCGCCATAACGCTGTGTCCTAGCGCGTGAGCGGAACCAATACGAACGTGTTGGCCTTCTCCCTGGCGCAGTTGCTCGGCCAGAAAACCAATTGCCTGAATATGGCTGAATAGCGCCTCGACCTCAGGCATCAGCCTGCGGCCTTCCGGGGTAATAACCAAGCCCTGCGGGGTGCGATCAAAAAGATTAAAACCTAATTGTTGCTCGGCATGATTTAAAACCCGGCTGACGTTGGGTTGCGACACGTTGAGCAACCGCGCCGCGCCGCTGACGCTGCCAGCCTGCAATACTGCCTGAAACACTTCAATATGACGCAAACGCATGCTAATCCCTCTGGGGTCAATATCTGCTGCCAAAAGAGAGGCAGGATAAGAAGGTATCAAAAAGTACTATGCGTTGCTTAAATGAATTGGCTGAAGATTTTTATGAACGTGATGTCGGAATGGCCACACCTTTTATCCCTCTGAGCAGTCCTTCCGTGCTTAGATCTTCATCAAGATCAGGCCAATGGATACCTAAACCCGCACCCGCTATTTCCCAATTGTTACGTTGTTCCGGTGTCCCTGCAGAAAGACGGGGATACCATGCTACGGGCACAGAAATCGTCCTGCCATCCATCAAATCTACAGACAGCTGATTATCATCAATTCTGACATTCATCACGCGCAGGTCATTTTCCTTACATAAAATAAGCATCCCAAGCCTCCTGTAAAATAGTTCGATGATCTGACACCATACGTTGAAGTGTACGCAGTTCATGTGAAGGATATCCCACACTACTTGCAACGCTCAGATTATGTAACCATATTTTAGCCGTTGCGCCGCCCTTATCAATATGAATATGGGCGGGTTCATTTGGCTCGTGGCTGTAGAAATAGAAACGAAAACTACCGATCCTTAGAATGGTTGGCATGAATGACTTCCCTGGATAAGAAGCCGGTTCAAGAGTTATTCTGACGCAAAAACAACAGCACACAGAAAGAAAAGGACCGGCATTGAAAAGTCCCAGTCTACGTGAGCTAAAAAAATGTAATTATTACAAACCGCTCAAATCAATTCTGTGTCGAAGCCAAAAAGGAAAATGCCCCCAGCAGGCTGATAATCTCCGCGACTTTAGGGCTTGAGTAACCCACGGTGATGGCGTCTATACGTTCCACGCCTGGGATCATACAGAACAGGTCGGCCAAAACCGGTTTCGCGACCATCAGCTCAAGTTTGTAAGGACAGCCAAAACGCCGCTCTACGCTTTTACCCGCATGTTTAACGCTTTTCGCAGCCTGTTGATGAATTTTTTCACGCGAGGCTTCCGGGCTTAATGATTCTGCCGCTGTAGCGGAAATTGCACGTTTCACACAGACATAACCCGCTTCGGGATAATGTCGGCTTACCCATTTTTCAAGCTGATCGTCTCCGGCGACCATCCACAACGGAACATTCAGTTCTGCGCCCAGCGCGGCGTAAAGATCGGTTTCCCCCATAACGCTGCCGTTAAGTTTTATGCGGTAAAATGCACGACCGTTAATGGTATGCGCCAGCACACCAAACTCCCCGGCTGCGCTGTGAAAACCGACGAACAACATGCCGTCATAACCGCCCTGCTGTAACCCTTCGAGCATAGACAACCCGCGAGGTTTGCCCTGCACCAGGCGAGCGCGGGGGTCAATGTTCGCCGCGCGCAGGTTTTGCATCATCGCATGGCTATCAGCAACCACGACCTCGGTTGCACCGCCCTCGAAAGCGCCAGCAATGGCTGCATTAACCTCCTGCTCCATCAGCCCACGCGCCATTTCATATTCCACATTGCCCGGACTGCACTGCTCGGGGCGCATGACGCCGGCGATACCTTCAATGTCAGCAGAGATAAATACTTTCATGGCTTGTCTCCCTCGAATTAACGCGCTGCCAGGCTGTCGAGCACGCTCGCCAGACCTAATCGGTAATGTTTCTGGAAACCCGTGACCGTTTCTGCGGCCAGCATGGCGTCTAAAACAGCCTGCTCGGTCGCATCGGCGGCCATGGCTAATAATGGCTCAAGTTGCTCATCGGCTAACAGTTCGCCTTGACGACAGGTCGAAAACGCTACAGCAATATCCCCTGAGCCATGTCCCCAATAGCTGCCGACTCGGCCTAACCCTGCTCCTGCACGGCGGGCAATGCGCGTCAGTTGCCGACTGTCGAGATAACGATCGCAGGCCATGATGATAATGATCGAACCAGCATCAACCTGCGGTGCCAGCTCAGGCAAAATGTGCTCAATCTCGGACCCGACTCGCACGCCGTCGAGCGTTAACTCTGAGAGCACGCCAAAGTTGGCCAATACCAGCACGCCGAGCTGAGTATTCAGCTTTTCGTCGTAGCGAGACGCCGTGCCAATGCCCCCTTTCAATCCAAAACAGCTCATCCCCCGTCCGGCTCCAACACTGCCGCGTGCAAAAAAGGCTGAGGATGAATTGAGTGCCTCTTTTACATGTTGCTCAGTCAGCGCCATGGCCTGAATATCATTTAGAAAGGCGTCATTGCACTCC
>CAWUIY010000215.1:0-8110 GCA_963922555.1 uncultured Serratia sp. | reverse complement strand
ACTCGCGACCCCGACCTTGGCAAGGTCGTGCTCTACCAACTGAGCTATTCCCGCTCTGCATACTAACGAAATTCTTCATCGGTACGGGGTGCGCATTATACGAGAAATCTTTCGTCCCGCAAGCCCCCTTTCTCAAAAAAAACCGTTTTTATTCAAGAAACCGTTCAAGTGCTGATTAAAAGAACGATTAGTTTAATTAATCAGCAAAATTGAGGTTTCAGAACGACATACCGCTATGAAAAATATTTTTAATTCTTTTACAGCTGGATGAAATGCTCGCGATAGTAGGCCAGTTCGGCGACCGATTCGCGAATATCGTCCAATGCCTGATGCGTTCCCTGCTTGATGAAGCCCGGAAGTATTTCTGGCTTCCAGCGGCGCGCCAACTCTTTCAGCGTGCTGACATCCAGATAGCGATAGTGAAAATAGGCTTCCAACTCGGGCATGTAGTTAAACAGGAAGCGACGATCCTGGCCGATACTGTTGCCACAGATTGGCGATTTACCCGCAGGCACCCACTTTTTCAGGAATTCAATCGTCGCCTGTTGGGCTGCGTTTTCATCCAAGGTGCTGGCTTTAACCCGTTCAACCAGGCCACTGCCGGTGTGGGTACGCACGTTCCATTCGTCCATCAGCCCCAACTGCGCATCGGACTGATGCACCGCCATGACAGGCCCTTCGGCCAGAACGTTAAGATTGGCATCGGTCACCAGCGTAGCGATTTCAATGATTCGGTCGCGTTTCGGGTCGAGGCCGGTCATCTCCAAATCGATCCAGATTAAATTGTTCTCGCTTGCAGACGGGTTGTTATCAGTTAAAGACATAGTGACTCCAGTCATGAATAGTCCCACAACGGTTAATTAATACGAAATAGCTGGTATCATAGCCCTTTTGGTCGCAACGAGCGATTGAAGCCAGTCAAGTGAGGCGCAGTGACTAAGATAAAACTGTCAAAAGGGCAACAACGTCGCGTTAAAGCCAACCACGAACGTCGTCTGACCAAGACCGACAAACGTAAAGAGCTGGACGACTCCCTGCACGGTGAACCGCAAGAGGGTGTAGTCATCAGCCGGTTCGGGATGCACGCCGACGTTGAAGCTACCGACGGCAGCACGCATCGCTGTAACATCCGTCGAACCATCCGTTCACTGGTGACCGGTGACCGCGTTGTATGGCGTTCGGGTGAAAACGCCGACGTCAAAGGTATCGTTGAAGCCGTGCATGAGCGCACGTCGGTACTGACACGCCCTGATTTCTATGATGGCGTAAAACCTATCGCCGCCAACATCAATCAGATTGTGATTGTCTCGGCTATTTTGCCCGAGCTGTCTCTCAACATTATCGATCGCTATTTAGTAGCCTGTGAAACCGTTGAGGTTGAGCCGTTGATTGTGTTGAATAAAATCGACCTGCTCGACGATGAAAGCCGCAAGTTCGTGGCCGAGATGATGGAAATCTATCGTCGCATCAACTATCGCGTTTTAGAGGTCTCAAGCTATACCGGCGAAGGCATGCCAGAGTTTATTACTGCGCTGACCGATCGCATCAGTATCTTTGCGGGACAGTCCGGCGTGGGTAAATCCAGCCTGTTGAACGCGCTGCTGCCGCCAGAGAAGCAGCAAATCCTGGTTAACGATGTCTCCGATAACTCGGGACTGGGCCAGCACACCACTACCGCCGCACGCCTCTATCACTTCCAGCACGGCGGCGATGTGATTGACTCTCCGGGGGTGCGCGAGTTTGGCCTGTGGCATTTGGCGCCTGAGCAAATCACTCAGGGCTTCATTGAATTCAGGCCGTACCTTGGCTACTGCAAATTCCGCGACTGCAAGCACGGCAGCGATCCTGGCTGCGCAATTCGTGAAGCTGTCGACAAAGGCGAAATTGCCGAAGAGCGTTTTGATAACTATCACCGTATTCTCGAAAGCATGGCGGATGTAAAAACGCGTAAAAACTTTGATAGCCTCTGATAAAAGTCGTCATTTTGATTAAAATCTGCCGCACATTTTGGCTATTCATATTTCACAGAATCTGCCGCTGAATACAGCGGGTATACCCAAAATCATTTGGGTTGCAGGAAGGCAGCAAGCGAGAAAATCCCCGGAAACTGGCTCAAGTCAGTGAACAGGGTGATTGAGCACTGCCAAAATTTTTGCAGCACAAAACAGGATGGGTATAAATTTGAGAGGGTAAACCGTGCTAGACCGGCTAAAAATAAAACTTCAATACTTACTTCCTAAACAATCACTTACAAGACTTGCTGGCTGGGGTGCAGAACGCCGCGCCGCGATGCTGACCCATTGGGTCATTAAAGCGTTTGCCAGCTACTACAAAGTCGACATGAAAGAAGCGCAGGATCCAAGTTTTTCCGCTTATCCGACCTTTAACGAATTTTTTGTCCGCCCGCTTCGCGCCGGCGCTCGCCCGGTGGTCAGCGGTCTGGATATGCTGTGCCTGCCAGCCGACGGCGCGGTTAGCCAATTAGGTCCTATTGCCGACGACAAACTGTTTCAAGCCAAAGGACATTTTTACACGCTCGAAGCACTGCTGGCGGGTAACTACGTGCTGGCCGAGAAGTTTAAAGAGGGTCAGTTCGCCACGATTTATCTGGCCCCGCGCGACTACCACCGCGTACACATGCCGTGCGATGGCGTGCTGCGCGAAATGATTTACGTGCCAGGTGACCTGTTCTCGGTCAACCCACTGACTGCGGCCAATGTCCCTAACCTGTTCGCCCGTAACGAGCGCGTCATCTGCGTGTTCGATACTGAATTTGGCCCGATGGTGCAGATTCTGGTCGGTGCGACCATCGTCGGCAGCATTGAAACCGTGTGGGCCGGACAGGTCACTCCGCCGCGCGAAGGTATCATCAAACGCTGGACCTATCCGGCTGCGGGCAATGAAGGCGCTATCTCGCTGGAAAAAGGCCAGGAAATGGGGCGCTTTAAACTAGGTTCAACGGTAATTAACCTGTTTGCTGCCAATCAGGTCACCTTTATGCCGCAGCTGAAAAATGGCACAGTCACCCGCATGGGTGAACCCTTTGCCGAGGCGGTACGCGCGCCTGCGGTCGAGCCAGTGATGCCTGAACCAGAAAACGTTGTTTAGCTTTCCCGTTAAACACGGTTCAGCAAGCGAGTTGTTTTTATAAGTTTGTTGCAAGGAAAATGCCCGTGCGCCTGATCCCCACCCTATTGGTGAGTTTGCTGCTGGCACTGCCGCTGTACGCTAGCGCCGCACTCTCAGAAGATCAGCTCCAGCAGGAGCTGAAACAGGCCGAATCCAATAAGGAGGTGGCCAACCAGGCGCAAATCGTTGAATTGCTTCAGAAAGCAATTAACTGGATGAGCGAGGCGAGTGCTTCCACCGCGCGCTCCGGGCAGTATCAAACGGCGATTGACGATTTTCCGCGCCTGTCGCAAAGCCTGCGTCAGGATTTGAAAACCCAGGCCGATAAACCTCTACCGGTTGACGATAGCCTGTCTAGCGCCGAGCTTGACCAGCAGATATTGCAGGTCAGCAGCCAGCTGCTTGAAGAGGCGCGCCAGCTGCGTCAGGAGCAGGATCGCTCCCGCGATATCAGCGATTCCCTCAGCCAGCTCCCGCAACAGCAATCCGAGGCACGCAACGCGCTGGCAGATATCGATCAGCGTCTGCAAAGCTTCAACAACAATAAGTCGGCACTTGCCCAGGCCCAGCTAAAGGCGCTACAGGCGGAATCCGCCGCGCGTAAGGCGCGGGTCGACGAGCTAGAACTGGCACAGCTTTCTGCCAGCAATCGACAGGAATTATCGCGCATTCGCGCCGAACTCTACAAAACGCGCCACGATCGTCTGGATGAACAATTGCAGACGCTGCGCAATAATCTCAACAGCCAGCGCCAGCGCGAAGCCGAAACTGCGCTCGAAAAAACCGAGCAACTGGCCGAGCAAAGCGGCGAATTACCTAAATCGATTACACAGCAGTTGCAGTCCAACCGAGAACTTTCGCTGGCGTTGAACCAACAGGCGCAGAGAATGGACCTGATCTCTTCTCAGCAGAGACAGGCCGCCGCGCAAACCTTGCAGGTTCGTCAGGCACTGAGCACGATCAAAGAGCAGGCGCAGTGGCTCGATGCCTCGCCGTTGCTGGGCGAAACTCTGCGCGCACAGGTCGCAAAACTGCCTGAAATGCCCAAACCCCAACAGCTCGATGGCGACATGGGCCAGCTGCGCGTGCAACGACTGCACTATGAAGATTTGCTCGGCAAGCAGCAGCAATATCGTCAGGGCAAGCAAGACGACGGCCAACCGCTGAGCGCGGCACAGCAGAAGATTCTGCAGGCGCAGCTTAAAACGCAAACCGATTTGCTTAACTCGCTGCTGTCAGGCTGCGACACCCAAATCCTCGAGTTGACCAAGCTAAAAGTCGCCAATACACAGCTGGTTGATGCCCTCAAAGATATCAACGACGCCGCGCACCGATACCTATTCTGGGTCGCAGACGTCAGCCCGATTGGCTTTAGTTATCCGCTGCAAACCATGCACGACCTGAATCGGTTGCTGTCACTGGATACCCTGTCGCAGCTCGGCAAAGCCTCGGTGATGATGGTGACCAGCAGGGAAACGCTGCTGCCGCTGTTTGGTGCACTGATTCTGGTGATTGTCAGCATCAGCTCCCGCCGCCATTACTATAACTTCCTCGAACGAGCCAGCAGCCGCGTCGGCAAAGTGACACAGGATCAGTTTTCCCTGACCGCCCGCACGGTATTTTGGTCGATTCTGGTCGCCCTGCCGCTGCCGGTGCTGTGGGCCGCGCTGGGTTATGGACTACAAAGCGCCTGGCCCTTCCCCATCGCCGTGGCTATTGGTGATGGGGTAACTGCCACGCTGCCGGTGTTGTGGTTGTTTATGATCAGCCACTATCTGGCCCATCCCAAAGGGCTGTTCATAACTCATTTTAACTGGCCGCAACGCCGTGTTTCCCGCGCCTTGCGCTATTACTCGCTGTCTATCTGGCTGATCGTGCCGCTGATTATGGCGCTGATTACCTTCGATAATCTCAACGATCGCGAGTTCTCCAACACCCTCGGACGCCTGTGCTTTATCATCCTTTGCGCCCTGTTGGGACTGGTTACCCAGAGCCTGAAACGCGCGGGTATTCCGCTGTACCTTGATAAGCAAGGTAACGGCGAAAATCTGGTGAACAGCTCGCTGTGGTGGATGATGCTTGGCGCGCCGTTGATTGCCGCGTTTGCTTCGATGCTAGGTTATCTCGCTACTTCACAGGCTCTGTTGGCGCGTCTGGAAACCTCGCTGGCGATCTGGTTCCTGCTGCTGGTGATTTATCACATTATTCGTCGTTGGATGCTTATTCAGCGCCGTAAAATTGCTTTCGAGCGTGCCAAGCAGCGACGAGCGGAAATCCTTTCGCAGCGCGCCAAGGGTGAAGAAGACACACCTCTGGCTAACAGCAACGAAGGTGCGATAGAGATTGAAGAGCCGGTGGTTGATCTGGATGCCATCAGTTCACAATCGTTAAGACTGGTGCGCTCTTTGCTGGCCCTGGTGGCGCTTCTCTCGGTCATTGTGCTGTGGTCAGAGATCCACTCGGCGTTTTCTTTCCTTGAAAACATCAAGCTGTGGGACGTCTCTTCCACCACTCAGGGCGTCGAGAGCATGCAGCCGATTACTCTTGGCCACGTGCTGATCGCCATCCTGGTGCTAATCATCACCACTCAGCTGGTACGTAATCTGCCTGCCTTGCTCGAACTGGCGCTGTTGCAACATCTCGACCTGACGCCGGGCACCGGCTATGCGGCGTTGACCATCACCAAATACGCCGTATTGCTGATAGGCGGTTTGACGGGGTTCTCAATGCTGGGAATCGAATGGGGCAAGCTGCAATGGCTGGTTGCCGCTATGGGCGTCGGATTGGGCTTCGGCTTGCAGGAGATTTTCGCTAACTTTATCTCGGGCTTGATGATCCTGTTTGAAAAGCCGATTCGAATCGGCGATACCGTGACGATTCGCAATCTCACCGGCAGCGTGACTAAAATCAATACCCGCGCGACCACCATTGTCGACTGGGATCGCAAAGAGATTATTGTGCCCAACAAGGCCTTTATCACCGAGCAGTTTATCAACTGGTCACTGTCGGACTCGGTCACTCGCGTGGTATTAACCGTTCCCGCGCCGGTCGAGGCCAACAGTGAAGAAGTGACATCGATTCTCACCCATGCGGCCCGCAAGTGTTCACTGGTGCTGGACACCCCCGCACCAGAAGCGTATCTGGTTGATTTACAGCAGGGTATTCAGATATTCGAACTGCGTATGCATGCCGCCGAGATGGCGCACCGTATGCCGTTGCGCCATGAAATCCACCAGCTTATTTTGGCTGGATTCCGCGAACACGGCATTATTTTGCCATTCCCGCCGTTCCAGGTGCGGATGGAAACTTTGCATCGTGCACAAAATGGCGGCAATGCTACGCTCAGCAGCGGCGGCACGAGAAATCAGGGCGATCTCTGATTAATATGTTCTTTCCTCGAACCAATAGTGGTTCGGGGGAAGAGCGGTCTTGAATATAAATCTCATCTCTTATAAAAATTATATTTAATTTAATAAGCAGGTTAAATAGAAATATTTTATAACCCGCGCCCTGACTTTCCTGACTAGTACGATATCTCTGCAAGCAAATAACCTTGAAACTAGCCATCACAAAACGAGTTTTAAACTCTCCCAGCGTTGGGTTTAATTTACTACAGCGTTGGAATTAGGCTGGATATATTTCAAGGATTTCAAATGCGAAACGTAATGCGTCTTTCAAAGCTTTCTCAATGTATTTTACTGGCAACATCTTCATTGATGATGGCGAGTCATGCTTCTGCCGCAACGCCAGCTTCTAAATTGCCTGAACAGGCTTCAGGCCTTACTCAGACTGCAACCGGTACAGCTCGCAATATTGAATGGAATCTCGACGTCATAAATGATAGTGCAGCGGTATTGGCTAAGAAAGCAGAGAATCATAATGTTTATTTCTCTGGCCCTGGCGCTGCTCGCACAAGAGCAAGCGGAGATAAACAGGAACTGGTCGTTGCCGGCACTGATCTTTCTGGTAGCTATATTAATATGAGCAAAGGCGGTAGTGCGAACCTTTATCTGCTACCCGGTAGCAAAGTGGATATGGTCGAAATCGGCGATAGTGGTGCAAAAACGGATGCCACTGTGATTCTGAATAATACCGCACTGTTAGGCCAAAAAACTTCGCACAAATATGATGATAAGCCGTCAACAGCAGCCGTTAAAGATAAAGATTACATGTACGGTGCAGCTATCTGGGTTGATCCGCTAGACAATGGTAATATAAATATTATTGCAGACAACCAAAGCATGATTAATGGTAATATTATCTTAAGCGGCACTGGCGATAAAAACATTACTTTAGATAATTCCGTGATGACCAATGGCACTATCGCATCGAACGGAAAGTCTCTGAATAATGTCATCATCAAGAATAGCCAAATCATCCCTGAAACTTATGACGTGGTTGAGGAAAATTTAGTTTCTTCAACTCAATTTGATGATGCAATCGAATTAAGAAAAGCGAATGAAAATCACGTAGGTATTATTAATTCTAAAATAAAAGGTGGTAAGGACCTGAGAAGCGAAAACGACTCGGACTTATTCATCGAAAATAAAAGCATTGATTCAGGATATATTAATATCGAGGCTGGCGGCAAAGCTGCATTGGATATTAGTGACTCAATTCATGAAGGTGACATCGCTATTCTCGGCAAAAAAGGGGCTACCCTATTCATTACCGATCATGCCCAATCTACCGGTGGCGTAACCTTGGGCAACGGGAATAATTTATTGACCGTTTCCAATAATTCATTAATGACGGGCAACGTTACTGCAGATAAAAACAGTGATACGGCAATGACGGTTAGTGACAACAGTAGCTATATGGGCAGCATTGCTGGCGTTAAACAACTGTCAATTGTTGATAACAGTCAGGTCGTTACGCATGAACTTAATGACATGCATATTGCCATGAATGATCACGCCAAGCTGTTTGCAACCGATCTCAATCACAGCAATATCGATATGAGCAGCAATAGCCAGTTCAA
>CAWUIY010000214.1:0-8111 GCA_963922555.1 uncultured Serratia sp. | reverse complement strand
ATTCCGATACTACGACCCTGATTCTGCTAGGTTTACCCAGCAAGACCCGATAGGGCTGACGGGTGGGATAAATCTTTACCAGTATGCCTCGAATGCGCTGGGGTGGGTGGATTCTTGGGGGTTGGCAAAGTGTAATAATCGTTTTTTATATAGGGGAGATAAAATAGGGCCTAATGAAATATTCAGAGAAGGGTTTAATCCGCTTGGTGTTAGTACAGACCTTCTGTTGCATGCGCGAGATAATCGATTGCCGCCAAGTAATTTTATCAGTTAAATGGTGATGGTAGCTTTGTAGGCTTTAGTTTCTTTAATTTTTTAAGGTGAAAAATGAATTTAACTAAAAGAAGTATCTCATATAAAATTGGTGAATTAATTTATCAGGCTGAATTGCATTTAACAACGAATAGTCAGTGTATATTAAGTGTGGAGATTTTTGGGAAAGGGGTTTTAACTGCGTGTGGCTCTGATTTCTTTGAATGCTTTAGAAGCCTTAGAGAATTAGACAATTCGATTATCTATTATTGTAAAGGTGCAAAAATTAATGTGATTGCATCAAGAATGACCAGGCAAATGACTAAAGGATTAAGTGCATATCAAACAACGTTGGGAGAGCAAGCTCGGAAAAAAGATTTGGTGAATATTTTTGACTATGAAGATCAGGGATTGGCAGTAGATCCAAGTCAACAGGATAATTATCAAGAAGAATGGTTTTTATCATTAAATAATTGAGACGTTAGTTAAACTTGATAGAACCACTGTCATTCATTGGCTGTTTTATTATCTCATATACCCGCAGTGGCTAATTCTACTATGTAGTGAAACCTTTCAGTGTGAAAAAATGGCCGCTGTCAGAATGACCACGCCAGATGCCTGATGGCGCTTTGGTGTAACTGGTCTTGATGTTACAGAGTCTAGGCCAAATTCTTTTAGAATCGCTAATACTAGTGATTTAGATGTACCAAAAAAAATTGTTAGAAATGGAAAAACATGTGGATGATATGAAGGCATATATAAAAGGCCCAGCCGAATTTCTCAAAGGTGAAGGTTTATTTATACCGAATTTATTGGAGAGATTGCCACTAGACAAATTAACACTATTTCTTATAGCTATTAACCCTCTTCGAATTCAGCGGATAGAAATGATGAGGTTGGATGTTTTTCATATGATGAGGAAATAAATGAACTCGATTTTTCTGATTCAGAATCAGTTAATAGTGAAGAGTTTGAATAAGCATGGAATTTAGCACTGCTTAAAAGTAATGCAAAAGAAAAATTAAAATATGTGGTAGGCAACGCAGCAGTATCCATTCATAACTCAATAATTATAGTTCATATTGTCAATTCAGAGGGGGAATGGGGAAAAGGTTTCGTGCACACATTATCTAAAAAGTATCCTTTAGTTAAAGATAAATAAAAATCCCTTTGCGTTAATGAAACCCCTGATCTGGGTTACATCCAATTCGTTAAAGTAGACTCTGAGAAAAATGTGCATGTAGCTAACCTGTTCGGGCAAAATGGCACAATAAATAAAAATAGATTTTATGCGAGTGCTAAAATAATTCCGATCAAGTTAGGTGTAAATAAAATAATTAAAAACAAAGCGAACTGAACTTGGGAGTAATATTAATCGTTGCTCTACAATGTTTTTCATAAGATATCAAAATTTTTAGCTCAAATTTATCTTGAGGGTTTTGACCAGTTATTAGCAAATGTTGTCTGAGTTTGTATTAATTTTTAGTTCTAATAATTGTGAACCTTCTTTATTATCTTAATGTAATTCTCTAAAACTCATCAACCCCTGAATATTTCAAAAACTCACCACAGACATAAACTTCCAACGATTGGTAAATAATCATTAATACGATAATGTTTCTCATTTACAGTAAGTTAAACACGTTCTAAGTTACCTGCAAGTTTTTATAGGCACAATAAAGTGTTAATCAGTATGAACATTTCAGGAGCAAGAATGAAATCGTCTAAATTATGGATGGGTGTGGTACTGACCGGGGTAGTGTTTTCTGGTTCGGTAATGGCGAAAGAATACCCGATTGGTGGACCCGTTCTGCATGAAGGAATGAAAATCAGTGCCAATTATTTAGTCAATATTGAAACCAGTCCTGCGCCAGAATCAATGGTGATGGGCAAAGATGTTATTCATCTTGAGACTGATGTTCATGCAACCAAAGGTAATCGCTGGGGTTTTTCCGACGGCGAATGGATCCCTTACCTGTCTGTTGACTATGTAGTGCAAAAGCAGGGTGACAGTAATTTTCTTGAGTTCGGCCAGATGTTGCCAATGTCCGCGGGCGATGGCGCTCATTATGCGCACAGTGTGAAGATGGGCGGCGCGGGGACTTATAAAGTGACGCTGAAATATGTCGCTCCGGACGAGCAGGGTTATGCCCGTCACATTGATAAAGCCACCGGTATTCCTGAATGGTTTGCACCATTTACTGAAACCTTTACCTTTAAATATCCGCAGTAATCGGTTCTAAATCTTCTCAGATGCCTGTTTGATAATGGGTATCTGAGATTTTATAGACTCTGCCAAATTCCCGCCAGGCCTACTCATTTATCCCCTTTTTTAAACTCCTCAAATCCCTAAATTATCTCTTCTGGCCGCCAACCCCCATTCCCTGGCACCATCGAATCCTGTTTTCTGGCGCTAACACCGGCTGAATTTGTGTGGTTTAACTGTTAGCAGAAACTTAACAGCACAACCAGACAGGTATCAGCATGGCTTGGGTTAATGATCACAAGATTGTTCAGTGGACGCGCGACGGGTTTGAACTGAGTACCGATCGCAAACGGCTGGATATGGAAAAAATTTTCCATTTTCTTTCCATGCAGTCCGAGTGGGCCAGAGGCCAATCTCGTGAGGTTCTCGAACGTTCAATCGCCAACTCCATGGCCTTGGGCCTCTACTTTCAGAACCAGCAGATCGGATTTGCACGCATCGTTACCGACTTCTCGCGACTGGCTTATGTGATGGATATTTTCATTGATGAAACATTTCGCGGGCGTGGGCTAGGCACCTGGCTTTCGGCGGTGGTGCGCACTCATCCGGATTTAGCCGCTGTCTCGAAATGGATGCTGACCACCAGCGATGCACAGCCGGTCTATCAGCGCGCAGGCTGGAATCTGGTTAAGCATCCTGAAACTATCATGGAGATCACTCGCACCAATCCTGCCGGGCCATCTGCGGTCACTGTGGATGAAACCTGTATCACCGTTAACCCCCTCATCACCAAGGAAAGCACGCAATGACTTACCGAATTGGCGTAGACATCGGCGGGTCGTTCACCGATTTCGCCGTACTGGACGAGCGCGATAACAGCATCCGTACCCTAAAAGTGCTTTCTCGTCCCGATAGTCCCGGCAGCGAAATCACCACCGGCCTGGGGCAATTGCGCGACAGCTTCGGCATTGCGCCGCAGGAGGTGCATTACTTCACTCACGGCACCACTGTCGGGGTCAATGCGGTGATCCAGCGCAAGGGCGTCAAGCTGGCGCTTTTTACGACCGAAGCTTTCGAAGACGTGCTCGAGCTGGCCAGGCTCAAAATCCCACATATTCACGACCTGTTTTCCCGCCGCCCTGATCCGTTGATCAGTCGCGATCGCGTGTTTCCGATTAAAGAGCGCACCGACAGTCAGGGGCGTATTCTGCAAGCCGTGGATCCCGCTTCTGTCAGTGCGGCAATCGCCAAAGCCCGCGCGCTCGGCTGTGAGGGCATCGTGGTGTCGTTTTTGCATTCTTATCGAAACGGCGCCAATGAGGCGCAGGTGCGGGAGATGGTTGCTGAGCTGGCACCAGAGATGCTGACCTCCTGTTCAGCGGAAATCTGGCCAATAATTCGCGAATACGAACGTACGATCACCGCCACCATCAACGCCTACGTGCAGCCCAAAGTTATCAACTATCTTGGCGCTTTTGAGCACGCCCTGGCAGAGATGGGCGTTCCCGTGCCGCCAAGAATTACTAAATCCAACGGCGGTGTGATGAGCGTGACTCAGGCCAAAGCCGAGTGTGTTCAGATGATCCTTTCAGGAACGGCATCGGGAGTGATCGGTGCCGGATATATCGCCGACCAGTGTGGTTATGACAAATTGCTGAGCCTGGATATCGGCGGCACCAGCGCGGACGTGGCGGTCATCGTTGATGGCAAGCCGGAATACGGCAGCGGCGAGGTGATCGGCGAGTTCCAAATCTTTATCCCTTCTGTTTCTGTTACTTCGGTAGGTCAGGGCGGCGGATCGCTGGCGTGGCTTGATCGTCTGGGGGTGTTGCAGGTAGGGCCGGACAGCGCCGGTTCTTTGCCGGGTCCGGTATGCTACGGGCGCGGCGGCAAGCAGGCAACAGTCACGGATGCCTTTGCCGCTTGCGGGTTATTGGGTCATGGCGCACTCGGCTATAGCGCGGTCAGCGTTGATGTTGCCGCTGCTCGTCACGCCATTAATTTACTGGCGCAGCCGTTGGGCATTTCAATCGAGGAAACCGCCGAGACCATTATCCAGTTGGCAATATCCAGCATGTATACCGATACCAGCGGGCTGGTTTCGCGTTTTGGTATCGACCCGCGCGAATTTTACTTCCTGGCCTTCGGCGGCGCAGGCCCGATGATGGGGTGCTATCTCGCGCGTGAATTAAATATGAAAGGGGTGATTGTGCCGCCTACGCCTGGCGTGCTCTCGGCTTTGGGCGGGCTGGTGGCGGATCTTAAAAATGATTTTATCCGCACGCTATATCGCGATTTCACCGCTGACTGTCTCGAAGAACTCGCCGTTGCCGCAGACAGTTTGCAGCGGGATGCCGAGGAGTGGCTGCGCCGTGAGCACGGTGCAGATTTGCCTTATCGCCTGCAATTCTCGGCGGATATGCGCTATCGCGGTCAGTCGTTTGAAATTGAAGTCGCGCTCGAACCTGAATGGTTAACGAAGAAGAGAGCAGATACCCAAAGTCTGGCGGCAATCGGTGAGGCGTTTAACCAACAGCATTTAAAACTCTTTGGACATAGCGATGCACAGGCCGCGATGCAAATCATTAATCTGCGGCTGGTCATCACCTCGCCAACCGCGCGGCCAGATCTGCAAATGCTGCCACAGAGCAGTGCCGATGTGATTCCACAAACCACGGTCAGTGCCTGGGTCGACGGGGCACAACGTGAAGTGATGGTAGTACGACGGGACCAGCTGTTGGCAGGCCAGAGATTTAACGGGCCGGCGATAGTCGCACAAGATGACTGCACCACCTGTGTTCCGACCGGTATGCAGGTCAATGTTGATGCCTTTGGCAACCTGATTATTACCCCTTTTGAGGACACCCAGCATGGCTATTGATGGACGCAATCTGCAAATCCTGGCGAACTACTGCGCCGCTGCCGCCGACGCAATGGCCTTTACACTGATGCGCACCGCACACTCGACTTTTGTGAAGGAAACAGAAGATTTCTCCTGCCAGATTGTCACCCGTGAGGGCCTGGCTTTCGCTTCGCCGCGCAGTTTTGGTGCACCCTGGTACAGTGGCATCGATTATGCCCCCGTTTTGCAGCTTATCGATGACTATCAGGAAGGGGATATTTGCATCACCAATGACTCTTACGCGGGAAATGTGGCCACGCATTCGCCGGACATCCATATCTGGAAACCGGTTTTTTATCAGGGGCAGATAGCCTGTTTTGTGGTCGGACATATCCACAATACCGACGTTGGCGGTGCAGTACCGGCCTCTTTGTCGCGATCGCTGACTGAAATCGTGCAGGAAGGGCTGCGCATACCACCGTTAAAAATCATCTCTGGCGGCAAGCTAAATGAAGATGTGGCACGGATTATGCGTCTCAATGTTCGTGCACCGGATCAAAACTGGGGCGATTTTAACGCACAGATTGCCTCCGTTAATATTGGTGAACGCAAGGTTCAGGAGATTATTGCCCGCTTTGGCATCGAAGATTTCCTGCAAGGGGTGGAGGGGATCCTCGACTATGCCGAGCAGCAGGCGCGCAATATCATTGCTACCCTACCCGATGGAGAGTATTTCTATGCAGATTACGCTGATGAAGATACTGATGGCGGTTATCCCTGCCGTATCGCAGTTACGTTGCGCGTTACGGGCGAAACCCTTGAACTGGACTACACTGGCAGCGATCCGCAGCTCACGTCCTCACTGAACATGCCAACCGGCGGGCGCGAAAGACATCCGCTGGCGCTGGTTGGCGTGACTTATGTTCTGTCAACCTTAGACAGCCGCTTGTTGCTAAACGCCGGAACTCTGCGCCCAACGCGGGCGATCCTGCCCAGCGGTACGGTGATGAACTGCGAAGAACCTGCGGCGGTGGGGATGCGATCCCTGACCTGCGCGGTCTCACAGATTGCCACGCTGGGCGCTTTCTCGCTGGCGGTTCCAGACCGATTGCCTGCAAACTCTCCCGGCGGTAATTCCATCGTCAATATTAGAACCGTGGATGCGCAAAGTCGTACCGTGGTGGCCTCGATTGGGCCGGTGGGCGGCGGTGCAGGCGGGACTCCGCGTCACGATGGCCCGGACGGATCCGGCGGACTGTCAGCTTTTCTTAAAAATACCCCGGTGGAAATCAACGAAGCGGAAGTTCCTATTTTGGTGCGGCGCTACGGTTTGCAGCCTGACAGCGGCGGCGCAGGGCGCTATCGCGGTGGATTAGCCACGGTGATGGAGTTCGAAATTACCGCGCCGAATACCGTGGTAACTGCCCGCAACCGCAACCGCTCGGTATTTGCCTCAGCGGGTGCCGCGGGTGGCAATGCGGGTAAAAACTCCAGCTTCCAGACCAATCCTGGCCGTGAGGGAGCCATCGAACATGGCAATATTGATGTGATCAAATGCGGGCCGGGCGATGTCGTGCGGCTGATTGGACCCGGCGCGGGCGGCTATGGTCCGGCGAGAGAGCGTTCTCCACAAAGCGTACTGCGCGACGTGCAGTGCGGCTTTGTCACCCTTGAGGGCGCGCGCCGTGATTACGGAGTGGTTATCCATAATGGGGCGATTGATGCTTTTGAAACAGAAATTACCCGCAGCATGATGGCCGAATCCGCTGGCGAGCACTTCGATTATGGCACGGCGCGCACGGCATTTGAGAAAGTCTGGACTCGCAGCCGCTACAGTGTATTGACTGATTTTCTGGCCTCGATGCCAGTGGTTTGGCGTCACTTCCTCAAACATCAGGTTTTTGCCGCCGTGGCCGCTCAGTCGAAACCTGTGGATGACCGGGCAATGGAGCAACAAATGGCCGAAATATTGCATGGATTACAGGATAAATTCCCGGCTATTCGCGGCCATCGACCGGCGTGATAGCGGCTGTAATACATTAAATGAGGACGGGCGCGGATGCTTAACTTATCGGTTCCCAGCGCAATAGACAAAAAATCGCATGGTTCATTGCAATCTAAGTTGCGCGAAAAGATTTCAGAAGCGATTGCCAGAGGCGATTACGAGCAGGGGCAAACCCTGCCATCGACCCGCATCATGGCCGAGCAGCTGAAAATATCGCGCAATACCGTGACGCTGGTCTATGAAGAACTGGCTGCGGAAGGGGTTTTGATTTCCGAACATCGGCGCGGCTTTTACGTCGCGCCGGACGCCATTGCCCGGCTGCCGCAAAGCCGTCCGTTGGCAGAGGATACGCCGTCGGTAGACTGGGACAATAAACTGGTGATTAATCCGGCGGCGATGGAGCATATTACTCATCCCCAGGACTGGCGCAGTAAAAAATATACCTTTATGTACGGCCAGCACGATCGCTGGATTTTCCCGATTGCCAACTGGCGAAAATGCAGCCGTGATTCACTGTCACTGCATGATATGTATGACTGGACGGTGGATTATGTTGATGAAGATGACCCGGTGCTGCTCGATGCCTTTCGCCGTCGGGTGCTGCCACGGCGCGGATTTACCGCCAATGCTCAGGAAGTATTGGTCACGGTCGGGGCGCAACACGCGCTGTTTCTGGCAATCCAATGTTTGATTCGTCCCGGTATGGTGGTGGGTATTGAGGATCCGTCCTATCCTGACGTTCGTAACCTGATGATTTTTCATGGCGCGGTGCTAAAGCCTTTGCCGGTCGATGAGGACGGATTGAT
>CAWUIY010000213.1:0-8122 GCA_963922555.1 uncultured Serratia sp. | reverse complement strand
ATGGCGGTATCACTGTCGCGATCCAGACGCGACTGGCGCACGAACATCTCGTAACCCAGCCGTTGCCCCATCCCTTTAAGTTTTTGTAAAAGCTCGGGATCGCGGCTGCGCTCGACATGCAGCGAATAGCCTAATGATTGGTTGCTTAATCCATTGTAGGACTGCGCGGTCACGGCATCGGCCGCGCTGGCTTTCATGCGCTGTTGCTGCGGTGAATCGGCACGACTGGAGGTCGCAACGAGAATCAGGGCACGGATTCGTTCCGGGATCCGCTGCACTATTTTACGTGCGATATAACCGCCCATCGAGAAACCCAGCAATACAAACTCTGACGGACACTGTTCAATAATGTGATCGGCCATCTCATCCATCGTCTGCCCCTGATCAAGCTGGGCCAGCGTCAGATTCGCGCCCTGCTGCTGCAAAGGCACAACCATGTCGTCCCACAGCCTGTCATCGGTCATATATCCGGGGATTAATACCAGATTACCTATTGTCATCTGCGCTCTTTTCCTTGAGAAATTGGTTAGCTGATGCTTTTGATTACCTGCGCCTATTTCTTATCAAGAAGCGATACTTTCCGATAAAGAGAAACCGCGAATGGTCATTTCAGGGCTGTTTGCGCAATCAGACAGGTAGCGTGCCGGAGGCTTGCCCTGAGCTTTGCGAAACATGGTGACAAAGCTGCTGGCGCTTTCATAACCCAGGTCGAGTGCAACGGTTTGCACACTGTGCCCTTCCGACAATTTTTGCAGCGCCAAAATCACGTGCAGCTGCTTACGCCAGCGGTGGACACTGACCCCAACCTGACTGGCGAAGGTTCGGCTGAGACTGCGTTCGCTCATGCCGATACGTCCGGCCCATTCGGCCAGGGTGGATTTGTCAGACGGGTCTTGCAACATACCATCGGTTACCTGACGTAATCGGTTATCGCGCGGCAGCGGAAGATACAAATCTTCGACTTTTGCCACGGCTAGCTGATCAAGTAACACATTGATCATCTTGCCTTCTGGCCCATGCTCGTCGTATAACAGCGGGAAATGCGCCGCGTGTAACAGCAACTCTCGTAACAGTGGCGTCACCGACAAGGTGCAGCAGGTGGTTGGCAAAGATAAATTCGCATCCGGCTCTACAAACAGGCTATAACACTGGTTAACGCCGGTTCCCCGCGCCGAGTGCATCAAGCCGCCGGGGATCCACACCGCGCACTGTGGTGGAACAACCCAAACCCCCTGCTCAAGTTCACAGCTAATGATCCCTTCCAGAGTGTAAATCAGCTGCGATTTGCGGTGACGATGCATCGCTAACTCCCATGCTCCATTGGCTCTTGCGGCTCCAACGGCAATCACGGGTCTATCGATTTCATCAATAGATACACGATTACAATCCCCTGGATGACATTGAATTATTGGCATCGGTTATTAAGACTCCGTCAGGTTTTGGCTGCTTTGATAAATAATATGGCTGAATTGCGCATTGTAGTCCAGCGTGAGGAGTGGCTAAATGGCATCCTTAACGGGGGAATTAAAATATGTATCACGAAAGTATTGTCAGTGAGCTGCTGGATTGGATTGAACATAACCTGGATCAATCCTTAACATTAGACACCATTGCCGCGAAATCGGGCTACTCGAAATGGCACTTGCAGCGCCTGTTTAAAAGCTTTACCGGCCAAACGCTGGGGACTTATACCCGTCAACGTCGTCTGACAATGGCGGCGACAGAATTGCGATTGACGCAAAATTCGGTTCTGCGTATTGCCGATAAATACCAATTCGACTCTCAGCAAACCTTTACCCGCACATTCAAAAAACAGTTTAAAACTACGCCTGCGGTGTATCGTCGTCTGGAACAGTGGCCGAGTTTGGGTTTATGTCCAAAAATCGAGCTAGATGAAATTCATACCGAGATTGCGCCAATTGTCGCTTGCGAAGCCGAACTGGAATGGATGGGCGTTAAAACGTCACCCAGTTATAACTGTCAAAAGACCGCCTGGCCGAACAGGAAACCCTGCTCAGACGGCGCTATTTCTAAATCTTGTTAATCACTGGCCGGGAGATATTCACACTCTCCTGGCCGGGTTAAAGCTTTATTTAATACTTTTCAAAATCCAACCCGCTACGGCTGTTGTGTCCTCTTCAGTCGGCGCAGCGGATGAATTTGCCCTTAGCCAAGCGCCATAATTTCAATCTTGCTCATTGCATTGGCTAAACCGGCTCCTCTCAATCTAATGGCTGAAATTTAAGGTGACTCAAAGGCTGTACCTTATCCTCTCTCACCATTTTGTAAGCCGTATTCGGCCCAATCCATTTGTCCCAGATCTTGTCGATGACCCCCGCGTCATCCATGGCTTTAAGACTGGTATTCACTTTGGCCAGCAGTGCCGGTTCACCCTGCTTCATGCCGATACCGATAGGTTCAAGCGCCATCGGGAACGAGGTCATTGCCAGATTGACACCGCCCGCCTTTGCCTGCTCGATCATCTTGATGGCGGTCATGGTGTTGGTCACAAAACCCACTGATTTATTTTGCTGCAACGCCAAATAGGCGGACGCGGTGTCCTGGAAAGTGATCGCTTTGGCCCCCGCCAGATAAATGGATTGCTCAGAAGTGGTGCCTTTGGTCGAGCTAAGACGCTTGCCCTTGAAGAAGGTTATCGGCTCGGCAGCATTTTTGTCTTTCACCACCAGCATCTCTTTCGCCACGTAGTAAGGATCGCTGAACTGAATTTGTGCCGCGCGGCTCTTGGTATAAGCCAGATTGGCAATTAACACATCAACGCGGCCAGTGGTTAATACCGGGATCCGCGCCTCAACCGAGGTCGGCATCAGGTTGAGTTTAAGGCCCATCTGTTTCGCTAACGCACCACACAAATCCACATCCATGCCGACCAGCTGACGGGTCTGCGGATCGGGTGAAGAAAACGGCGGCACGTCAGAATACACGCCGCAGTTCAACTGGCCACGAGCCTGAATCTCGCTGAGCATATCCGCATGAGCGGTTATGGTGGACAACGCCAGCGGACTCAGCAGCAACGCCAATGACATTGATTTGATTTTCATAAGCAATTTACCCCGAATAGTGTCAAATTTAGTGACAGCGTCACGTATTATTAAAATAGCAATGTCTAAAAAAGAGTCTTGGCTGATCCACGGTCAATTAATGCTGGCGTAAATCGCTCAAGAATCGCTGAGCGCGAGCATGTCCCGGTTGTGTGAAGAAACGTTCTGGTGGCGCTTTTTCGAGGATTTTTCCTTCATCCATAAACCATATCGTGTCGGCGACTTCGCGGGCAAAATTCATCTCGTGAGTCACGCACATCATGGTCATGCCTTCCTGTGCCAGGCCGCGCATCACGCTAAGCACTTCACCCACCATCTCTGGGTCCAGCGCGCTGGTCGGCTCATCGAACAACATGACCGGCGGTTTCATTGCCAGTGCACGGGCAATCGCCACACGCTGCTGCTGTCCGCCAGAAAGCTGGAGAGGATAAGCTTCGGCTTTGTGCGCCAGGCCAACGCGCTCCAGCAACGCCATTGCCTCCTTACGCGCCTGTGACTTGCGCACCCCTAGCACTTTAACCGGCGAAATCATTACGTTTTCCAGCACTGAAATATGCGGGAAAAGATTAAAGTTCTGAAAGACAAATCCAATACGCGTACGCAGCTGGTTTAAACGAGTGCTGGTGCCGTTAATATCCAGTCCTTCGAACAGGATCTGTCCATTCTGAATCGGCTCCAGACGATTGACGGTGCGGATCAGGGTGGATTTTCCCGACCCCGAAGGCCCACACACTACCACGACTTCACCACTGCGGATCTCCGCGCTCAAGTCGGTCAGAGCCTGATACTCGCCATACCATTTATTGACCTGGTTAAACATAATTAGCGGGGTCATCTCTGCTCCTTATTGGGTAATTTCTGGGGTCAGCCTGGCGGTGGGTTTTACCGCCTGCACTGCCTGATGACGAATACGTTGTTGAGCAATGCGTTTTTCAAGGCGATTGGCGACCCAGGTCAGGCTGAAACAGATCACGTAGTAACTCAGCGCCACAATCGCAAACACCTGGAAAGGCTTGGTTAACAGCTGGTTACTGACCTGGTTGGCGGCAAACGTCAGTTCCTGCACGTTAATGACATAGCCTAGCGTGCTGTCTTTAATGATTGAAACCAGCTGGCTAATCAGGCTTGGCAAGGTGTTATACAGCGCTTGTGGCAGAATAATCAGCCGCAACGCCTTGAAATAACTCATGCCCAAGGCGCGTGAAGCTTCGTATTGCCCCGGCGGCAAAGCCTGAATACCGCCGCGAACGATCTCGGCAATATAGGCGCTTTCATAAATCACCAGCGTACAGGCCATGGTGGCGAAACCGTTGATATCGTGGCCCAGTAACATCGGCACGCAGAAATAGGTCCAGAACACCACCATCATCAACGGAATGCCGCGAAACACGTATACCCAAACGGCTGAAATCACGCGTAAAGTCTTGAACGATGATAACCGCGCCATGGCCAGCACAATGCCAAGTGGAAACGCAAACAGCATGGCGACCACGGAAAGCAGTAGCGTATTCGCCAGCCCACCCAATGAACCGTGCGGATACTGTCCCACTAAAAACAGCATCCAGTATTGATGCACAATGTTGAAGAAATCAGCCATCTTCGCTTACCTCGCCATCGCGCGCTGGAAACGGCGAGCAACTAATGCGCCGCCTCCCATCAACAGCAGTGAGAAAAACAGGTAAGCCACCGAGGCCACCAGATAAATTTCAAAGGTTCTGAAGGTCTGATTCTCGATTTCACGGGTGACATAGGTCAGCTCTGCAACGCCTATAACCATTGCCAGACTGGTATTCTTGAACAGCAGCACGGTGTGGTTGATTAACGAAGGCAGCGCGTTACGCAGCCCCTGTGGCAGAATAATCAGCCGCATCGATTTCACATAACTCATGCCTAATGCACGTGATGCTTCGGTCTGCCCTGCCGGTATCGCGCGCAAACCGCTACGAATATCTTCGGAAAAATAGGCAGCCTGACAAAGGCTAAGTGCCATCAGGGCGAAGATAAACTCGGCATTCTGATCGTTTATCCAATCCTGTAGCGCCTCGGGTAACAGGGTCGGTATGGCGAAATACCACATCATCAGTTGCACTAACGTCGGCACATTGCGATGATAAGAAACGTAGATGCTGACCAGCGCGACGGCGATGCGTTTGTCAGTGAGTCTTATCACCACCAGCAGCAGCGCCAAAGCCATGGCAAATAACCACGATCCCACTGCCAGCTTAAGGGTCAGTTCGATGCCACTGATTAACATATCGCCATACTGTCCCTGCACTACCGCAGCAATATCAAAACTATTCTTCAGTGCAGCCATTTCGACCTCCCGTGAACCCATAATTTGCCGCCAACTTAACGCTCATCGCCCGGTCGCATAGTGGAAAGGCCGCCCGGCACCTGCAACGTTGGCGTGATCTCGATATTGCCGATGTTTACTGCGACCGGCATAGCAATGGCGAAAGCCACGGTATCGGCAATATCTTTGGCGGTGGGCAGTTCGAAGCCGTCGATAAACTGTTTTTTTGCGCCCTCTTTGTCACCGGATACATTGCCGAAGATGTCGGTCGCTACCCGTCCCGGACAGATTTCGGTGACGCGAACCCGTTTGCCGTAGCAGTCCACCCGCAGTTGACGCGAAAGCGCATGTACGCCCGCCTTGGTGGCGTGATAAATCGAGTTGCCACCGAAGTTATAGATAGCGGCGATCGAGGTAATATTGATGATATGCCCACGGTCGCGTGCCATCATTCCCGGTACGGTGAGGCGGCACAGGTGCAGCACGGCGCGCAGGTTAACGTCTACCTGGGCATCGACGTATTCTTCTTTGGCGTTAGCAATCGAACCGGGATGCGAGATCCCGGCATTGTTGACCAACACGTCGACTTCAATTTCACTGCACAGGCGGGTCAGAGCATCGACATCGCTGACATCAATCACGTGAGGAATACAGCCGGTGCGCTCGGCCAGGGCGGCTAATTCGCTTTCGCGGCGGGCGACAGCGTGAACGGTCAGCCCTTCCTTGCACAAACGCTCAACAATAGCCTCACCCATTCCGGCGGAAGCGCCGGTAACCAACGCAACGTTATAATCTGAGAACGGCATAACAATTCCTCTTAACAGGTGCCGCAGACGCCTTTCTGGCGGCATGCAGTGGTGATAAATCGAATGTATCGGGTAATGTCTTTAACGGATAAGACATAAAGGGTGTGTGGCAATAAGGCCATCTTATGAAGGCGGATAAATTACCCTACCTCACTGTTATACAAAGAATTTAAGACAGTCGCTGGCGTGATATCGGTATGATTTCACAGCCCGGCGTCTGCTCTATTTCTTTGCGGATCCGTTTTGCCAGCGCCACTGCGCCTGCGGTATCGCCATGCAGCAAAATCGATGACACCGCCATAGGGATTTTTTCTCCCTCGATGCTGGTTAGCGTACCGTCGGTCAGCCATTGGCGAATGCGGGCGCTGACAGCTTCCGGGTCATGAATGACCGCCCCGTCTTTGCTACGGCTGACCAGCATGCCGTCGGCGTGATAGGCCCGATCGGCCAGCAACGTGCTGGCTACCGTCATTTTTAACTCCCGGGCGCAGCGCTCCACTGCGTTTCCCGCCGTGGTGCTGATAATTAACCGCGGATCAAAGGCTTTGACTGCCTGTAGCAGCGGCATCGCCAGGGCTTGATCCTCGGCGGCCATATTGCCCAGCGCGCCGTGAAAACTCATGTGGGTCAGCGGATAATCAGCCACGCGGGCAAACCCGGCCAACGCGCCGAGCTGATAAATCACGTACTGACTCAGTGTGGCGGTGTCTATCTGCATTCGACGACGGCCAAAGCCCATCAGGTCCGGAAAACCAACGTGCGCCCCAAGGTCAATACCCGCCGCTTTCGCCCTGTTGACGCTTTCAGCCATGGTGCAGGCATCTCCGGCGTGAAATCCGCAGGCGATATTCGCCGAGCTGATGATCGACATGAGCGACGGGTCATCGGCAATACGGTAATCACCAAACCCCTCGCCGAGGTCGGCATTTAAATCAATCTGGCGCATGAATGCCCTCCTTTTAGGTCTAAAAAATCACTGCCGGTCTTATCGAATAGAGCACTCGACCGTGCCCTACGGACGCGCCGTGGTTCACAGCCACGCTAATGATCTCGCCATCCTGCGGGCTGCGAATCGGCAGCATCAGGTCCCCGACTTGTAAAAATCCCAGACAATCCCCCGCTTTGACGTTTGTGCCACATTGCAACGCAGGCTTTTGCTGCATCGGATGCGTGGCCCAAAACTGGCCTTTTTTCGTTGCCTTAATGGCAACCGGCGTAACCTGTTCGCGCGTAGTTGAGAAAGAAAACAGACCTTCGTCGGCACATTTCAGACGCAGCGAAAAGTCCTTGCCGCTGATTTCAATATTGCCTAATCCAGAGGCCTGCATTTTCTGTGCAATTTGCCGTATCTCGTTAATGGCTATCATCTTTCACCCTGATTAAGCATGTCCGAATTATCTAAGTTGTTGATCGATTTGCTGTAAGTTGTTTTTCAATTTGCTGTAGATAGTGCTGTTGAACCTGCCACGCCTCGCGGGCTTGCTCAAAGTTGCATTCCACAAAACGGATGCGTCGACCAGGAGGGATTTGCCCTAGCAGCCATAAATCAGCCTCAATGACGGTGGCAAATTTGGGGTAGCCACCGCTGGGCTGGGCATCGCTCATCTGAATGATGGGCTGTCCGTTGTGCGGCACCTGAATCACGCCGGGGACGATACCGTGGGAACGCATTTCCCTGGTTTCCAGCGCCACCAGTGCTTCTCCCTCTAGCCGATAACCGTAGCGGTTGCTCTGCGGAGTAATCTTCCAGTCCTGCTGCCAGAATCGCTGACGTGAAGCCTCGGTATAGGCCAGATGTTCTCCGGCAGGCATTACGCGGAGGGTCTGAACGTCGGATTGGTGGGCGGCGAAGCGCAGCCACGGCGAAGCAATCCCAACGTCAGTTTTGACTACACGCCACGGCTCGACGGCGGATAGCCGATCGCCCTTTTGCAATCCACGCCCTTTTAATCCCCCAAATG
>CAWUIY010000212.1:0-8186 GCA_963922555.1 uncultured Serratia sp. | reverse complement strand
CGACCCCCTGGCTGCCGGCCCCGGCCCCCCCCACCGCGCCGGCGCTGGGCGCTCCCGCCGGGGCGCCGCCGCCGCCCGCCCGCGGGGGGCCTGTTAACAAGGCAGCTTACGCGTTTGGTGTTGCGCTGCTGAGTTCATCGGTTTATGCCCCAATGGCGGCAATTATGGCTGCCGGTATGGTGCCACCGCTGGCGATGGGTCTGGCTACGCTGCTGGCTCGCCACAAGTTTGAACAAGGTGAGCGTGAAGGCGGTAAAGCGGCGCTGGTGCTGGGTCTGTGCTTTATCTCAGAAGGCGCGATTCCCTTCGCTGCCCGTGACCCGATGCGCGTTATTCCTTGCTGTATCGCAGGCGGCGCGTTGACCGGTGCGCTTTCCATGGCCTTCGGTGCGAAACTGATGGCACCTCACGGTGGTTTGTTTGTGTTGTTGATCCCAGGCGCAATCACCCCGGTGTTGCTGTACCTGGTGGCGATCCTGGCGGGTACCGTGCTGACAGGCGTATCTTATGCGATTCTAAAACGCTCTGATGCTGCGGTAGCGGCTAAAGTCGTTGCTAACAGCTAATTGATTTAAATCTGTAATAAACAAGCGCTGCCGAAAGGTGGCGCTTTTTTATTGGTTAAAAATAAGAACGTATCCATCATTTATATTTATTACTATAAATACCCATCGAAAATATATTTTTAATTACGAAAGTAAATTAATTGGACTCTAATTAATTTATCACCCTTACATTTCGCTTTCTTACTGTCAGTAATAATATGCTTAAACATTTACAATACTTTAAATAAATACGCTATTTGTTATGTTTGGTCATATATACTTGTTAAGTTGCAGTTAAACGAGGAGGCGAACATGTTGAAAATGTTGATAAAAAGAAAGGGGCGCAGAACGCACACCGAAGATCGCCACCTTGCACTTGTGCTGGCGACGACGGCCGGTATTCTCAATGCCATGGCGTTAGGAGCATTTGGTTTCTTTCCTTCACATATGTCTGGAAATACTTCTCAACTTTCATCCGAAGTGTCTAATAGCGATATGGGCGACGTAATATTACTTTCGGCGATAATAGGCGCATTTGTCATCGGATCCGCCACCTCAAGACTATTAGCTATAAGTGGAATTAAAAATAATATTCGCACCATATTCAGTCTTATTTTGCTGATGGAAGGTGTGCTGTTAATTCTCACCTCGTTATTCGAAATAATGTTCTTCTCTCTGCAAAATAATCACGAAATCATCGTCTTTCTCAGTTTCCTGATGGGTATCCATAATTCGACGTCGACCCAGCTTTCCAACGGTCGGGTGCGATCAACCCACATTACCGGCACCCTGACCGATGCCGGAATATCTTTAAGCGATGTCATAGCCACCCTGTTGAGACGCGATCCTTCGAAACAGATCAAGGCGCAACGCAGCCAGTTTATTACCCATTCGGTGACCATTATGTCGTTTCTAATCGGCGGTATTACCGGACTGCTGCTGTATAAGCAGTTTGGTTTTAACTCGATGACCGCAGTGGGGATTTTTATCGTTGTTATCTCGATAGGCTCCATCACCACAACTATTTGGCGAGCTAAAAGAAGGGCCGTCAGCTCTGCCTGTTATGGCTGGTTTGGCCGTCGAACTCGGCGAGTCTAAATCTCCGGCAGCTGCTGATGCAGTTCTATTGCAGCCTTCGGCTTAAGTCCTGTAAGCGCATTTTTTGGCCTTTAGGATGCATTTCAGTGGACTACGTTTAAAGCTTTTCTACTGAATTTCCGGAGCATCGAAATGCTGCAGGTAAAAACAATCGTTTCTGTTTTGGCATTTGGCATGGGCGCGCTATCCATAGAGGGGGCTTTTGCGGCTCCACTCGATATCGCCAAGGCACAAATCATTAATCACGTCGCAAATGTGGAAGACCTGATCCAGGTGAACAAAAACTGGATTATTGGCAGCAGCCTGTCTTTAAATAAAACGCCGTCGATGGGGCTGATCCTGTTCAATACTCAAAACGAGCAGGCGGAAAAAATCGATCTCTCGCAGGTGAAGGTCGCGCCAGATCCTCAGGCGTTTCCGCACTGTCCCGGCGCACCTGATTTTACTCAATTTAACAGCCACGGGCTGGATTATTATCCGCAGATAAAAACGCTGTACGTGGTTAATCACGGCGGGCGCGAGGCGATCGAGGCATTTACCGTCGGCAATGAAAGCGATGGCAAGCCGTCACTAACCTGGAAAGGCTGCGTATTGGCACCGAAAAATGCCTGGTTTGACGCAGTGGCAGGGGTTAAACGGGGAGATTTGGTAATAAGCAGCCTGTGGGATCCAACAGATAGCCAGCGTGACGCAAAGCTCAAGGCTGCCAAACCCGAGGGCGGACTTTATAGCTGGTCGCCGCAGCAGGGACTTGAGCCGATCAAAGCCAGTGAGCAAATGTCGGGGCCGAATGGCGTGCTGGCTTCGCGGGATGGCAATACGATTTGGGTCGCGGTGTGGGCCGGTAAATACCTCGCCAAAATTAGCAACGTGCAAACGGCCCCTGTGGTGACTAAAAAAGCGGTAAATTATATGCCTGACAATATTCGCTGGGCGCCCGACGGCGAACACTTTTTCTCCGGTGGACAGGCCACTACGCTGACCCGCAGTATGCAGTGCATCGCCTCTTCATCGCTGTGCCCAGATATCAAACAGCCGCTTAACCTGGTGGACAAAAATTCTCTGGCGATTAAGACGCTACTCCCGGCTTCCACCTTTAAGGGCATGAGTGCAGGCACCAGCGCTATTGAGGCTAACGGCAAAATCTGGATGAGCACCTATAGAAACGATCGCATCGCCGTGCTGCCCGCCAGCTAATTCTCTTTAGGCAATAAAAGCCTTCCTGCAATAAAAAAACGTCTGGGCACAGGCCTCAGACGTTTAGTCGTTTATTCGGACAACTTAGCGGGCTGTCAGGCGGCGGCTTCGTCTCGCTGACTTTTTTGCTCGGACTTCAGCCAGGCGATCTCGTCGATCCAGATATCTGGATTAGTGGTTTCGAGGATCATCGGGATATTGTCAAAACGTGGGTCGCGCATGATATAGCTGAAGGCGGTTTTACCGATATTGCCTTCACCCAGGCTGTTGTGGCGGTCAACCCGGCTGTTGAATTCACTTTTCGCGTCATTGAGATGCATGCCGCGCAAATACTGGAATCCCACTACGTCAGAAAAATTCTTGAACGTTTGTTCACAGCTCGCCGTGGTGCGTAAATCATACCCCGCAGCGAACGCGTGGCAGGTATCGATGCAGACGCCAACGCGAGTTTTATCTTCAACGCCGTCAATGATTGCGGCCAGATGTTCGAAGCGGAAGCCGAGATTGCTGCCCTGACCGGCAGTATTTTCAATCACTGCGGTGACGCCTTGGGTTTTATCCAACGCAATGTTGATGGATTCGGCAATTTTCGCCAGGCATTTGTCTTCATCGATTTGCATCAGATGGCTGCCGGGATGGAAATTTAGCAGTGAAAGGCCAAGCTGTTCGCAACGTTGCAGTTCGTCGATAAAGGCTTCGCGGGATTTCTCAAGCGCTTCTTCCACTGGATGACCGAGGTTAATCAGATAGCTGTCATGAGGAAGAATTTGATTGCTGCCATAGCCATATTTTTCACAGGCTGTTTTAAAGCGCTCAATGACATCTTCTGCCAAGGGTGCTGCTCGCCATTGCCGTTGGTTCTTGGTAAACAGCGCAAATGCAGTCGCCTCCAGCTCATGTGCTCGCAAGACTGCCTGATCGACTCCGCCTGCTGCACTGACGTGTGCCCCTACAAATTTCATATTACCCCCTGCTGATTATGTTCTGTTTTCCCGAATGATAGCTGCTTTATCAGCAAGGGGGCAGGCAATAAATGTTAAAAGTTTACGTAAACTTTGCAGATAATATGACTCACAGCAGCTGATGAACCATGAGGTTGATGCCTGCACCGCCGACAATCAACCAGAGAAACAGCAGTGCGGCCAACAGCAGCGGTTTCAATCCTGCCTGACGCAAGGCGCTGAAATGGGTGGTTAATCCCAGCGCCGCCATTGCCATCGCCAGCAAAATGGTGTCCAGCGTCAGCAGGGCGTGTACCCAGCTGGTCGGCAACAAGGCGAAGCTGTTAAAGCCTGCGACGCCAATAAACCACAGCGCGAACCACGGAATAGTTATGTTCGACAGGATATTGCCGCCGCAAGTTTGGCCCGTGGTATGGGACCGGCTGCGGCTTTTCCACCCGCTTAGTAATAACAGAAACGGTGCCAGCATCATTACGCGGATCATCTTGGCGATGACCGCGGCGTTTTCCGCATCCGCTGAAACGCCATGACCGGCGGCGACCACCTGTGCCACTTCATGCAGCGTCGAGCCGGTATAAATGCCGAAGCGCGTGGCGGTGATGTTTAGCAAAGGATGGTGCAGGTTTAACTGCCATAGCCAAGGATAGAGGAAGATAGCGATGGTGCCGAAAATAACCACCGTCGCAACGGCCACGGTGACTTTTTCTGCATCGGCTTTTAAAACCGGCTCGGTTGCCATCACGGCGGCAGCACCACAAATACTGCTGCCCGCACCGATCAGCATGGTGGTATCGCTGTCGAGGCCAAAAACCCGTTTTCCCAGCCAGCAAGCCAGCATAAACGTGCTGCCGAGAGTCAGTAAATCGATCAGAATACCCGATGCCCCCACGTCGGCTATTTGCGTAAAGGTCAGTTTAAAGCCGTAAAGAACAATGCCCAGGCGCAGCAGTTTTTGTTTCGCCAGATTGACGCCTTCGGCACACTGCGGGCGGGCCAGCGGGTAAACAGTATTGCCGATAACCATGCCGACAACTATAGCCAGCGTCAGCGCACTCAAGCCCATTGATCTAAGAAATTCAAATTTGCTTAACCACAAAACCAGGGCCGTTATCGCTCCAGTGAGAACTAAACCCGGTAAATGACGTCCAAAAGAATAAGATGTTTTATTCGCGGGCGAAAATTTTGCTTTCAACGCCGTGAGATGCTGTTCGTAATGGATAGGGTTCATGGTGTCATCCTGCTTAGATTGCCTGGGAATAAGCATATCCAGCGCGGATATAAATGTGAAATTGATTGTAATCCTATAACCAATCTAAAAAACTGGTATAGAATAAGCAGAGCCAGACGCCGGTGGCCAGAGCGGATGGAGCTATACTCAATAGTGAGACGCATTGCAGGAGGAGCGGATTCGGCCAGGGGCGCAGATGAGACGCTGAGCACTTTTTTTAATGAATCAATCATGTTGTCCGCCGACTTTCAGGTCGGATAACCGATATCGAGACTCTATGCATATTACACTGCGTCAACTTGAAGTTTTCTCCGAGGTGCTAAAAAGTGGGTCAACCACTCAGGCCTCCATTGTTCTGTCTTTATCACAATCGGCGGTCAGCGCAGCCTTGGCCGATATAGAAGGGCAGTTGGGAGTGAAACTGTTTGATCGCGTGGGTAAACGTTTGGTGATCAACGAGCACGGACGTCTGCTTTATCCAAAAGCGTTGGCGCTGCTCGAGCAGGCCAGCGAGATCGAACGGCTGTTTAGCCATGACAGTGGTTCGCTGAAAATTGGTGCCAGCAGCACCATCGGCAATTATATGTTGCCCGCCATGATAGCCGGTTACCGGCTTGATTTCCCCGATACGCCGCTCGAACTCAACGTCGGCAATACGGACGATGTTATTAACGCCGTTGCCGATTTCCGCGTAGACCTTGGGCTTATTGAAGGCCCGTGCCGCATGCCGGAACTGATCACCCAGGCCTGGCTCGACGATGAGCTGGTGGTCTTTGCTGCTCCAGATAACCCGCTGGTTGGCAAGCCTGTCACGCTGGCGATGCTTACTGAAGCACCGTGGATTTTACGCGAACGCGGCTCCGGCACGCGTGAGGTACTGGATCACCAGCTGTTATCGCAGCTCGGCGATTTTAATCTGGTAATGGAGCTGGGCAATTCTGAAGCGATCAAACACGCCGTGCGCCACGGTATCGGCATCAGCTGTCTTTCAAGGCGGGTCATTGCCGAGCAGCTGCTTAGCGGTTCACTGGTGGAAATCAAACTTCCCCTGCCGCCGCTGGTGCGCAAACTTTATCTGATCCATCATCGCCAAAAACATATCTCCAACGCGTTATCGCGCTTCCTGACCTACTGCAAAGAGCTATCCTGAGCCATAAATTCATTAATTTTCAAGATGCAGGGGCGTTTTTCACGCCGCTGCATCGCTAATGCTATTGGGTATCCTAATAATCCTCGTCCGATCATGAAGCATTCTTATGTCCTGTGGTTCCTGCTATTCAGCTCGGCTGTTTTTGTTACAATCCGCGGCTAAAATTACTCACGACGAGCAGATATAGGGCAAAAATGGCTCAAAAGCATACAAAAAATCAGCAGGTGGGCGCTACGCCTACACTGCGCAGAGAGCTAAAAGCGCGTCACTTAACCATGATTGCCATTGGTGGCTCCATCGGAACCGGCCTTTTTGTGGCGTCAGGTGCAACCGTTTCACAAGCAGGCCCAGGTGGGGCACTGCTTTCCTATGCTTTGATCGGTCTGATGGTTTACTTCCTGATGACCAGCCTGGGCGAATTAGCGGCTTACATGCCGGTTGCAGGCTCTTTCTCAACTTACGGTGCCAAATATGTCGAAGAAGGTTTCGGCTTCGCGCTGGGCTGGAACTACTGGTACAACTGGGCGGTAACCATTGCTGTTGAGCTGGTGGCCTCGCAGCTGGTAATGAATTACTGGTTCCCGCATACGCCAGGATGGATCTGGAGCGCGCTGTTCCTCGGCGTGATTTTCCTGCTGAACTACATCTCGGTTCGTGGCTTTGGCGAGGCGGAATACTGGTTCTCGCTGATTAAAGTGCTGACCGTTATCGTATTTATTGTGGTTGGCGTGCTGATGATTTTCGGCATCATGAAAGGCGGCGAACATGCGGGCTGGCATAACTGGACCATTGGTGATGCGCCGTTTGCCGGAGGCTTCGCATCAATGATTGGCGTGGCGATGATCGCCGGTTTCTCCTTCCAGGGAACCGAGCTGATTGGCGTTGCTGCCGGTGAGTCTGAAGATCCGGGCAAGAATATCCCGCGCGCGGTGCGTCAGGTGTTTTGGCGTATTTTGCTGTTCTACGTGCTGGCGATTCTGGTGATCAGCCTGATCATTCCTTATACCGATCCAAGCCTGTTGCGTAACGACGTAAAAGACATCGGCGTGAGTCCGTTTACGCTGGTATTCCGTAACGCAGGTCTGCTGTCGGCAGCGGCGGTGATGAATGCCGTGATCCTGACTGCAGTTTTGTCGGCCGGTAACTCGGGCATGTATGCTTCGACCCGTATGCTGTATAACCTGGCCTGTGAAGGCAAGGCGCCGCGCCTGTTCTCAAAACTGTCTAAAGGCGGTGTGCCGCGTAATGCGCTGTATGCGACTACCGTAATTGCTGCACTGTGCTTCCTTAGTTCGATGTATGGCAATCAGTCGGTTTACATGTGGTTGCTTAACACCTCAGGCATGACCGGTTTTATCGCCTGGCTGGGAATTGCTATCAGCCATTATCGTTTCCGTCGTGGCTATGTGGCCCAGGGGCGTGACCTCAGCATCTTGCCGTATAAATCTAGCCTGTTCCCGCTAGGACCGATTTTCGCCTTTGTGCTGTGTATGATCATCACATTGGGTCAGAACTATCAGGCATTCCTGGCTGATAAGATTGACTGGACCAGCGTTGCCGCGACCTATATCGGTATCCCGCTGTTCCTGGTGATTTGGTTCGGCTACAAGCTGGCGAAAGGCACCAAATTCATCAAATATCAGGATATGGAATTCCCTGAGGTTGAGAACAAATAATCATCGTTTTAGCTTTTCCCCGCCACTGTGCGGGGAAATTTTTCCCTTCTGCACACGCTTTGTTACCCCTTACTTGCCACATTTACCTTTTTTGGTTAATCCAAAAAGGGCAGAGCAAGGTATGCTGGATTGATAATACTTATCGTTTATATTACTGTTACTGGCCTTACTGAGCCTTTTTAGTCACGCCGTGCCAAGCGAGAAATAAGTGTAATCATGAGTGCTACAACCGATCCTCTTTTCAATTCAGCCAGTCAGACGAATGAAGCAGGCGCTGATGGCAGCGTGATGGGGCGTTATAAATCCATCCTGCGCCGCCGCCTTTCATTG
>CAWUIY010000211.1:0-8238 GCA_963922555.1 uncultured Serratia sp. | reverse complement strand
ACTCTTCAAAGAGTCGACAGGCATTTCCCTTGGCAAGTACATTCGCGAGCGTCGTCTGGCCAGCGCGGTCTATCAGCTCAGCAGCAGCGATTCATCAATATTTGATATCGCGATGGATTTCGGTTTTGGCTCGCAGTCACATTTCACCTACATGTTCCGCAAGCGTTTTAACATCACGCCGCATGAATTTCGTCAAAATCCTGATATAAAACTGGACGTTGCGCCACCGCTGCATATGATTCATCAAAAATCGGCCTGATTAAAAACCATACTCACTCAGACCCGGATGATCGTCGGGTCTACGCCCCAGAGGCCAGTGGAACTGGCGTTCAGACTCTTTTATTGGCAAATCGTTGATGCAGGCATGCCGTTCGTACATCAAGCCCTGTTCGTTAAACGCCCAGTTTTCATTACCAAAACTCCTAAACCAGTTGCCTGAATCATCGTGCCATTCATAGGCGAAACGCACGGCAATTCGCTCGCCATCGAATGCCCAAAGCTCTTTGATCAACCGATAATCCAACTCTTTGGCCCATTTTCGCTGTAAAAACTCAACCACAGCGGGTTGGCCATTAACAAATTCGCTGCGGTTACGCCAACGAGTATCGACGGAATACACCTGGCTGACACGCAGCGGATCGCGGCTGTTCCAGGCATCTTCCGCCAGTCGGACTTTCTCGACTGCGCTTTCACGAGTAAACGGCGGCAGCGGCTTTTTCAGGTTCAAACTGTTGTTGTCGGTCATTACGGCCTCACTTTATAAAAGAAAAGATTGCATCGACACGTCACGTAGACAGCTCTGTCTACACCTGTCACACTAACGCATGTAGACAGAGCTGTCTACATGCTTTATGTTTAAACAATCAATTCCTCTCAGGATGCTTTATGGATACTCAGCCCTTTTCCGTTAACGCCCCATTAGCAGCGCGTGAGCGAATTCTGCACACCGCTCATGACCTGTTTTATCGCGATGGTATCCGTGCCACCGGCATTGATTTAATCATTAAACAAGCTGGCGTAACCAAGGTCACTTTTTACCGGCATTATCCGAGTAAGGATGCGCTGATTCTGGCTTTTTTGGATTATCGCCACCGCCGCTGGATTAGCTGGTTCACGGAAACATTGCAGCAAAACATCTCTCTGGGCCTGCGATTCCCGGCCGCGTTGGCCGTGACGTTACAGGCCTGGTTTGTACATGAGGATTTTCGCGGTTGCGCGTTTATTAACAGTAGTCTCGAATATGCTGATGCTCTCCCAGAGGTGCTTGAAATTTCTGTAGCCCACAAGAAAGAGATGGCCGACGTGATTGCCGGTTATTTTAAGGAGCCTGCAGATAAAAATCAGATCGCGGAGAGCATTGCTATGCTAATCGATGGCGCGATTGTAAAAGCGCAGCTGGGGAACAATGCGGAACACACGGCAAAGCTTTTTCAGCAGATGCTGGAGCGGCTCCTTGCTGCACCAGAGATTATGCCTTGATCGATATAAGCGAAAAAAACGCAGCCTTAAGCTGCGTCTTTTCTTTCTGTGTCGGTTAAATCTGTGTCTGTAAAAGGCAAACCCTAGAACTGATAGATCAGGCCCAAGGCCACAACGTCTTTGGTGTTGATACCCGTAGCATCCGTGAAATCATTGGTTTTCATCAAGTTAAGTTTATAGTCGATGAAAGTGGACATGTTTTTGTTGAAGTAGTAGTAAGTACCGATATCGATATATTTCTCGATATTCTGAGTGCCGTAATTCGCACCCAGACCACTGTCGCTGTTAATGCCTTTACCGCGTGACTGCAGGAACGCCAACGACGGACGCAAGCCATTGTCGAACTGGTACTGGGCTACAGCTTCAAAGTTGTCCGCTTTTTTCGCGAAACCGTCAAGAGCATCAGAGTCATCGCCGATACGGGTCAGATCTTTGGTATGAGTAAACATCGCGGCGAGATAAACGTTGTTGGCATCGTATTTCAGACCCACGCTCGCGGCCTTGGCGCGATTGGCGTCGCCGTAGTCCAGCTCGTTTTGATCTGTCGTGCGTTTAGAGCTGGTGTAAGCCGCTGCTGCGCTCACGCCCATGCCCAGAGCGTAAGTTGCGGACATTCCGTAACCGTCGCCGTTAGCGGCCTGCGCCGAACGACCTGAGGATTCGCCGCCTGGATTATCATTTTTACCCTGATATTGCAGAGCGATATTCAAGCCCTGAATCAGACCAAAGAAATCATTTGCACGGTAGGTCAACATGCCGTTGCCGCGCTGTTCCATGAAGTTGTCTGGAGTGTAGGTATCGCCGCCAAACTCTGGCAGGACGTCAGTCCATGAACCGATGTCATACAGCACGCCGTAGTTGCGGCCGTAGTCCAGTGAACCCCAGTTTCCAAATTTCAAACCGGCGAAACCGACGCGAGTGTAACTGTTGGCGGTCCCTTCTTCTTCAGAACTGTTCAGCGCTGCCTGATACTCCCACTGACCATAGCCAGTCAGCTGATCGCTGATTTTAGTCTGGCCGTCGAATCCAAAACGCAAATAGGATTGGTCACCATCAACACCGTCATTTTTTGAGAAGTAATGCTCGGCATCAACCTTACCGTTTAGGTCTAATATATTTCCGTCTTTGTTGTAGATTTCAGCTGCACTTGCTGCGCCCGCGAATAATACCGCAGGGATCAAGATTGAAAGAACGCGAAGTTTCATTTGTCTATCCTCATCAAAGATGTCGAGTCGCCGCCACTGTTTTATAAATTTACGAATGTAAAAAATTTGTTATGCTCGACAGGCAAATCTATTCTCAGGATTTACATGTATTAATCCAGAAAGAAAATGATACTGAATTAATGATAGTGTTTCATCTCAATAAGCAAATGTAACAAAAATTGTATTTTTTTGAACTTTTATCAGCGAAGGAAATACAAAAATAACAGCACTTATCGTTAAAAATAAGAATAATTGTTTAAAATCATATTGATAATAACCACACAAAACGCACTAAGTGATAAATCAAAATTCAGGCGTTGCTCTATAATCTTTCCCGCTATCATCATTATTTGTTATTTATTACTTTCATTATTCCCTGTTTTTGGAAACAACAGCCGGCCTTTTGGCCGGTTTTTTTTGCCTTTTTGTGCTGTAGTTCATTGCCGTAATTATCCTCTCCTTTGCTTATTCTTCCGTAAAAGCTCAATTTTCACCCACACGTTGTTTATTTCACTCTGCGAATTAAACCCAATAAACCTCGATATTAAATTGTGATTTTTTGATTTCCATCCTGAATTTATTAGATTTTCTTAATAGTCAATAAATTAATTAAAATATAAAACACTGTTTTATCTCTTCTCGTCTTGGCTTAACACACAATATGTAAGGATTTTAATAAGCATCAACACTGTCCATAAGGCGCTTTTTTAAGTCTTGGTTTCACACTTTATCCTCTCAGTAAACCAAGAAGGCTGGCGCATATTCCGTTACTATAAGAGCAATCCCGCTGTGGTGAGCCTCAAGGGTCGCTACACTGGCACATTTCGACTATTGACCAGGTGACAAGGAATCGCATGCAACAACCGGACAAGCAAGACAACATCGCCAAGGCGCAAATGCTTTTGGCAACCCGCCGTTTCCTAAAACTAGACGAGTGGCTGTTGTCACAAATGCGCGGTTGGCAGAACCAGACTGAAGCAGACAATGCTTACGGTTTGATCATGCATCCCGATACGCTGTTCTCCAAAGACGAGAACGCACAGCAGCGTCTGGAAATTTTAAATGACTGGGTGCAGCAGTGTCCGACCAGTTATCACGTTCATTGCCTGATGGGCATGTTCTGGCATGACTATGCCTGGGTAATTCGCCGGGGCAAGGGTCCAGAACATGACGTTGAAGATTCTCAATGGCTGGGCGCTCAGCTGTGCTGTGACTATGCGGTGATGTCTTTCCTTAATGCCATCGCCTGCCATCCGCGTCCAACCCACGCCTTTCGACACATGATGAACCTCGCCGGTGGCTTTGGTGAACCTTACTGGCTGAGGGCTTTGTTTGCCGGTCAGTCACCCAAGCCTTTGCACGAGCAGTTTAATATTCAAGACAGCCCGGTTTGGCATCAGGGCGCAGCCTATCTTTACGAGCTGGGCGTTGCCCCGGCTGCTCACTGGCCGCAGTTGCTACCTTCTTCGCTACAGCAGACTCGCCGCAATCAGGAAGATGCTCTGGATTACTGGCTGCGCATGGCAATGTCGGTGCGTCACAGCGACGTGGGCAGCATGGAGTCTTATTTACTGTTCCATTCAAGCTATTGGGGCGGCGGCGAAGAGCAGCAGAATCTGATTATTGAAGGCCCGTTGTGCGCCGAGTTTAGCAATGATGAAAGAAATCAGTTCCGCGCTAATGCCCTGCTCGACGCGCTAGCAGGAGAAATTGCCGACCGAGAATCACCTCGTGCCGAGCAGTTGCAGCAGAGACTCGCCTCGCTACTGGCGCAACCGCTGGAACCCGCTACGCGCATCGCGCTTCTCAACCTGGCAGGGACCTGCATCGCCTATTGGCAAGATGATGACAATGCCGGGCTTCAGGTTTATGCCGATTTGTTTGCCGTCTCACCAGACGCTATGCCGGGTAAGTTTGCCGCGCTGTTTATTTCCCGCTCGGTGCTGGCTAATGAGCAACTGGAGGGGCTTTCTGTTCTGACGTCATTGTTGATCCGCGCCATTAATCGCGCCGACGATCCCATGTTGACGGCCTTTGCGGCGGCGGCGGTGCATTACGGACTCTATGGCCTGCCGTGCGATCCTTCATTAAGCAGTGGCTTGATGGATCGGGCGTGGGCATTGATGAAGCAGCAACACTCGGTCGAGTCGGTAAGCAAGGACTTGCTGGTGCTGGCTCATGACATGGCAATCAATGACGATCTCGACGCCACACATTTCCTGATGACGGAAATGGCGCGACGTGGCAGCGCTATCCACAGTTATGAATTGTTCTTCTTCTATCGCAATGCCTGGCACCAGGATGTTCCTGAAGCGCTGCATAACGACAGCAACGCGCTGGACTGCGTGCTGAGCGCCGCTCGCTCGGGCCTGGTACCGGCCATGTTCAGCTGTGCCAATGCGCTGCGTGAAGGACTTGGCGGCGATGTGGATTATCCTCAGGCAATGCAGTGGTATCAACGGGCCAGCGATGCCGGCCATCCTTCGGCAGATTACTGGCGCGCAAGCTGTGCCCTAGATCTCGGTTTGGATGCGGACAAACGCCAGGCAGTCGAGGAAAGCCTGCCGGCGATCCTTGCTCAAGAAAATCACGCCGAGCGTTTTGAAGCCGCCTATACTCTCGGCATGGCTTATATGCAGGGCATAGGCACTAAAAAGAACAAATATATCGCCTGGCAGCTGATGAATTTCGTGCTTGAGCTGAACCCGGAATCCGATGTTGCGCGTCACGCTTTGACGCAGTTGGAAGGTTCGCTACGCGCCCGCATGAGCCTGTGGCAGGATAAGCGCAAGGTTGAAGGGGCGGACTTTACTGCGCCTTATCGTCAGAGCAGCGCACCAGCACTGCCGGATGAAGAGTCAATGCCACAGCAGGCAGATTAGGACGACAGGAAATAACACTCATTGGTGCAATCTGTTAGAATATGCGGCCAGTTTTACACAAAACTGGCTTTTTTTATTGAAAGTTAGCCTTATATCGACAAATATTCGTTATATCCTGCAAATGGATTTCTTAGAACAATAACAAAGGATTGACGACAACATGCCAGCCGAATCGACCATAATGCTCCCCAGAACCGATGCCAGTCCGGGTCGAGCGCAGCAGATGTCTACCCGCATTATCTTCCTACTTTCTGGCTTTGCCATGTCGGCCTGGGCACCGCTAGTGCCCTTCGTTAAGTCTCGCCTTGATATCAGCGACGGCACCTTAGGCCTGCTGTTGCTGTGCATCGGCGCAGGATCGACCTTCTCGATGCCGCTGACCGGAATGTTGACCGGTAAACTGGGTTGCAAGACGGTGATCGTTGTGGCATTGCTACTGCTTTGCATTGACCTTCCGCTGCTGACCGTCATGGACAGCCCCGTCGGCATGGCGCTGGCGCTGCTGCTGTTTGGCGTCGCGATGGGCATGGTTGATGTGGCCATGAACGTGCATGCGGTGGTGGTCGAAAGAGCCAGCGGTCGTGCGATGATGTCCGGTTTTCACGGCTTTTTCAGCATCGGTTGTATTCTGGGCGCCCTGGCGGTAAGCGGACTACTGTCGCTGAATTTTACGCCGTTTATCGCCAGCCTGGTCGTCATTGCGCTGGTTCTTCTCACGCTTTTCCTGGTGAGCAAACATTTATGGCAAGACACGAAAAGCAAGCAAGGTGACCCCATGCTGGTGTTGCCGCGCGGCTGGGTGATTTTCCTCGGGCTGCTGTGTTTCGTGATGTTTATGACCGAAGGCGCAATGCTCGACTGGAGCGCACTGTATTTAACCTCTGTTCGCGACGTTAGCCCTCATCATGCCGGTATGGGCTATACCCTGTTTGCCGTTGCGATGACTGTCGGCCGCCTTTCCGGCGATAAAGTAGTCAATTACTTTGGTCGCTTCAAGGTGCTGTTTTTTGGCAGTCTTATTGCCTGCGCCGGTCTGCTGCTTTCCGTTGGCGTCGATAGTCTCTATGCTGTGGCAGCAGGTTTTGTTATGGTCGGTTTCGGCGCGTCAAATTTGGTGCCAATTATGTTCAGCGCTGCCGGTAATCAGAAAACCATGCCTGCCAATCTGGCAATTGCGTCGGTCACAACGCTCGGCTATGCCGGGATCTTGGCCGGGCCTGCGCTGGTCGGTTTTATTGCTCAACTCTATGGTCTGTCGATTGCGTTAAGCTGTGTTGCTGCGTTGATGCTGCTGGTCACTGCCAGCGCCCGCGCCGTGACGCGCTAATCAAGGAAAAGCCTCACCACCATGCCAAGTAAATATTTATCGCTGAATTCGACCAATATTACGCGATCTTTTTGGGTCTTCATTTTGCTATTGGCAATCGGCCTGGGCCTGTATGGCTATAACTATACCAATGCTTACCTGAATGACAGGCTGCACACGGTGCAATATACCGCCGACCGCATACAGAAGCGTATCGATCACTATCGTTATCTGACCTACCAGATTTACGACAACTTTACCGGACAGCCGCTGGCGCAGATCCCGGCTAACGTGCAAGAAGTAAAGCTGCGCCAGGACATGTTTTTCATCAATAAACCGCATAAGAAAACTGATGCGGTAATCTACGGCACCCACGATGCGGCCACGCTGGATCTGACGCTGAAAATTTCCGCTTTTCTCGATGACCAGTGGGGCGCGAAGAATCTGCCTTACACTCTCTACTACCTCAACGGGCAAGACAATAGCCTGATGATGGTCACTACTCAGCCGTTGCAACAGCAAGATTCACGGCTGAAAGAGAACTATTTCTATGCTGGCTTGCAGGCCCGTCGTGCCGAAATGCTGCAACAGGCCAATACGCTGGACGAGCGTGAAAGCTACTCTACATTGCGTAAGCAGCGGAATTCCAACGACTACTTTTTCTCGCTGCGCACTACCTTTAATAATCCTGGAAATCTGGCGACGGTAATTGCCTTTGATCTGCCAATGAGCGACATGGCTCCGGCAACAATGGCACGGGACAACTTTCAGCTAACCAGCAATAATGACACCGTTAACGAGGGCGATGCGCCGCAGGATCCTAATGCAGGAAGCACCATCACCCTGCGCGACTGGTCGATTTATCTGACTGCGCCGTTAAGCAACTCGCCGCTGAATCTGACTTATCGCATTCCGCTCATTGCCCTGACAGTCGATCTGGTGCACAACAATTTTTGGCTGATTCTGGTAAATCTAATTCTGCTGGGCATGGCAATGTCGGGGATTTACCTGATCCGTCATAAGTTTATTCGTCCTAGCGAAAACCTGGCTCACCAACTGCACACGCAACAGGCATTGAATCAAGAAATTATTTCTAACCTGTCTGTGGGCCTGCTGATTTATAACTTCAGCAGTCATAGCGTGGTGGTCAGCAACAAAATTGCCGAGCAGCTGTTGCCGCATTTGAGCCTGGATAAAATCGCCAACATGGCCGAGGAGCATCACGGCGTAATTCAGGCGACAGTGAATAACGAAGTCTATGAAATTAGAATGGTACGCAGCCAGATTGCGCCAGACACTTATTTGTTCCTGATGCACGATCAGGACAAAGAGGCGATGGTGAACAAAACGCTGCAACAGGCACGCC
>CAWUIY010000210.1:0-8376 GCA_963922555.1 uncultured Serratia sp. | reverse complement strand
TGGCCGCTATGTCCGGACGTTTAACGAGAGGCAGCAGGTCGATCCCGACCTTGTGGTACAGGCGATGGTGGGCCGCAATCTAGGCGATGTCTATGGTTATCAGCCCAGAGCGTTGGGCGAAATACGTCTTGAGCTGGATGCGGTAAAGGCGCCGGGAGTCAAGACGCCAGTCAGCCTTACGGTGCGGCAAGGGGAAATTGTCGGCCTGTTTGGATTGGTCGGAGCCGGGCGCAGCGAGCTGATGAAAGGGCTGTTTGGTGGCACCAGGATCACCGGCGGACAGGTGTTGCTCGACGGCAAACCGTTAAAAATTTCTTCACCGATAGACGCGATTCGAGAAGGCATCATGCTCTGCCCGGAGGACCGCAAGGCCGACGGCATTATTCCGGTGCATTCAGTTCGCGACAACATCAACATCAGCGCACGGCGTAAAAGCGTCAAGGCCGGGTGCCTGATTAACAATCGCTGGGAGGCGCAAAACGCCGGTCATCAGATCAAGGCGCTGAACATCAAAACGCCCGGCCCCGAACAGCTGATCATGAATCTTTCGGGCGGCAATCAGCAGAAGGCCATTCTTGGGCGCTGGCTATCCGAAGAGATGAAAGTGATTTTGCTGGATGAACCTACGCGCGGGATAGACGTCGGTGCCAAGCATGAAATTTATAACGTGATTTATGCGCTGGCCAAACAGGGCATTGCGGTGCTATTTGCCTCCAGCGATCTTCCCGAGGTGCTGGGACTGGCCGACCGGATCCTGGTGATGCGCGAAGGGGAAATCACCGGCGAGCTGAGCCACGAGCAAGCCACCGAAGAAAAAACGTTGGGATTGGCGATGCTGCGAACCCCGGCACTAAGTTGAACCCATTGGCCTGAAATCTAAGCTAAATCAAATATCCCGGATGCCCTTAGGGCGGATCTGAGCAGGAGTTTAACGATGTCCAGTATGACCACAAATTCAACCAAACCCGATCAGCCTAACGCCGCCTCACGCGGTGGGCAGAGCCTGATGCGAATCTGGGACAGCTACGGCATGCTGGTGGTGTTCGCCGCGCTGTTTATCGCCTGTTCAATCTTTGTGCCCAACTTCAGTTCGTTTATCAATATGAAAGGGTTGCTGCTGGCGATTTCCATGTCGGGTATGGTGGCCTGCGGGATGCTGTTTTGCCTGGCATCAGGGGATTTTGACCTGTCTGTCGCCTCGGTGATTGCCTGCGCCGGGGTCACCACGGCGGTGGTGATCAATATAACCGAAAGCCTATGGATTGGCGTCGGTGCGGGCCTGCTGCTTGGCGTGCTCTCCGGGTTGGTGAACGGTTTTGTCATTGCGCGTCTTAAAATCAATGCGCTGATCACCACGCTGGCGACCATGCAAATTGTTCGCGGTCTGGCCTACATTATTTCTGATGGTAAAGCGGTAGGCATCGAGGACGAGCGTTTCTTCGCTCTCGGCTACGCCAACTGGTTTGGGTTGCCCGCGCCTATCTGGATCACCGTGGGTTGCCTGATTGCTTTTGGCCTGTTGCTGAACAAAACCACCTTTGGCCGCAATACGCTGGCGATAGGCGGCAATGAGGAAGCGGCGCGACTGGCCGGCGTGCCGGTGGTGCGTACCAAAATCATCATTTTTGTGCTCTCGGGCTTGGTTTCTGCGGCGGCGGGGATCATTTTGGCTTCTCGTATGACCAGCGGACAGCCGATGACCTCACTTGGCTACGAGCTAATCGTTATCTCTGCCTGTGTGTTGGGCGGTGTGTCCCTAAAAGGCGGTATTGGCAAAATCTCCTATGTAGTCGCCGGGGTGCTGATTCTGGGCACCGTGGAGAATGCGATGAATCTACTGAATATTTCCCCGTTTTCTCAGTATGTGGTGCGTGGCCTTATCCTGCTGGCTGCGGTGATTTTTGACCGTTACAAACAGAAGGCCAAACGGGCGGTGTAAACGATTCCAACTTTTTAAATGGGCCTTACGGACGATAATTAGCGAGAAAAGTGTATTTCCTTCACATTTCTTTAACACAATCCGGCAGATTTTCTGCGGCCCGATAGAATGGTAAGACCAGCATGTCGATTTGAGGAGGCCCAATGTATCACCGCATGATTCAGGACCAGCAGTCTAACCCGTTGCTCCCAGGGTACAGCTTTAATGCTTATCTGGTGGCAGGCATGACCCCTATTTTAGCCGATGGGCCGCTCGACTTTTCCATTGACCGGCCCGGCGGAATGAAAGGTTTTATCCTGAATCTGACCGTCAAAGGGCAGGGTAAAGTCTTTGATGGTGATGATACTTTCTATTGCAATCCTGGCGATCTGCTGCTGTTTCCGCCTAAAGCGCGCCATCTCTACGCCCGCTCCAGTAATAGCGATTGCTGGTATCACCGCTGGGTGTATTTCCGCCCGCGCGCCTATTGGGCCGACTGGCTGGAATGGCACAACAAAACCCGTGAAGTTGGCCGACTTTCTTTGCCGAATAACACCTTATTACTGGAATTCGACCGTATGTTTGCCAATATTGAGCAAACGCAAAAGTCTGGTCGACGCTTTGGCGAAGAGTTGGGAATGAACCTGCTGGAAAGACTGCTATTGAGGGCAATGGAAGAGGATCCGCAGAGTCCGCAAAAAATCATGGATCCCCGCGTTATCGAGGCCTGCCAGTTTATTACCGGTAATTTGGCCGGTGAGCTGCGAATTGATGAGGTCGCACGGCACGTTTGCCTGTCTCCATCACGGCTGGCGCATCTTTTCCGCGAGCAGGTCGGGATAAATATTCTGCGCTGGCGTGAAGATCAGCGAGTTATTCGCGCCAAACTCCTGCTGCAAACCACTCAGGAATCCATCGCCACCATTGGGCGCGTGGTGGGCTACGACGATCAGCTCTATTTCTCACGAGTGTTCCGAAAACGTGTCGGTGTTAGCCCGAGCGATTTTCGCCGACGTAGCCTTGAAATAAATTATCCTGCAAGGTCATATCGTTCACACCCCTGGCCCGAAGGCGAGGTCACGCCTGCGCACAGTTATTAAAATCTATAATAGTGGAATAACAGCCAGAAATACGGACCCAGATTGCGGGCAGGCCAAGCCAGGCCTGCTAAGTGCTTATTAACGGTAAGTTGTTGCTATTTAAGTGCATGATAGGCCTATTTCGCGCTAAACTCCGTGAATGACTTTTTGCAGAGCTTAGGAAAAATTATGACAGACTCATTGCGCGTTGGGCTTATCGGTTATGGTTTCGCAAGCAAGACTTTCCACTCGCCGCTGATTTCCGGGACACCCGGTCTTGAATTAGCCGTCGTATCGAGCAGCGATGCAACAAAGGTTCACGCAGACTGGCCATCCGTCACGGTAGTCGACTCTCCCGAAAAAATTTTTAACGATCCAACTATCGATCTGGTTGTTATTCCGACGCCTAATACGACCCATTTCCCCCTGGCGCAACAGGCGCTGGAAGCGGGAAAACACGTGGTTGTCGATAAGCCTTTCACCGTAACATTGGGGGAAGCGCGATCGCTGAATATTCTGGCCGAAGAGCAGGGAAAACTGCTCTCCGTTTTCCACAATCGCCGCTGGGACGCTGATTTTCTCACGTTGAAATCGCTGATCAAGGAAGGGGCGCTGGGGGAAATCGTATACTTCGAGTCTCACTACGATCGTTATCGTCCTCAGGTGCAAACCCGCTGGCGCGAATCTGCCGAGCTTGGGAGCGGTATCTGGTATGACCTGGGGTCGCACTTGCTGGATCAGGCGCTGGAGCTGTTCGGCATGCCAGACAGCATTCAGTCCGATCAGGCACTTTTGAGGCCCGGTGCTCAGGCCGTAGACTATTTTAATACCGTATTAACCTATCCCCGCCTGCGCGTGGTGCTGCACAGCACCGTTTACGCTGCAGCAGAAACCGCGCGTTACATTCTGCAAGGCGAAAAGGGCAGCTACGTGAAATACGGGCTGGACCCGCAGGAAGACCGACTCAAGGCCGGTGAGCGCCTGCCGCAGCCGGACTGGGGTTACGATATGCGCGATGGCGTATTGACACTGAGCCATGAAGGCGTGCTGGCGGAAAAAAGCCTGTTGACGATCCCGGGTAATTATCCGGCTTATTATGCAGGCGTGCGCGATGCAATCAATGGCTTAGGCCCCAATCCGGTAACCGCTGAGCATGCGATCCGCGTCATGGAACTCATCGAGCTAGGTATCGAATCTGCGCAACAAGCCAGAACGCTCCCGGTGCCTAAAAACTAAGTCGTTTGCTGCATAAAAAAGGGCCAGACAATATCTGGCCCTTTGCATTATTACTTGTTGTTAGCCTTGAACTTTAACGCGGATCCGCTGCTTGTCGGCTTCACTCAGGAAGGCCATCGTCAGGCCATTTTCCTGCGCCTGACGAATTTCTGCCTGAGTCAGGCCCGCCGCCGGGGCCGCAACCTGGTATTCGTGGGCCAGCTCGATCCCCTGAACCGCCGGGTCATCAGTGTTAATGGATGCCAAAACCCCGTGGCGCAGGAAGGTCGCCAGCGGATGTTTTTCCAGCGAAGAAACGGTGCTGGTTTGAATGTTCGAGGTCAGACAAGACTCTATTCCAATCTGGTGTTTGGCCAGAAAATCCATCAGCTCAGGATCTTCCGCGGCCTTCACGCCGTGACCGATACGCTCGGCACCCAGTTCACGAATCGCCTGCCAGATACTTTCCGGGCCTGCGGCTTCACCGGCATGCACCGTGATACGCCAGCCCGCGTCGCGCCCACGATTAAAGTGGTCGAGGAACAAACTGCCTGGGAAGCCTAGCTCATCACCCGCCAGATCCAGCGCCGTGATGCCGTCTTTGTGAGCCAGTAAACCTTCCAGTTCTTGCAAGCAGGCATCTTCGCCAAAGGTGCGGCTAAGAATGCCGATCAGATTGACGTCGATATCGTGATCGCGGCAGCCGCGACGCACGCCATCAATGACCGCTTCAACTACGCCCGCGATAGGCAGTTTGTGATTCATGGCCATGTAGTAAGGGGAGAAACGCAGCTCGGCATAGTGAATACCCGCTCTTGCCGCATCGGCAACGTTTTCCTGTGCAATGCGATGGCAGGCATCTAAAGACCCCAGAACCGCGACGCCCCAGTCGAGTTTCTGCAGGAAGCTCACCAAATCAGGCTCGGTTTTAGTCACCTGAACGTGCGGGCGCAGGGCTTCCAGCTCGTTAGCGGGCAGGGCGATATTAAATTGACGACCTAAGTCCAGAATGGTTTGGGCGCGAATGTTGCCGTCGAGATGGCGATGAATATCAGTAAGCGGTAGTCGAGAATCAATCATTGGCAGCACCCATTTTTATTATCAATAAAGTGCAAAGTATTATAGCGTCTTCGGTAAGTGTTAGCACTGACTGATGATTTGACTGCTGAATTAGTAAACCAGCCGGTCAATAAAAAGGGCGTAAAGTCTGCACTTTACGCCCTGAAACCGACAGCTTATAAATTACTGCGCGGGCTGAACCGTTGCGGCAGGAGGCATCGGGGCATCCGATTGACCCTGCGTATCAGGCTGTGCCGGGGTATTTTCAGCCGGGATCTGCGGGCCACCGAATACGCCAAACAGGCCAACAAACTGTTGCAGGGTCATTTTCTGGCCGTTGAGATCAACCTGATTATCAGCAAAGTGGAAGCTGCTGGTGATAGCGTTGTCTTGCAGGGTGGTTATTTTGAACATCTGACCCATTGCCGCCAAACCCTGCACCTGCTGTTTAGCCAGTTTCTCGGCGTCATCTCCGTTGTAGCCTTCTACTTTGGCGGTTTGGGTGGTTAGCTCGGTGGCCATATCAACCGGAATGGTCAGTTTGGCATCAACGCTGTTAATCAGCTGAGAAATAAGCTGATCTTCAGATTGTGCCTGCGGAGTCGCGGTGGCGGGATCCTTGAGATCAAGTTTGAGGGTAAAGGTGCTCTCGCCCTTGCTGTTTTTCCAGCTCAGTGGATCGACGGTAATACTTGGGCTGCCTTTCAGCAGAATCGGCAGATTGGAAACGAGCAGCGCGACGGCCTGTTGTTGGTAAACCTCAGGACTGAGTTTATCTGCCTGCTGCATAAGCTGCATCGCTTGCTGATTATAGGTGTCAGAGAACTGTTTCAGCGCCTGTTCATCAAGCTTATCGAGTTTGATGGTCAGTTTGCCGGAGCCAAAATCAGTACCCTGTACTTTCAGCGAGTCAACGCTGTAATCCAGCTGACCTTTCAGGTTTTGCTGGTCTTCGCTGAAGTTACTGTGCACTTTCATGCCCGCCAGCTGCGCCGCGTCTTTACCGTCAATATTAACTGTGATGTTGTCGGTATTGAGGTCGCCGTCGCCAATATACAGTTGAGACTGGCTTAAATGCGTGGCGCTTTTCAGGCTAACACCCGAGAGGGTGATTTTCTCGAGTTGGCCAAGCTGGTTAGGCGAAGTAAACGCCAGACTACCAATTTTCGTATCGACATCGACTTTCTTCAAATCTTTTGCAACGTCGAGATTGATGGTGCCGCCGGCGAATTCAAGCTTGCTGGTATTTTTCTCGTAATTGATGGGCAGCACATTGATAACGGAAGCAGTATCACCGCTATAACTTACGCGCGTTTCGGCGTTGATCGGCGATTTGCCCTGAGTCAGGTCAAATAGGCTTTTAACTGACGCAGTATTTTCTAATTCAGAATGAACCGACGCGGCACTCGGAATGAGGTTGAACTTTTTGAGCTGAGCAAACGGGAATGGACCATGATCGATGGTTTCGATAAAGGAAATATCATCACCCGGTTTTAGCACGCCTTCAGGCGCAGTGCCGTCTGGCTGAACTACGAAGCGTACGCTGCTGCTGAAAACACCGCGCTGGTAGTCCTGATAAACAACTTTCAAGCCAGCGTGTGGATAATGGGTCTGAATCTGCGCGTTGGCATTGGCAACGGCATCGCCCATATTTTGCTCAAGTTGCTTACCGGTGTACCAGGAAGCGCCTGTCCAGGCGGCTCCAAGCACCACAATGACGCTTACAGCGACTAACGATTTTTTCATAGTTCTGTTCATCCTTTTAACATCTACTGAGAGTTAAGGCTATCAAACTTAACGGGTTGCTGCTTCCATTGTGGTGGAAAAAAAGGCCAATAGGCAAACATTTAGGAAAATTGGCCATTTTTAAACATCAATATGACGACTTTTAAAACAATTCGAGCGGCGTATTCTGCTGCTGGGATCAGGAGAGCTGATTAAACACTCTGGCAATGCGCCCGTTACCGCTGGCCTTGACCGGGGAGTCGCTGGCAGGCAAATAGCAGGACTCGCCAGGATGTAACACGACCTGCTGTTGCGCTTTTTCAAGGACGGTTTGGCCTTCAACGCAGAAAATAATGGCGGCGCTCTCCTGAGCCAGAGTCTGTGGATTAGCGCTCAGATCGTGCAAAGAAAAGGCAAAATCTTCGACAGGGATAGGGAAGCTAAGTTCGCTGCCGTGCTTTTCAGGCGTTGTCAGCAATGAAGCAGCAGGTTTGGCCTCAAAGCGCAGATTGGCGAACAGCTCGGGAATGTCGATATATTTTGGCGTTAGCCCGGCGCGTAAAACGTTATCTGAGTTAGCCATAACTTCTAGTGCAACACCTTTAAGATAAGCATGTGGCGTTTCTGCATAGAGGAACATCGCTTCGCCCGGCTTTAGCTCAATCACGTTAAGCAACAACGGAGAGAACAGGCCGCTGTCGTGCGGATAATGCTGCGCAATATTGCTAATGGTCGTCCAGGGTCCTCCGTGCTGGCTGTGCAGGGCGTTTTTAAGAATATCCAGCGCCAGCGATTTTTCTTCTCCCTCCAGACCTAACAGGGCCGCGAACAGCGTTTTCAGGTGTTCAAAATCAGGATTAGCCAGGAAATGAGCGATGTCAGGGTGCGCACCCGATACCGGTTGCAGCAACGATTGAATTTCACCCAACTCGCGGAAACCGTTCATTGCTGCAAACGGCGTCAGGGCAAAAACCAGTTCCGGCTTGTGATTGGCATCCTTGTAATTGCGTTCAGCGGCATCAATGGCGAGACCCACCTGATTTTCTTTGTCGAAACCAATGACAGCATTGCTTTTGCTTGGGTGCACCTGAATGGAAAGTGGCTGGTCGGCACAAAGAACCTTAAACAGAAACGGCAGCTCGCCGAAGCGATCCGCGACCTTAGTCCCCAGATTGCCGGTTAAATCCTGGCTGATAATGTCACGCAGCGACTGAAGATTGCCGTCTTGATCTTCAATGGAGGAGCTGCTTTTGGGATGCGCCCCCATCCATAATTCTGCCATAGGTTTATGCTCTGGATTAACGATCCCGTAAAGGTCAGTTAGCGCGTTAACGCTACCCCAGGCGTAATTTTGTACATTGTTATGCATCTTTTTCATGA
>CAWUIY010000209.1:0-8395 GCA_963922555.1 uncultured Serratia sp. | reverse complement strand
AACAATTTAGGCATCTGGGATAACCACGGCTGCAGTGCCAGCGGTTGCGGAGAAAGGCTTAACGTGCCGGTATCAAGCCGGGCATAATCTTGCAGATCGTTGAGCAGGTTCATAAGCGAGGAGGCCGAACTGTTGACCAGCGGCAGGTTTTCGCTGCTCGACTTCGCGTCTTTTAGCTCCAGCTCAAGCAGGCCGAGAATGGCATGCATCGGCGTGCGCAGTTCATGGCTGATGGTTGCCAGAAAACGGCTTTTCGATTGGTTGGCTTCCTCGGCCTGCAGCCGTGCCAAATTCAGTCGCTGGCGCTCCTGTTTATCGCGACGTTGCAAATATAAACGCCGAGCTAAAATCACTAGCAACACGATGACTACCGCCGCCAGCAGGCCCAATAGCCAGGTAGTTTGCGGCTGCATACGGTTGTCGTTCACGGCATCAATCACGTTGCGCCGATCGCTGACCCACTGGTCGCGCAGCGTTTGCAGCGTTTGCACCGGGATCTGCTGCAGGTTTTTATCCAGAATACTCAGTAGCAACGGGGAGTCTTTCGGCACACCAAAGGCGATAGGGTAGGAAATATTGTTGGCGGCAAATGCCAGCTTAATCACCCCGGAATAACGCGACAAAGCGGTAAAATTAGCGGTGACGATATTATCGACCAGTGCGTCAATCTGCCCGCGGGCAAGGGCATTATAAAGCGCATTACTGTCGTTAAATATTTGCACCTGGCTCGATGAGGGAATAATTGATAGCGAAAGATCGCCGCGCAATGCGCCGATGCGCTTGCCGTTGAGGTCCTGCCAGCCAGAAATACTCCCAGACGATTGCGCAACATAAACCCCCCACAGCGAGCGATGATAAGCCATGCTGCTTTCATACTGTTGTCTTGCCTGTTCAAACAGAGGTAAAACGGCGCGGAAAGCGGCCTTGTGCTCATCAACCTGCTGGTCGGCATCTTGCTCATTGGCGGACCATACCGGGGAGAATCGCAGCCCGCTGTTTTGCGCGATAATATTCAGGATATCAATCACAAAGCCGTGGGGTTGCCCGTCGGATCCGCGATAGACAAACGGATAGTCGTTTTCTGTTGCGGCAAAATGCACCAGCGGGTTTTGCTTTACCCATTGTGCCTCCATGGGGGTCAGCGCGGCGTTGCCGGTATCAAGATAACTGGGGATCGGTTTGTTCCAGCGTCCTTGTAACTGATTCATTACTTCAACCGGCGTCGCACTAATTGCCTGGTTAAGCACGTTCAATAGTTTTGGGTTCTGGCTGGCAAAGATAAAAGACAGGTCGCCAAAATTGAGTGCAGTTTCGACCTGATAGATCTGCCCGAGTTGCAACTGATCAATGATAAAGCTGGCGCTGGCTTCGTCGGCAATCAGGTAGTCACTTTTGCCGTTTAGCAGCGAATAAATCGCCTGTAGATTGCTGTCAAAATACTGAATGTTGTGGGTAAGCCTGGTAATGCGGTCATAGGCTTCCATGCCGGTCATCTTGCTGATGGCGATTTCCGCGCTTTGGGAATTAACCATGACCTGACGGGCATTTTGTCGACTGCGCAATACCCGCAAAGGGCTGACATAATAGGGTTTGCTGGACCACATGCCGGGCGGCAGCTGATTTTGTGGCACGCCGAAGATAACGTCTATCTGGCCCTGTATTAGCGCCTCAAGCAGCGCCTCTTGGCTAGAGTAACCGTTGAGGGCGAAATGGATCCCGGTAACCTGCTGCACGTAGCTGAGATAATCGGCATTCAAGCCATAATAATCATTGGCAATCAGAATGTTATATGGACTGCTGTTGTCACTGAGGATCCCCGCCCGCAAAGTTTTACCTCGCCACGGACTTTGTACCCCGTTAAGCAGCATATCGGTCGGTAACGTCAAGTTACTGACCAGATGATATTCCGCTGCTGTCGCGGCGTAGCTGATGGGCAGCAGCAGGCATCCAAACAACAATATCAGCAGCCGCAGGCGTTTCATGGCTTTTGCAATTCTTTATACACAGCGGCCAGCTCGAACAGGTTATTAGCGCCTGTCTTGCGCAAGATGTTCTTTTTATGAGTACTGACGGTTTTATTGCTGATATTTAGCATATTGGCGATGTGCAGATTGGAATAGCCTTGTGCCAGCAACCCAATGATTTGTAACTCTTTAGGAGTGAGTGAACCGCCGCTGTCATCGTTATCTGAATCAGCATCTTGGTCCAGCCAGGCGGGAAATACTTTTTGCCCAAGCCGCAGCGCCTCTAGAGCGTCGACCAGCTCACTCATTGGCTGTCCCTTATTGATAAAGCCGCTCGCGCCGCCGGCTAAAGCCAGTCGTGCGTAAACGTCTTCTTCCTGAGCGGTATAAATCAACACTGCCTGGGCGGGATGGTGGCGCAAGATGCGTTTAAGCAGCTGTAAGCCATCGACCTGTGGCAGACCGATATCAAGCACAATCAGTTGATAATCATGAATTTTAAGATGAGCCATTGCAGACTGGTCATCTTCAACGCTGTCCAACTGCCAGACGTGGCCTGAACGCTGTAGCGCGGCCTCAATGGCAACTTCTACTAATGGATGGTCATCGACCAAAAGTAACCTTGGCATGCGGCACTCGGCAAAGATAGAAACGGGAAGCCGAAGCCTCCCGTCAGGATATAACCAGATAATGCCATAAAGCGACGATCCCACCGCAGTTTTACGGGAATTTAATTACCGGTAAACCGCGATGTGTTATTTGCCGGTATCGGCTGACTGCTTGGTGCCTGGAACCTGATTTGGGCAACGGCCGTCTTTACACATGGTAATTTTATGGTCTTTATTTTTACTGGTTTTATGATGCATCTTGGTGGTTTTTTTATGCGGCGACTGCTGGGCTACATTAGTGTTCGAGGTGTTGATTTTGCTGTTATCAACGCCGTTTGGAGCCAGCTTCTGCATAGAGCCTGGGCTATCGGACGCGTTTGCGTTACCGTTGTTATTGGAGCCAGAACCCTCTTCAGCGAATGCACCCGCGCTGAGAGCCAAGCCTGCGGTCAGAAGTATTATTGCGAGCTTTTTCATTTGCTATCTCCTTATAAGTTTGAGGTTCAACCATCAAATCTTGAAAATACTTATCAATATAAAAGCTTAGTAGATGATCTAAGGTAAGCAATGAGATAAATGCCGATTAATGGCGGAAAGTGGATTTACAGTTGTACACATTGTCGCTAGATTGGACGCGGTTAGAAATCGGACACGCACTTTTTTGAAATACCAATGGAACAGCTATGAATTATCAAAACGACGATTTACGTATCAAAGAAATTAAGGAACTTTTGCCGCCGGTTGCTCTGCTGGAAAAATTCCCCGCAACGGATAAAGCCGCTAAAACGGTTGCCCAGGCGCGCAATGCTATCCATAAGATATTGAAGGGTAATGACGATCGTTTACTGGTAGTGATTGGCCCCTGTTCCATCCATGATCCGAAAGCCGCCAAAGAGTATGCCGCGCGTCTGTTGACCCTGCGTGAAGAACTGCGCGGTGAGCTGGAAGTGGTGATGCGCGTTTACTTTGAGAAACCACGTACCACCGTGGGTTGGAAAGGCCTGATCAACGATCCGCAAATGAATAACAGTTTCCAGATCAACGACGGGCTAAGAATCGCGCGTAAACTGTTGCTGGACATCAATGACACCGGCTTGCCTGCAGCGGGCGAATTCCTGGATATGATCACCCCGCAGTATCTGGCGGATCTGATGAGCTGGGGCGCAATCGGCGCGCGTACTACCGAATCACAGGTTCACCGCGAGCTGGCTTCTGGCCTGTCTTGCCCGGTTGGCTTCAAGAACGGCACCGATGGCACCATTAAAGTCGCTATTGATGCCATCAACGCAGCCGGTGCACCGCATTGCTTCCTGTCGGTCACCAAATGGGGCCACTCTGCTATTGTTAATACCGCCGGCAACAGCGACTGCCATATCATTCTGCGCGGTGGCAAAAAGCCAAACTACAGCGCCGATGATGTGAAGGACGTGAAAGATGGCTTGAAAAAAGGCGGTCTGCCAGCCTCAATCATGATCGACTTCAGCCATGCCAACAGCAGCAAACAGTTTAAAAAGCAGATGGAAGTCTGTGAAGACGTTTGCGGTCAGATAGCTCAGGGCGAGCGCGCGATCATGGGCGTGATGGTCGAAAGTAATCTGGTTGAAGGCAATCAGAGTCTGGAATCTGGCGAACCGCTAGTTTATGGCCAAAGCGTGACGGATGCCTGCATCGGTTGGGAAGACACTGAAACCCTGCTGCGTAATCTGGCGAACTCGGTCAAACAGCGCCGCGCTTAATCTGCGTATTGCCGGCGCTGAAACGAAACGCCGGCAAATTGCAGCCAAAAAAAAAGAACGCCTCGGCGTTCTTTTTTTCGTCTTCAGTACTGGACTGAATTACTTGGCCTTACCCTGATTTGCAACCGCTGCCGCTTTTGCAGCGATTTCTTCAGCGTTACCCAGGTAGTAATGTTTGATTGGTTTGAAGTTCTCGTCGAACTCATAAACCAGTGGCACACCGGTAGGGATGTTCAGCTCAAGAATTTCGTCTTCGCTGAGGTTATCCAGATATTTAACCAATGCACGCAGGGAGTTACCGTGAGCCGCAACAATCACGCGCTCGCCGCTTTCCAGGCGTGGTTTGATAACGTCAGTCCAGTAAGGAATAACGCGTTCGATAGTCAGAGCCAAACTCTCGGTAGTTGGCAGTTCTTCAGGACGCAGTTTCGCATAACGCGGGTCGTGGCCAGGGAAGCGCTCGTCGGTTCTTTCAAGCTCTGGAGGAGTGACGCGGAAGCCGCGACGCCATTGTTTAACCTGCTCGTCGCCGTATTTTGCAGCGGTTTCAGCTTTGTCGAGGCCTTGCAGCGCGCCGTAATGACGTTCGTTCAATTTCCAGGATTTTTCGACTGGCAGCCATGGCTGATCCAGTTCATCCAGAACACTCCACAGAGTGTGGATGGCACGTTTCAGTACAGACGTGTAAGCGAAATCAAACTGGAAGCCTTCTTCTTTCAGCAGTTGACCTGCCTGTTTTGCTTCAGTACGACCTTTGTCCGAAAGATCAACATCATGCCAACCGGTAAAACGGTTTTCTTGGTTCCATTGACTTTCGCCGTGTCTTACAAGAACCAGCTTGGTTACAGCCATAGCTAAACTCCTCAATTTACTGAAATTCCAATGACGACTGCGTGCATTATATGGCCTGACCCCCCGCGTCGGCAATCAATAAACGAAACGCGCAGCCCGAGTTTACGGGCTGCGCGTTAATGGGAGTTTACGTTAGTACTGATTACGCAGCTTTTTTCAAACATGTGCTCATGAATGTTTTACGAGCATCACCTTTCAGATTTTTTGTGGCAGCATCAGCATTACAAGTCTTCATTTTGTTTTGCTGTGGCGTCATGGCCTTATCGCTGGATTTGGTTTCAGCTTTCAGACAGTGGCTCATGAAAGTCTTACGTTCATCTCCTTTAAGGCTTTGCGTGGTGGCCTGCTGATTACAGTCAGTCATTTTCTGACGTTGAGCGGCCTGTGCCGGGGAAGGGGCCTTCATGGCATCAGCGGCCATAACATTCCCACTGATACACAGCGTTGCTAACAATGACAATAAAATGGGTAGACGCATAACATATTCCTTATTTTGAACGTCCTGCTCACCAGGACACTCTGTAAGCGTAGATAAACTGTTGAACATTGGTTGGGGAAATTCCCGCCCAGTGAGGATAGATATCACATTTTTCGCTAAATGATCGCTAATCAATCGTAACAACACTAATGCTTGTACCTTCTTAAACTTACCGAAAAATTACATCAGTGCGGGGAACTTAGAGACCAAGTTATGTTGACATGAATGGTTATGATAATTATTATCATTTTCATTACAGCATGTGATTATAAAAAACCTGATTAATAACAGGGTATTGCTGTGCATATAATTTATTTGTTTTTGGCAGTTTCCTCTCGAACTGTCTTTATTTGCTGGAAAAATGGCTGAGTAAAATAATAATCCTAATCTTGCTAAGGCCTTTTTTATGTCTCCACACAAGGGAAAACGTCATCTTAAAACCCTGCTGTCTTTAAGCCTGGTCGCCAGCTCAGTCATGAGCGCCGTGGCAGCGGAAAATGCAGTTTCAACACCACTGGTCAACAACTCCGATAATAAAAACGCCGATTCCGGTGATGTCATGACCGTTATTGCGCCAAAAATACAAAGAAAGGCCGGGGAAGAAACCAAAATCTCTGCCAAAGACATGCAGCGTGATGGAGGGAATGACTTCGGTACGATTATGCGTTATCAGCCTCTGGTCAGTGCCGTCGGTTCTGCGGGAGGATCTTCCGTGGGCAAAAGCGGTTTTGACCGTGGTGGTTATACCGGTTACAACGTGCGCGGCCTGGAAGCCAATCGTGTCGCCATTGACGTCGACGGTATCGCGCAACCTACTGCTACCGGCCGCCCCTATGTCGGGCGTGCAGGGCAAGACACCTTCGGCATGGGCCGTGATTACATTGACCCTTATATGTATGGCAATGTGGACATCCAGTCAGGAGCCACCAACGTTTCTTATGCCAACACTGCCATCGGGGGCGCAGTGTCATTCAAGCCAAAAACAGCCGACGATTATCTGAACGAAAACAAGCACAGCTACTTTGGTTATCAGAGCGATTACGACTCTTCCAACCATAGTTTGCATAACGGCATAACCGTGGCCGGTGGCGATCGCGACCTCAGTGGGATTGTCGTGTTGAGCCGTCGGGATGGACAAGAAACCCGCAACAATAGCGGAACGCGCGATGCTTATCCTGCCAACTGGCATTCAGATGCCATGATGGCATCGGGTACTTGGGCCGCGACGGACACCCACACACTGACCGGGACAGTCGACCTGTATCAGAAAACCAATCACACCCATTTTGATTCCTGGAACAGCGCGGGATCGGCGACCAACGGCACCAATTACCAGACCAGCCAGACACGCCGTATTAGCGCGAGCCTACAAGATCACTGGACGCCGTACTCGTTGCTGGTGGACACCATCGACACCCGACTGTTCTTCCAAAAGACCCAGGCACACGACAATACCTATGGGCCAAATTCGACGACGGGAACCAGTCTGGTACGCACTTTCTCTGATCTGAATACTCATACCTTCGGGCTGGATACCAAAATGTCCAAATCATTGGGAATTCATGAATTCAGCTGGGGCGTAAACGGGAATATTACGCAAACCGATCGTCCGTTTAGCCAGTCGCCGGTGCAGACTACCTACAGCTATACGATGCCGCCACAGGCCAATAGCCGTACCTATGTCTTTGGTGCCTTCGCGCAGGACACGATGACCTGGGATGTTGACGGGCATAACTTCTCAATCGTGCCTGGGCTGCGTCTGGCTTATCAGAAAACTGAGCCTAAAGATCTTGGCACGCTGGCCAATAGCTCCCTTTCCGAATCAGAACTTTCGACTCTTTACGGTACGACCAGCGACACCGAGCTACTGCCTTCTCTGGCCTTTATTTATGATATTGCGCCGAAAGTGCAGACTTATCTGCAATACAAGCGCGGCGCGCAATTCCCGGATGCCAGCCAGCTCTATGGCTCATGGAATCTTAGCTCCAGCTATGCCGGTAGTTCGCAATATGCCTTGATCGGCAACTCGAATCTGAAGACTGAAACCAGCAACAACTATGAGTGGGGCATCAAAGGAGAAGCGACGCCGGGGATCACCTTCAACCTGAACGCGTTCTACAGCCAGTATAAAAACTTTATTGCCTACACCCGCTATACCCGTTCTGGCAGCCCGGCGATATTTGCCAATATTCCGAGCAATATCTATATCGCTTATGAGGCAGAAAACCGCGATAAAGCCTATATCTACGGTTCAAGCCTGAGCGCACGCTTTAACTTCGGCACCTGGTATCAGCAGGTAGATGGCCTGAGTGCGCGACTGGCGTTTGGTTATTCTAAAGGGGCCTCGAAATCGAGCTACGAAGGGGATAAATACGTTCCTCTCGAGAGTGTTGCGCCGATGAAACTGGTCGCTGGCCTGGCCTATGATGACCCGTCTAAGCTCTATGGCATGGCCGTGACGGCAACCTTTAATAAAGGCAAGCAGGCTACCGCCACCAATCGTGAAACCTACAACAACACTGGGGGCAGCCTGGGGACTTCCTCAACGGAATACGCGCGCATTCCGGGCTATGGTATTGTCGATTTGACCGGCTATGTTCAGGTGGCTTCTAACGTCAGAGTCAGCGGTGGGATTTACAACATTACCGACAGAAAATACTGGGACTATCTGAGCACGCGCGATACCGAGACTTCAACCGCGCAGGATAAAGCGGATCTGGCGCTGGCGACTATGCCAGGTCGAACCTTCCAGCTGGG
>CAWUIY010000208.1:0-8421 GCA_963922555.1 uncultured Serratia sp. | reverse complement strand
TGGGGTCGATGCAGTCATAGAGCCGTTGCTGGCAGAATATCAAGCCGACCAACTCGCCGCGTTGTCCGAGCAGGAATAATGGATTTCACCCGCTGGTTGACCCATGCGGTAGGTCGTCTGGCGGCCAGTGACAGCCCAAAGCGAGATGCTGAAATCTTGCTTGGGCACGTTACTGGCCGTGCGCGTACCTATATCATGGCCTTTGGCGAAACAGAACTTAGCGACCAGGCTTTGCTCCAGCTTGAAGCATTGCTGAGCCGCCGCGAGAAGGGCGAACCCGTTGCTTATCTCGTCGGCGAACGCGAATTTTGGTCGCTGCCGTTAAGCGTTTCTCCCGCCACGCTGATCCCCCGTCCCGATACCGAATGCCTGGTTGAGCAAGCTTTGCTACGCCTGGGTGCGGGATCGTCTCGCGTATTGGATCTTGGCACTGGCACGGGCGCAATTGCTTTGGCAATTGCCAGCGAACGTCCCGACTGTCAGATAATTGGTGTCGATTTACAGCCAGCAGCCGTTTCACTGGCGCAATATAACGGCCAAAAACTGTCGATAGCCAATGCCTCGTTTTTGCAGGGAAGCTGGTTTGCTCCCGTTGCAGGACAGCGTTTTGCACTTATCGCCAGTAATCCTCCCTACATCGACGCCGCCGACCCACATCTGGAACAGGGTGATGTGCGTTTCGAACCTGCAACTGCCTTGATTGCCGACAATAATGGGTTGGCTGACATTGATTATATTGTTGCCCATGCACCCGCTCACCTTGACCCACAAGGCTGGTTGTTGCTTGAACACGGCTGGCAGCAGGGCGAGGCGGTAAGGGACATTTTACAGGCGGCGGGCTTCACCCAGGTCGAGACAGTTAAAGACTATGGGGATAACGACCGCGTCACTTTAGGACAATGGCCAGACTCCCCGCAGGCTGGTTAATTCACTTTTCTTCCTTTGGCCTGTTTTTGCTGAGTATTTACCTCGGCGATTTCAACAGGTCCAAAGGTTTCCCGCAATGTTTAAGCCTGTATGGCTAACCTGATATTAAAAGGATGCTGCAATGTCGTCATATATTTGGGTAAAGGATTTCCATATCCTGTTCATTACTGTCAGTATCGTTCTGTTTATTCTTCGCTTTTTCTGGCAATGGTCCAATGCCGACATTATGAAGCAGCGTTGGGTGAAAATAGCACCGCATATCATTGATACCTTTATGTTAGTGAGCGGTATCTGGCTGGTGGTGATTACCCATTTTTATCCATTTACCCCACAAGGTTCATGGCTGACCGAGAAGCTAATTGGCGTTATCATCTACATCGCCCTTGGGATGGTGGCTTTAAAGTCAGGCAAGGATGGCTTGCGCAGCCAAAAGACGCGTTGGGTGGCCTTTATTCTGGCCTTGGGTTGTTTGTATTTGGTTGTTAAGCTAGCCCTAACTAAAATACCGCTGCTGATGGGATAACTATGAGTGCCATAGCTGATTTTGAATTTAACACTGCGCCCCTTAGTGCAGGAGTCATCCTGGTGACCCAGGCAATTCGCTTTGATTTTAAAGCCGACGATGTCTATCGTCAGTTGCAGTCTCTGGTTGAAGAAGCCAGAAGCAAGGTACCTGAAGACTTAAATCAGGATCAGCAGCTCGAAGTGTTAATTGAATTATTTTATCGTACCTGGGGTTTCGGTGGCGCGGGCGGCGTTTATCGCCTTTCTGATGCTATCTGGATAGACAAGGTGCTGGCTTCACGTCAGGGCACGCCGGTTTCACTGGGCGTGATCTTCCTGCATATCGCTCATGCGCTGGATTTACCGCTGATGCCGGTCATCTTCCCGACTCAGCTTATTGTGCGGGCCGACTGGCTCGACGAAGAGATGTGGCTGATTAACCCGCTGAACGGCGAGACGCTGAGCGAGCATATCTTGCAGGTGTGGCTGAAAGGCAATCTGGGTCTGGGGGCGCAAATCGAGGACGATGATCTCGAAGAAGCCGATCACACCATGATTATTCGCAAGATGCTCGACACGCTGAAAGCCGCGCTGATGGAAGAAAAACAGATGGAACTGGCGCTGAGCACCAGTGAAGCCGTGCTGGAATTTGATCCAGACGATCCCTACGAAATCCGCGACCGTGGGCTGATTTATGCGCAGCTCGACTGTAACCATGTCGCGATTTCCGACCTGAATTACTTTGTTGAGCAGTGCCCGGAAGATCCTATTTCCGAAGTGATTAAAGTTCAGATTCATTCGATTGAACAGAAACACATAACATTACATTAATCAGCTCTCTGGGCTGTGATATCACATTTGTACCTTTACTTTATTACTGATTAAGGCCAAAGCATGAAACATAAAGTGGTTAGCATCAAGGACATCAACGTAGCAAACGATTTGCCGTTTGTGTTGTTTGGCGGCATGAACGTGCTCGAGTCACGTGACATGGCGATGCGCGTTTGTGAGCACTACGTGAAAGTGACTGATAAACTTGGCATTCCTTATGTGTTTAAAGCCTCTTTTGACAAAGCCAACCGTTCTTCAATCCACTCTTATCGCGGTCCAGGCCTCGATGAAGGCATGAAGATTTTCCAGGATCTGAAAGCGGCTTTCGGTGTGAAAATTATTACCGACGTTCACGAAAGCTGGCAGGCACAGCCGGTCGCTGATGTGGTTGATGTCATTCAGCTGCCTGCATTCCTGGCACGTCAGACCGATCTGGTTGAGGCGATGGCCAAAACAGGCGCGGTGATCAACGTTAAGAAACCCCAGTTCGTTAGCCCGGGCCAGATGGGTAACATCGTTGATAAATTCAAAGAAGGCGGCAACGATCAGGTTATTCTGTGCGATCGTGGCAGCAACTTCGGTTATGACAACCTGGTGGTCGACATGCTGGGAATGAACGTGATGATTAGCGCCACTGGCGGTCATCCGGTCATCTTCGACGTGACTCATGCCCTGCAGACGCGTGACCCGTTTGGTGCCGCGTCTGGCGGCCGTCGTGCGCAGGTTGCCGAGCTGGCGCGTGCAGGTATGGCAGTGGGTATTGCAGGCCTGTTTATCGAAGCTCACGAAGATCCGGCCAACGCCAAGTGTGATGGTCCTTCTGCGCTGCCTTTGGACAAGCTGGAGCCGTTCCTGGTTCAGATGAAAGCCATCGACGATCTGGTGAAAAGCTTCCCTGCGCTCGATACCAGCAAATAGGCGTTTTGATACCAGATGAAATAAATCTGTCATTGAGAGAGGCGGCCAGAGGTCGCCTTTTTTATTTCAGATGATTTAGAGTTAAATAGAATTTTTATGTTTGAATGCGCCAGAATAAGTATAAATGGCTAAGGAAATCAGATAGCAAATGGCTGTAAATCCGGCCACGCCGAAAAAGCCTGAGAAATGTGACAACAATTGGCCGCCGATAACTCCTCCAATAGCTGTGCCAATGTACATGCTGGCGTTGGCTAACGATGACACAGTTACCCTGGCTCCATCGGCGTGAGATTGCAATGAGCCCATAAATAGAGCAAATGCAAAACCCCCTACCATCATAATCAGCGATAAAATCAATATTGCCGATTCTGGGGTGTGGGCAAAAGGAGCGATAACATAAAGTAGAGTCATAGCTAAAAATGAAAAAAGTAGTGACCTGGAAATTCTAATGTATTTTACTAACTTGGTGCCATAAAGTGATCCAATAGCATTACCTAGTCCTATTGCGATCATGGATTTACCAATGTCGGAAAGGCCCATCGAGAAATCTTTAAATAACCAGCTTCCATAAAAAGAAATTGCTTCAAAGTTTCCTGTTTGAAAAATTAGATAGCCGAGCATGTAGAGTTTCAAAGTCCGGTTTTTTAAGACATGTCGATAGCTGGTTAAAATAGAAAATTTATTAGCTCTATTACCCGGCAGTGAAGGGAACAGGAGATATTGCAGTATTAGCAATAAAGCCGATGCTACTCCAATCGCGAAGAATGAAAACTTCCAGGAAATAATGGCTAAATAGCTACCAATTGGGATGCCTACAATTTGGGCTATAGCTAAACCTGCGGTGGCGGCCCCCATGGTTTTAACAATGTTTTCCTTGCTAACTAACAGTGGAATCGAGGCCCAGATTTGAGGGGAAACAAATGCTGCACTAACTCCAGCCAGAAACCTGAAAATAATCATTGACCAAAAACCGTGAGCAAGCCCGCACAGTGCGGTTGTCACAGTAAAAGCGACGAGCCCCCATAACAAGACATGACGCCTGTCCAAATAGTCTGAAATAGGGCCAGAAATTAGCGCGAAACACGCATAACCCAATGCATAAGCACTGACCATCCATCCTGACACGGCATAGGGGATGCCAAATAATTTAGAAAGAGTCGGTAATAACGGCGCAACAACAAAAGTATCTGTTCCTATAACAAACATGGTCGCAAATGAAATCCATGAAATTATGGACGAATCCAATGTGTTTTTAATGGCGGGTGATTCAACAATGTTTTTCATACTTTTCCTTTAAAGCTACAGAGTTTTCTCTATAGCTTGTGTGACAGGAGTTCCTGCACTAATAATTGTATTTTCAATTTTTCAATTAAAACCAATAAACGCCACATCGCCTATTCTAGAATTTATTATCGTTGAACCATAGCGCACCCAGGCTAAATTACCTAGTCTGCTATTTTCATCAATGTAAACACTATCCTCAATGAGCTGAAGAAGCCTACTTTCTTTTTTTAAATCATAATTCAGCACATTATTTTTATAATCGATTTTTGTCATAAGTTAAAATATCAGCTTTTGAATATGAGACCGATTAAAATTTTTTCAGATTTAAATTAAAATGATTTTTTTGAAGAATTTCCGTTGCCGTCATTTAATTCCAAATCAGAATTGCTTCTTTTGAATGCCATCGTCAAATACAAAAATAGAATAAGATTATTCTTTTTTATAATAAAAAGTTTTTTAGTTAAAGTGCTTGACCCTAACAGCGTTGTCAATGTTTTAAATAGTTCTAACAGAAACGGTAAATTGAGGGTTTTAATAGGGTGTGATTATATTACAGATGATTTTTGGATATGAAAAATGCGGATACTCAGAATAAGTATCCTGCAATGTCAACCTACTGAAGCTCTTGAGAAATTAATGGCAGGCAGGTTAATTTTCTATTTCGGCCGCAACTCCGTGAAGGAAACTCTCGACCATGAGCTTACTTTGAGTGAATTCATTAAGGCGGGCATTTAATTTCTTAAGCTCTTGCTCGAGTATGGTTTTAACAACAGGACAGGGTTCGAAAATTTCTTTTTCACCCATCATGCAAGGCAATATAACGCGAATGCTTTCAATCTTGAGGCCCGTGGTGGTGAGTAGCCTGATTCTTTCTATTTTCTTTATGTCAGTAGGGCTGTAATTTCGATAACCAGATGCCGTTCTTTCAGGGCGAAGTAAGCCTTCTTGCTCGTAATAGCGCAACATTCTTTCACTCACTCCGGAGCGTTGTGCTAATTCACCTATTCGCATAATTTTTCCCTTTGATGCATTCATTAAGTTTGCATTTATGAGTGTAACATTCGAATTTATTGCCCACAAAATTCAACGAATGATAAGTATTTCCAAATATTAAAGCATTCCAGTTTTTAGGATTTTGTTCTTCAGCGAAGTGTGTAGTCGTGGTGTGCCACCTTGAGTCGAGGCGTTTGAGTCTTCTTTTTTATTGCACTTATAATCTAAAACAATGGGTTGCGTCGTTACGTTCCCAAAGCTATTTTGTCATGCAATGAATATCGACAATCATAGGTAGGATATCAATGGCAACAACCTTGCTGATCTGTAGCGATAATGACGAGCACCTTTCCCTGGCAAAAGCCGAAGTGCTGGCGTCTGCATGGGGCAGTGAAATCAGGGTTATTGCTAAAGCAGGGCATATCCATACTGCTGCAGGCTATGGCGAGTGGCTGGCCGGTGAGCAATTGATTGAGAATTTCACCGGTAAAAAACTGCTGTGCAATGAAACGAGCAGAAACTCCCTATTGGATGGATCAAATTAGGTGAAACTGGCAGTTATTGCGGATATTCAGGGTAATTGAATTTACCTTGCAGGGATGGTCGTTAATTTTCATAGAACGCAGACAAACAAAAAGGCCCTGATTTTCATCAGGGCCTTTCAGCTTAATTTGGCGGTGAGAGAGGGGTTCGAACCCTCGATACACTTTCGCGTATACACACTTTCCAGGCGTGCTCCTTCAGCCACTCAGACACCTCACCGTGGCGCCACACTGCTTAGCAGTGCAACGGGGCGCTACTATAGGGAGACAACCTTTTTGGGTCAAGGATTATTTCCCTAATTAGGTCTGAATGCCCACGAGTTCAGCAATGTGCTGTTTAATTGTCCGTTTTAACTCTGCATTGACTTAAACGACAGAGAACATCGCCGCCTTTGGCAGAAAATAAGTCCGGCTATTTGAACCCATAGCTCGGTTTTAAACACTTATTTTCAGCCAGTCCACCCTCACTAAAATGAGTTTATGCAGCACAAACGAAAAAGGGCCCAGATTTTCATCTGGACCCTTTCGCAATAATTTGGCGGTGAGAGAGGGGTTCGAACCCTCGATACACTTTCGCGTATACACACTTTCCAGGCGTGCTCCTTCAGCCACTCAGACACCTCACCGTAGTTGGACAAACACGTTGTGCTTGCTCAACGGCCGCTAATGTAGGGAATTATGGCCCTATCGTCAACACTCTTTTTATTTTTACCGTTCGTTTAGCGAAATTTAAAGCAATTTGCTGATTTACAGAGCAAATTTACGAATTTGCAAGGAGAGTAAAGGGCAATCGTTGAAGTCGTTTTATATCTTCCTTTAAACGGATGCCCGTTTTGAATAACAAACGATCGCATCGCAAAATGAAATGATTTTTCGCAAAAAATGCTGTGAGTTTGCTTATTGGCAACGGTATAACATGATGCAACTCAAAAATCAGAGCATAAAAATCCGCCGCGTTTTTGAGCACGCAGTTATGCCACTAAATTTAGCAGTTGTATAAATTTTATTGAGCCTGACTACAGGCTGAACAATCAAGTAAGTACAGGGGTACGATTTGAGTCATTCTGAAAATACAACACATCCTCGCGCAGTAATACCCGCAGGCTCCGGCGCGCTGTTCTTTATACAAACCTTTTCCACTTTAGGTTTCGCGGTGCTTTACTCGACGCTGGTGCTTTACGCAACCAAACGTCTGGGCTTTAGCGAAAATCAGGCTAACGCCATCATGGGCGTATTCGGCGCTTTCAACTACGGTTTGCACATGTTTGGCGGTTACCTCGGGGGACGCTACCTCAGTAACCGCAACCTGTTTGTACTCGGCATGGTATTGCAGGTTATCGGCTGCGCGCTAATTGCCGTCGCGGGCGTTAGCGGCCTGTACTGGGGGCTGGCGATGTTCCTGACCGGCAGCGGGCTTAACGTCACTTGTCTGAACATGATGCTGACCCAGCGCTTTGCTCCAGAAGACGATCGTCGTGAGTCGGCTTTCCTGTGGAACTACGCCGGAATGAACCTCGGTTTCTTTATTGGTTTCACCGTCGCGGGTTATTTCCAGCTTACCGAGAACTATCGAGCGCTGTTCCTGTTTGCCACTCTGGGCAACGCAGTCGCGATTATTTTCACCCTGTCGCGCTGGAATATCCTTAAAGATATTAATACGCCGTTGAAGCACGTTAATTCGCGTCAGTTTAAGCAGCGTATGCTGGTGGGGATTGCCATCCTGATTGCGCTGGTACCGATTATCCGTATTCTCCTGACTCAGGCCGCATTCAGCAGCTATTTTGTCGTCACGCTGGGTGTCATCATCTTTATTATTATGGGCATCGTCACGGCCAGGCATCGTCAGCAGGACGAGAAAAGCCGCATGAAGGCTTACCTGTTACTTGCCGCGGGGTCGCTGGTATTCTGGACACTGTATCAGCTGGCTCCGATGGGGCTGACCCTGTTTGCCGAGAACAACATCAATCTCAATGTTTATGGCCTGCGCGTCGCGCCACAGTGGATCCAGGATATCAATACCATTGTGATTGTGGTCGGCGGCCCGCTGATGGCTCTGTGGTTCAAACGCCTGCGTCAACGGGGGTTGCGCATTGATATCCCGTTGCAGTTCTCGGGAGCGCTGTTCTGTATTGGCATTGGCATGCTGGTGCTGCCAATAGGGATCCACTTTGCGGGTGGCGACGGCCTGATGGCTTTCAAATGGATAGTGATCAGTTACCTGTTCCAGAGTATTGGTGAGCTGATGATTTCACCGATTGGTTACGCCATGATTGGTAAACTGGCTCCTGTCCGCTACCAGGGCGTGATGATGGGCTGCTGGATGATGGTCACCGGCGTAGGTTCGGTGCTGGCAAGCTTTATCTCCGGCATGATGCCCGCCAATACCGGCAGTACGCCGACATTGACCAATCCGGGCTACAGC
>CAWUIY010000207.1:0-8446 GCA_963922555.1 uncultured Serratia sp. | reverse complement strand
TCCGCACAAACTTTCCATGGTCACCATGGGGTGTCAGACGCTGTGCATCGTCAAAGCCACCTTTTCTAACGGCGTGACGGGCTGGGGAGAAGCAACGACCATTGGCGGCCTGAGTTACGGAGCGGAAAGCCCGGAAGCGATAAAATCCGCTATCGATCAATATCTTGCCCCCACCGTGCTGCACCAGGAGTTTAGCGGCGTGGAGGCGTTAGCCAAAAAAATGAATGACGTGGTGAAGGGCAACACCTTTGCCAAGTCGGCGCTGGAAACTGCGTTTCTGGATGCACAAGGCAAAACGCTCAACCTGCCGGTCAGTTCGCTGCTGGGTGGCGCGTTGAATACGCAGATCCCGGTATTGTGGACGCTAGCCAGCGGCAGCACCAACAAAGATATCGAAGAAGGTCATCGTCTGGTTGCCGAAGGCCGCCACAATACCTTCAAGCTAAAGATTGGGGCAAACTCGCTGAAGCAGGATCTGGCCCACGCGCTGGCGATTAAATCGGCCCTGGGCGACGACATCAAGGTGCAGGTCGATGTGAATCAGGCGTGGGACATGACCACCGCCCTGCTCGCTATTCCTAAGCTGCACGCTGGCGGCGTCAGCCTGATTGAACAACCGATACCGCTTTACGATCAGCGTAATCTTATCGCCCTGAGCCAGCGCGTCGAGGCGACTATATTGGCGGATGAGGCAGTGTCGGACAGCCATTCCGGCTTTGCTCTCGCCAGCGGTGGTTTTACTGGCGCCTTTGCGCTCAAGATTGCCAAAGCCGGCGGCCCGGCACAGGTCATCAAGGTTGCACGCGTCGCGCAGGCAGCCGGTATTTCACTGTATGGCGGCACCATGCTGGAAGGGACTCTCGGCACCGTCAGCTCGTTACATGCCTGGTCAACGCTTGAAATGACCAGCGGCACCGAGATGTTTGGCCCGCTGCTGTTAAAAGATGACATCGTGGTCAACCCGCTGAATTATCAGAATGGCCACGTCTCGCTGCCGCAGGGGCCGGGGCTTGGTGTCGAGATTGACGAAGACAAACTGCAACACTATTCAAGAAAATAAATCCATTAAAGCCCCTGCTTAATTTCAGGGGTTAAAATACAGCGCTAATTAAATCGAGGCAGATTATGTTATTTAAAGTCGAGATGATCGTAAATATCCCTACTCATTTACCTGTGGAACAAGTTAACGAAATCAAGGAGCGTGAGAAAAAATACTCACAGAATTTACAGCGCGAGGGTAAATGGCGTCATATCTGGCGTATCGCGGGTAAATATGAAAACGTGAGTATTTTTGATGTGAAGGACAATACCGAGTTACATGAAATCTTAACCGGGCTGCCTTTATATCCTTATATGACGATTTCGGTGCAGCCTTTATGTCGTCATCCTTCATCAATAAAAGAAAATGATAGTTAACGATTTATAACCTCAAAAAAACCCTACACGAGGATTGAGCCATGACTAAAAATATAATTAATCCCAAAGAACTGGAACAACTGTTAGAAATCAGCTGCGGCCTGACGACGGATCAGGGCGACCCGCGCTTTAAGGCTATTTTGCAACGCCTAATTGGAGATATTTGTCGCACCATCGATGAGTTCGATATCAGCGATGAAGAATTCTGGCAGGCGGTCAATTATCTTAATGTGTTAGGCGAACGCAAAGAAACTGCGCTATTGGCCGCAGGTCTGGGGCTTGAGCATTTCCTGGATATGCGCGCAGACGAAGAGGAAAAACTTGCCAGGCAGCACGGCGGCACGCCGCGCACCATCGAAGGCCCGCTGTACGTGGCGAACGCCCCGCTCAGCAACGGTTTTGCTCGTATGGATGACGGTGTCGACCAGGGCGAACCTATGTGGCTTTATGGTCAGGTCACGGACGCAGATAATAACCCGGTGGCGGGTGCTATCGTCGATATCTGGCATGCCAACACGCTGGGCAATTACTCCTTCTTCGACCAGTCGCAAAGCGAATACAACCTGCGTCGCCGCATCAAGACCGGGGCGGATGGCCGCTACGCGGTGAGAAGCATCGTGCCGTCTGGCTATGGTTGCCCTCCGGATGGTCCGACTCAGGCATTGCTAAGCCACGTGGGTCGTCACGGTAATCGCCCGGCGCATATTCACTTCTTTGTCTCCGGTCCAGGCTTCAGGCATTTAACCACGCAAATTAATCTCAATGGCGATGAATATCTCTGGGATGATTTTGCCTTCGCCACCCGTGAAGAGCTTATTGCCGATCCGATTAAAATTGAGGACCCGCATATTGCGCGCGAACGCGACATTCCAGATCCTCATACCGAAATTAGATTCGATTTTAAACTTTTACCTACAAGCAGCAATGACAAGGAGGCAAGAATAAAAAGAGAGCGCGCTCTGGAGTAATAAACATCATCGTTTCTTAAAGCCCTCTCCCAAACGAGTCAACGAGGATTATATATGAGCGAGATTATATCGCAGCGCACCCGCACGCTTGAAGAAAAGTTAAATAACGCACTGGTGGTCGACAAACAGGCCGGGATATATAAATGCAATCGCAACATTTTCACCGATGCTGAATTATTCGAACTGGAAATGGAGCATATATTTGAAGGCAACTGGGTTTTTCTCGCTCATGAAAGTCAGATAGCCAATCCGGGCGATTATTACACCCTAACCCTGGGCCGTCAGCCGGTCATGCTTACCCGCGATAAAAATGGCGAACTGAATGCGCTAATAAACAGCTGCTCTCATCGCGGTGCCATGTTGGCAACCCGTAAAACCGGCAACAAGAGCTCATTTACCTGCCCGTTCCACGGCTGGACCTTCAACAATAGTGGCAAGCTGCTCAAGGCTAAAGATGAAAAAACCGGGGGTTATCCGCCCTGCTTTAAACAAGACGGCTCACATGATCTGAAAGCCTTGCCTCGTCTGGCGAATTACAAAGGGTTTCTGTTTGGCAGCCTCAATGCCGACGTGTGCGACATTGACCAGTGGTTAGGCGATACCCGCCAAATTATCGACCTCATCACCGACCCTGCCGAACATGGTCTGGAAGTGGTCGCAGGAACCTCGAGTTACACCTACGAGGGCAACTGGAAGCTGCAAATGGAAAACGGTGCCGACGGATATCACGTCAGCGTGGTGCATTGGAACTATGCCTCGACCATGTCACGCCGCAACTATGAGGCCAACGCGACTCACACCGTTGACGCCAACGGCTGGTCAAAAAGCGTCGGCGGCGTTTATGGTTTCGAGAACGGACACATGCTGCTGTGGACGCGGGTTTTAAACCCGGAAGTCAGGCCGATCTTTAAGCATCAGGAGAGGCTGAAACAACAGTTTGGCGATACGCAGGCCGACCTGATGGTTAACGAGACGCGCAACCTTTGCCTCTATCCCAACTTGTACCTGATGGACCAGTTCTCGACTCAGTTACGCATCGTGCGCCCAATTGCCGTCGATAAAACCGAGGTCACCATTTTTTGCTTTGGTCCCAAGGGTGAAAGTGATGAAGACCGTGCGCTGCGCATCCGCCAATACGAGGATTTCTTTAACGTCAGCGGCATGGGCACACCGGACGATTTAGAGGAGTTTCGCGCCTGTCAGAGCGGTTATAACGCGCAGAATTTGCCCTGGAGCGACATGAGTCGCGGTGCAACCCGCTGGCTGGACGGGGCAGATCCTAACGCTGAGCTGATGGATATTACCCCGCTGGTTAGCGGCACGTCGGCAGAAGATGAGGCGCTGTATATAACCCATCATCATCACTGGCAAAAAACGCTGCTGAACGCTATCCATCCTGACGATAAGGGGGTGAAGTAATGGCCTCTACGCAACAGCAAATCGAGCAATTCCTGTTTCGTGAATCTCGTTTACTCGACGACCGCGACTGGGACGCGTGGCTGGAATGTTATCACCCAAAAACCGAGTACTGGATGCCCGCCTGGGGCGACGATGACTGCCTGACGAGTAACCCGCAGCGTGAGATATCGCTGATTTACTATGCCACTCGCGACGGGCTGGAAGACCGCGTTTATCGTATTAAAACCGAGCGGTCTGCTGCCAGCACCCCCGAGCCGCGCACCACACACTTGCTGAGTAATATCGAGGTCATGCGCGATGAAGGCAATCAGTTTGAGGTTCGCTATAACTGGTGCACCTATAGCCATCGCTATAAGCATACAGATCAGTTCTTTGGCCACACCGAGCTTAGCTTGATTAAACAAGGTGATGCTTTCCAAATCACGCGCAAAATAATTCAACTTAACAATGATTATATCAATCACGTTATTGATATTTATCATCTATAGAGGTGGCCAATGACTTATCTCGTCGCACTCAATTTTGAAGATGGCGTCAGTCGTTTCATAGAATGCAATGAAAATGAAAAAGTGCTGGATGCCGCCTACCGCCAGAAAATTAATCTTCCGATGGACTGCTCCGATGGCGTTTGCGGTACCTGTAAATGTCATTGTGAATCGGGGCAATACGACCTGGGTGATGACTATCTCGAAGATGCCTTGTCGAGCCAGGAATTCGCCAGCGGACAAGTCCTGACCTGCCAGATGGTGCCCCAATCCGACTGTGTTATTTCGGTCCCGCTGTCTTCGCAAATGTGCAAGACCGGTAGCGAGAACTACATGGCCGAGGTCATCAGTTCGGCAGTTTTGTCGGAAAGCGCGATTGAACTGACCCTGTCGCTGACCAGTCATCCGGGGATCGCTTTCCTGAGCGGCCAATACGTCAATATCCAGCTACCGTCTTCTACAGAAACGCGCGCCTATTCGTTCAGCTCACTGCCCGGCGACAAAACGCTGTCATTTTTAATCAGAAACGTTCCCGATGGCCGCATGAGCCGTTATCTAACACAACAGGCCAAAGCAGGCGACGTGTTGAAGCTGACCGGTCCGCAGGGAAGCTTTTATCTGCGAGAAATCACTCGTCCTGTCCTTATGCTGGCAGGAGGAACGGGCCTCGCGCCGTTCCTCTCCATGCTGCATAGCCTGAAGGTGATGAAACCCGCGCATCCGGTTCACCTTATTTACGGCGTTTCTCGCGATATCGACAGTGTGAAAATCGAACAGATTGAAGAGTTTGCCCGAAAAATCCCAGGTTTCAGTTACAACCTGGTGGTGGCGGATCCAGCCTCTGCCGCCGAGCGCAAAGGCTATGTCACCGATCACCTCGATCCGCAGCATATCAACGATGGTGAGGTGGATATTTACCTCTGCGGGCCGCCGCCGATGGTTGAAGCCGTTATGGGATTTTTGAACAACAAAGCCATTACGCCACGTAATTTCTATTATGAAAAATTTACCCCGCAGGCCATCAGGGAGAGCTAGATTTATGAATAATCAACGATTTAGCGGCCGTGTCATGGTGATCACCGGCGCTGCACAGGGAATAGGCAAAGCGGTTGCCGAACGCGCGGCGGGTGAAGGCGCGAAACTGGTGCTAATCGATCGCGCTCCGTTTGTTGAGGACCTCGCCCGCGATCTGCGCACAGAGGGGCACGACGTGCTGGCACTGCGTGCCGATCTTGAGCAATGGCAAAGCACATTTCAGGCGTTTGAAGAGGCTTTCCAGTACTTTGGGCAACTGGATATATTGGTGAATAATGTCGGCGGGACAATTTGGGCGCGCCCTTTTGCGGAGTACGCACCCGAGCAGATAGACGCCGAAGTGCGCCGTTCTTTATATCCTACGTTATGGGGATGTCGTGCCGTACTCCCTTATATGATTAAGGCCAAAAAAGGGGCCATCGTGAATGTTTCATCGGTGGCGACGCGTGGCGTTCATCGCGTCCCGTACTCTGCTTCCAAAGGCGGCGTTAACGCATTGACTCAGTCGCTGGCTTTCGAATATTCGCAAAATGGAATTCGCATCAATGCCACTGCGCCCGGAGGTACCGAGGCTCCGCCACGCCTGACGCCACGCAATCATGAGCAGCCCGACCAACAGGAAACCGAGTGGTACCAGCGAGTGATTGATCAAACCAAAGAGACCAGCCTGATGCATCGTTACGGCACGGTAGATGAACAGGCGGCAGCAATTCTGTTTCTTGCCAGCGACGATGCCAGCTACATTACTGGCACGGTACTGCCTGTGGCCGGGGGCGATTTGGGGTAAGGCGTTATCCTGAATTTTAGCCATTAAAAAAGCTCCCGGTTAACGGGAGCTTTTCTGTGTATCGTCAGTCGTCTTAGAATGAACGGTGGAAGTTGACCAGCGGCAATACAGGAACGGTGGCGTTGGTCGCGACGTTGATCAGACCAATCTGCAAGCCTTCCAGATCTTTGGTGGCATTGAACAGGCCGAACTGGAATGAGGTGCTGTCAGCGTAGTTAATCACACCGAAATCGCTGGAGCTAGCCACGGAAACGTTGATGGCACCAATGTTGGCCCCTTTTACATTGTGTGAAATGTTGATCGCACCCAGGTTCAGACCTTTAACATCATAGGAATAGTTCAGCGCGCCCACGTTGGCACCAGTGATATTCCAGCCGACGTTCAGCGCACCCAGGTTTAAACCCGTGACATTGTGAGTACGGTTAGCGACGGCGATATTGGCACCGGTCACGTCTTCTGACCAGTTCAAGCCGCTTAGGTTAAGGCCTTCCACGTTGCCAATCTTGTTGATAACACCAATGTTAGCCCCCTTGGTATTGCCCTCGGTCCAGTTACCCACCGCGCCAATGTTTAAACCGGTAACATCGCCGGTGTGGTTCAGCACGCTCAGGTTAGCGCCGGTGGTTTTAGCCTGTGTCCAGTTAAACGGTGCGAAATTCAGACCGGTTACCGAACCGGTAGTGTAGTTGGCAACGCCTGCAAGGTTTACACCGGTAACGTCATGCGTGTCGTTGCCCAGTCCCAGATTCAGACCGGCAACATCCGCCGTGCCGCTGTAAAGGCCCACGTTGACACCGTTCAAATTGCCGACCTGGTTTGCCAGACCGATATTCACGCCGTTGTCGTTACCGCCGTGCCAGTTAAACAGGCCCAGAGTTGCCCCATTAACGCCTTCGCGCACGTGCGAACCCGCAACGACACCCAGCTGGAAACCATTTAATTTATCCAACTCGTCATAACCGAGAATCGGCAAATCAAATCCGTTTACAGTACCGGTATCGCCATAAAGAAACGTGCCATGAAAACCATTCACTTTACTGTCAGCAGGAGCATTGCCGAATGAAGATACTTGCACCGGGGTTGCATGACTCATTGCAGAAAATAAACCGCAAGAAACGAATAAAGCCAGCGTTGAACGTTTCATTATTTTATCTCTCTTTGATATTTCTTATTAATAGAATTGAACCACTTACTTTAGATTAAGGTCTCTTCCAGGAAGAACCTTATTTGTTTGCAGGATGCACTCGCATAAAGAGAGGGTCTTATCAAAAAATGCTTAGATTCCTTATATTCACGAACTTAGGGCACACATCGCTAAGCGATTGCGTTATTTTTAAACTTTTAGTTAAATTTGATAACATCATAATTCAAAGCATTTCTATTATTACCCAATAAAAAGCGCAATAATTAACCGCATTTATTTCAATGAGTTATTATTTAACATTCCGTGCTGCACACTGTTGAAAGCATTAAATCCTAAATATCAGCGCTGAGGATTATTTTGAGATCGAAAAAGCAACCAACGTGTTGCGCGGGAATTAATTCGCTCATCAATCTTGTACAGGGGAGTAAAGAGAAGCAAAACCAAAAAAGATCAAGCACAGCGGCACCCTAAGCAATAGCGCAACTGCACTTGAAAATGGGACAATAATAATGATGTTTTCGCGTGTAGTTTCCTACTCAATTATTTAACAATATTAATAATCATCTGAGTTAAACAAATAATGCGCACTGAATGCCCAGTATTTACAGCTGGAATAAAAAATGCCCAACCCGTTACAGGGTCAGGCATTCTTTAAATGCGAGGAGTCAATTACTCGACATCATCAGGCGTGCTGTAGACCACATACTCCAGCGCCTGCAGATAAGCATCATGCTGGTTAACGTCTTGTTCTTGCTCAATCATGGTGATCAAACGCAGGATAATGTCTTTGTTACTGACACTCTGCTGGTGCTGTTTGAGTTCTCGACAAATTGCAGCAACTACCTGATTATCAGTGTAAAGCTCTGGATTTGAGACATAAATATAGTCAGCTAATTTCAGATCAGTAGAAGACATATCGTACATTTTAGTATTCTCCAGTCGTATATCAGAAAAACTATAGTAAGTTGCACAGACTGCACGCCAGATTCCGAATTCGAGTCTGAAAACAGACTTTAAAAATTAGGTTTCAGAATTTGCGCATTGCGCTACCGGAACTTAGCGTGTCGATGATTGATTTTAAACTTATACAATACATCGCTATCTGTACAGGTATGCCAGTGACACTTTGAGTGGTCGCACCTCACTACAAGCCTGATGATATCGGCATTTTTGCTCAATAGGGATGAAAAAC
>CAWUIY010000206.1:0-8503 GCA_963922555.1 uncultured Serratia sp. | reverse complement strand
AATTCCGACCCGCCTCTGTATATTGAACAGACTGGTATTTATCAAAATTCATAAATAACGAAGCCCCGGAAATTTGCTCAACACGTAACGCAGGCGCGGCCAGGCCGTATCCAGCACATTCATGAATGAAGCAGTCAATTTGATTTGGAGGTTGGTCCAGTCTGCGGTCTTAAGCGTCATGGTGTATGGCGTTTCAGCAGGCGTGTTCAAATCGTCACTTGTGAACCGCCTGAAGGTCACCGTTGCCTCGGTTAACTCTTCCAGCGCGGCACGAATTGCGGCAGAACCTTCGCCCGTGATATTACCCAGGGTGAACTCAAGATCCTGCGCGCCTTCCGTGCTACGTTCTGGAAGAGAGAGGTCCATGGCACAGGCTGTATAAGTGACACCACCCAAAACAATGTCCTCATACGCCTCAATCAAATTGAACTGCTGATCCCCGATTCTTATTTCCAGAGTATCCAGAATGACCTCATCACCGCCGCTGGCATAAAGTCGGTCAATTATCGACATTGAGAGGCCACTCCCTATTCATTGCGACATCAAAGATGTCAGCACCCGCGAGATAATCAGGAAGAATTTCACTCCAGTCTGGATCGATAACCGGCCTCACCCATACCTCAAGCGTGGCCGAGAGCTTCCAGCAACTCACCCCAGACTGAACATCTGCTTCGGTATAAATATCTTTGAATCTCGTGACGTAATTATCATCACCCGTCGAAAGGATGAGAGGCATATTGAACCAGGCAACACCATCATTCAGCTGGTAGTGATAAAAACCTTCGAACAGCATGTATTGCCCTGGGGTGAACATGAAATTCAGGTTAACTTCCATCGGCGTTGACAGGTACTTCCGCCTTTGCCGGGCACGACCGCTATTTAAATCAGTTCGCAATAGCGGACTAACGGGAGACAGAGAGTAACCGTCCTGCAAAAGTGTGCATTTCAGGAGTTCGGGCCAGTCAATATTGGTGGTAATCGACATTATTTAGCCCTCCTCTTCGTGTTATATTTTGACGTTATGCTGGCGTGCACATTGCCGGTGCCTTTTTGCAAGTCGCGTGTCACCATGTTGTAACCATCGATAGCCCCCTGTTTTGCCGCTTTGCGGGTGAGTTCGATGGTTGCATCGGATGGATTACCATTAATGCTGATGGGAATGGTTGGGGAGTAAACATTTCCGCCACCCGTATTCGAGCTTTTGTTCACTCTATCGAGTGTTGCATCCAATTTTGCAGAAGTATTGGCAGTAGTGACGCGTTCACCTTTTTGCAGTAACCAGGTACCCGTCTGCGGAACAGAGTCCAGGCCATCGTGAGCCATACCGAACAAAGCCTGACCTGCAGCCATCGCAGATGCATTTGCAACAGTACCTGTAATAGCTGCTCCACCAAGAGTTGCTATAGATGCTGCTGTTGCGGCGGGTGCCCAGATTGCCGCTAATGCAGAAGCTTGAGCTATGCTTGCAGCTGTTGCACTTGCGCCCAGCGTAGCCATTAGCGCCTGATTAATTAACCACTGTGCTGCCATCTGTGCTAAAGCATTAACAATTGAATTAAGAATAGCTTGTCCGACGTTTACAAACGCATCACCTAATGATTCCGTTCCACTGATAACATTCGTGATGTTTTCGGCAAGGCTGCTTGTAGCAGATTGCAATATGCTAGATACCGCATCAGCGGCTTGCTGATTATAGTTTTGCGCAGATTTGGTGTAATCTTTAAGAGAATCAAGTGCTCCCTTCTGCCAATCATCTTTAAGCTTATCTTGTTGTTCCCAGTATTTTTTATAGTCTTGCAGTCTTTCTTCAAGAGCCTTACGTAATTCCTTTGTTTCAGCATCGTAACGAGAGCCACTGATCTGACCTTTATTATGCTGGGATTGGAGATCTGCCTGCTTATCCTGAAATTCTTGCTGTACGCTAACCAACTCCTGCATTCGTGCTTTTGCCTCAGAGCCCATACCGGCTCCGATAAACTCAACATTCAAACCTTGCCTAACATTTGCATTTTCTTTGGCTAAATTTGCAGAAAACTCCTGAGCTGCGATATTATCTTCATTGGCTTTTTTTAATGCATTTTTAGCATCTAGATCTTTTGCCGCCAGCCTTAGCGCATCTTTTTGGGTCTCATTAAGTTTCGATAATTTCCCATCAAGAATATCGTAATTTATTTTTTGCAGCTCAGTAACATCGCTTTCTTTCTTACCTGTAGTATCAACTAGAGCGGCAGCGCGCTTAAGTGCATTCATTCGGTCTTCATAGGCCGATACCAAAGGGTCTTTGGGGGCTTTTGGTTTCTTCTGATTACTCTCCCCGTCGTCGAGCTTATAGCTCTTATTCTTTAAAGTGGGATCAACCGTCGCCGATCCTGTTGGCAGGTTTATGGTTTTCGGCTTTGTGAGTTCATCACGAATCTTACTTAAACGCTGTAATTCATTTTTTGCATGACCAACACTGTCATCAACTCCCGTCACCCAACCTACAAAACTCTGCCCTGAAGAATAAAACCCATCTTGATTGTCATCAATTTGCTTTTGTAATACCTTCATACGCTCAGTGACCTGATCGATGTTTTTAACATCGATATTTCCACCAAGAGCAGCAACTCGAACGTTGGTAGTATGTGCAAAATCACCCAAAGCAGCGCCCGCTTTGACTAACCACCCTACTAATTTGGAGCTTTCAGTAACCAGATTAACAAGCCCCTGAAGAACATCCGGTGATGTTAAAACTTTTTGGATATTATCCAGTGCTGTTTTCAAAGGTGATAGATCGGCATTTGCTAGGCCAACCGCGATTTTATTCTTGAGGCCATCAACTGAAACTTCAATATCCTGAATAAACGAGTTGAACTTTAAAAGCTTATCAATATCCTCTTGCGGCAACGCAAGGCCTGAATCGGTCGCCTTTTTGGCAAGCTTTTGAAACCCTTGAGCGCCGTTATCAAGCAATGGGATCATTTTTGAAAGATCATTTCCCAAGGCTTCAAATATCGTTGTTTTCTGTGCGACGTTCATACCTTTCATCGCATCAGCTATTGCCAGCAGTTGTTTATCAGGAGAAATGTTTTGTAGCTTCTTTGCCGATAGGCCCAGGGTATCAAGCGCCTGTGCCGCTTCTCCGCTTTTATTGAGAGCCGCATCACCAATTTTATCGTTCAGATCTTTAAAAATATCTGCAATATTATCGCCAGATAAACCCGCCTGAGTCGCGGCATATTGCCATTTTTGAAGCTCGGTAGTACTAATCCCTAAAGATTTAGCCCATCGGTCGGTTTCTACCACTGATTCAGAAACACTCTTAGTAATAGCTAAAGCAGAAAGGCCCGCACCAATTACGGCCGCACCAATACCCACGGCAACTTTACCGATAGCAGCACCAACAGCTTCTGCATCTTTTTCGACTTGTTTGCGCCACTTTTCTGATGATCGCTCTGCTTGATCCATTCCAGAAACAAAGCCACCAACTTTAGCGATCAAATCTAATGTCAAAGTACCGAGCGATTTGCTGGCCATATAAACTCCAGGCATAAAAAAACCTCGCCGTAGCGAGGTTTAATTGATTGAATAAATTTATTGCTGCTGAGGCTTTTGGAATGCGCTTTGATAAATTTTTTGAGTGTTCTCGTTTATGTCATCAGCAATAGTTTGTTTTCCCCACTTAGTTACTTTGTTATTAACAAAAGTCACAACCAAACGATCTTGTGCTAATTGCTCATTATCTATAGGGGTAAAACCTATTAAAACAGGATTCCAATAAATCCAGCGCTCTCTTTCGGAATTAACATCCGTTCTTCTCGGTGGCCCCATAATTTGCTGGACTTCAGCTTTAGTCATACCCAAAGATAAATTTAATGAAGCCTTGTTATAATCGATTTTATTGGCACATCCAGAAATTAGAAAGCTCAGGACAAAAACACATAACCATTTCATATACTTTTCCCGTAATAATTTACAAAGCAATTCATCAAGGAATGTAACAAAAAATGAAATAATTAACACCACTCTTTCATTGCCTGAGCGAGCGTGATGCCCTCAGTGCCTGCCGGGTCTTCAATGTGCGGTGCAAAATCACTGACCTTGAAGGGGGCTGCATTTCTTTCACGATTTACATTAGCAATAACGCTGGCAACCAGCGCCGAACCCCACTCTGTGCGCATCATTGGATTAAGGGTGCCATACTTATTACGGTATTTAACCCACATCCAGAACTCTGCCAGGCTTAGCCTTTCCTGTGCTTCAGCAATGGTCCGGCCGCCTATGCCATTCATCACCAACTCACACCAGATTTCATCTTCCGCGGTTAGTGCTTCGCCTTTCCCAGGTCGTTTACCTCCTGAATAGCCACCAACAGTGCAATCGTCAGTGCGCCATCTAAAGCGCCGCGCTCAGGATCTGCTTCACCGGTGATATCTTCAGGCGTGAAAACTGCATGGCCTTCCTCGTCACAAACAGACGCGGCAATGCGCCCCGCCACGCTATCGATTTTACCGCCGAAAGCCATCAGGTCAGATTTGGCCGAGTGATAACCCAGCGGGCGAATAAATGTTGTTGCTTTGAATTCTTCTTCTCCCTGCTTCCAGGTGATTTCTTTTTCCACCGGGCGACCCGTGAATGCACCGGTTGTGGTTAATGTTTTCAGGGACAATTTCATTACATTTCTCTCGCTTGAATTTAATTAAGGGGCAGGAATGCCCCTGAAGTAGAGGATCAGGCAGTCTGCGCTTTTGGCACCCAGACAGCAGCACCAGAGCGTTGAATAGAGGCCGTCGTAGTCACCACCGCATTCGCCTGGAAATCAAACGGGAAGTCTGCAACATAGCCTTTGAAAACAAACCATGTGCGAGAGTCCGGCAGTACTAATCCATCGACCGCACCCGCAGCGCCTTCAGCAGCCACGGTAGGAATTGCCGTACCATCCGCCCAGCCTACGGCAAACGTTAAATCCGTTTGGTCATCAGACTCAGCCAGCGTATGCAGTTTGATGTGGCTTGCATTAACAGGATCCGCGTTGAGCGTTGCAGATGCCTGTGCGGGCGTACGTAAACCTTTTTTATAGGTCCGGGTGTTTCGCTCGCTAAGACAGGTATCTTCAATCTGGTCAGCGGGGTTACCACCAGGCGTGAAGCCGGTGATGCATTCAATCTCACTGACGACACCGTCAGCGAGCACATATAATTGGGTACCTTGCGTCACAACAGACATGGGCATTCTCCGGGCATAAAAAAACCGGCTTTAGCCGGTGGGTTAATGTGTCGATATTCAACGCTTAACTATCCAGTCAACGTCGAATGAGTAGCGATAACGTTTTGTTTCAGGGTCTCTGTCCTGATCGCCCCATCGTGTGATGTACGCGTAAGGCTCAATAGCATCTCGCAATGCCTTGGCGACGGTTGTTGCAGAAGTCACGGTCTCCGCGTAGACGTCTACCTGAAGTGAAAAGCTGTCAAAGTCTGGCGTCGTTCCGAGGTACATCTCTGGCGCGCCGCCGACGTTTTGCCATACGGCATACGGATAAATAACAGCATCATCCTTGAGTCCAAACGGATAAATACGCACCGGGGAAGTGCCAAGCAATGCGGTTACCGCTGCGGATGCAGAGCACACCGAGAAAATAGGCGCAATCATGATGAACCTCCTTTTTTCTGGGCTCGTGCGAGGGCTCTATCAATCGCCTTTTCATATTCTACGACGAAAGTATTAATAGCCTCTCTGGCACCCGATGCTATGGCTGGCCTCATTATGGGCTGAGCTTTCATATTTTCTGTGCCAAACTCCAGCAATCGCCAGTGTGGCGTCGGGGCATTTTTGGCTTTATCTGGATGGTTTTGTAACACGGCACCATGCAGAACGCCGACCCGAAAGCCCAGGTCACCGGTGGTTTTGAACACTTTTCCGTTCCACCTGACGGCTATGTTATCGGCAATGCTACGCCCGGTATGAGGGTCATCCACCCGCCGGGCATTTACTTTTGCTTTATCAGCAAATACGTTAGCCGCCTTCCGTAAGGCAAACCGCCCGCCTTTCTTCTTCAAATCCTGACTTATGCCCTCCAGTTTACCCAAAAGACTACCGAGACCTATAAGCGAAAACTCTATGCCATCAGCCATCGTTCACCCCCTCAGAACAGGGTAATGTAAGGTATTCCAGGCCACTATCAGGATCGGGAAGCACACCCTCAATGTTGTAAATTTGGCTTCTAAATAAAATCCTGTGTTTTGCCGTGACATCTTTTCGGCGCCGGATTTTGATACGCGCAGAAATCTCACTTTGACCAGCCTGTGCCGCGATAAATTCACGAACGGAGAGTGGCGTGACTTCGGCCCAGAGAGTGGCAACGTATTCCCAAGAGGGGACAACCTCTCCAGATTCAGGATCCTGTGCTGCAGTGGGTTTTTGCAGCTCTACACGATGACGAAGTTTCCCAACCTGCATATCATCCCCTTACCGGCGCACCGCTAAGATATTTTGGCCCGGTACTGTCTGTTTCAAGGTCTTCACCATCGTCAAGATTCTGGACGATCAGTGCCACCAACGTTTCGTTCGATTCTGCCAGTCTGTTCATCGCTGCTGTCTGGTTTTTCATCGCCTCCAGCAGCTGATTTACCTGTTGCTCGTTCATAGGCAATTCTTCTCCAATTTCTAAGCCACTCTCGGCGGCGTTCACATCCCGAACAGGCCATATCGTGCCCTTAAAATTAAATGACGCTAGGCTGGCGAAGATCGTAAATCAACATCGTTACGGCAAAGGGAAGGTGTCCTTGACTCAGTTTCTCTTCTTCTTCGCCACCGCGGTTGCGGTCGAGATAGCCAAGAAGTACAAGCAGCGCCGCTTTCATGCGCGATAATTCGGGCGTGTTTTCTAGCAATACACCCGCCTCATCCACAATCAGATCGCGACTGCCTTGAATATAAGAAAGGAGCGCTGAACTTCCTGCCTGAATCTTTAGCGTCAGGTCGGCGTCGCCATCATCTTCATCAATGCGAAGATGGTCCTTAGCCTCCTGCAGGGTGACTAACTCAATGATATTAGCCATGAGGTTTGTCCTTGCCGTCTCGACCGCGCTTAGCAGCGAGCGTCCAGCCCTTAGCGCCAACTTCCCCTGGCTTGTCTGCTGTATTTTCATCACAGTGCCAAAGAGACCCGCCCCACGTCACCGTGTCGCCATGCTGGTAGGTTTCACCGTGCTTGAATACGCCACGATAAATCATTGCCGGAATTACAAACTCTTTCTCAATGACTTCACCATCTGACATTGATAAGGCCAGCGTGAATTCGCGAGCATGTTTTTGCGTAACTTCAATGCCTGAAAGACCAGCAACAAGAGACTCCCAGCCTTTTTGGCCAACTGTTTTTTGGAATGATCGCCATAAACCACCATTGTGAGTCGCATACGTGCCGCGCGGGTAGGATTTTGCTTCATCAATGTCAGGAAGAATTTCCAAATCCAGCGCATCTTTACCGTTCACACCGTCATGCACCACGGGGAGCTTAACCAGCGCTGCCGAAACTTCGTCGGCAACCATCTTGCTGATATCGGGTAATTCCGGTAGGCGTGGCTCTACTTGGGATACAGCTTCATCGATCATGGTTGCGATATCAGGCAATTCCGGCGCTGTAGGTAACTCGAGAGTCGCAACGGCCTCTTTAACCATTTTCGCCACATCGGGGATCTCCTGAATGACAGGCTCCGGCAAATCATTAATGGCTGCTGAAATCATGCCTTTCACATCTGGGATCTCGATTGATGAGATGCTTTTCTCAAGAAGTTTTAGCTTTTCGTCAATCAGCTCTCGATGATCCTGCAACTGCTTGGTGAAATGCTGACTCATCTCGCTGAGATGCTCAGAAAGTGTCTCACCGATATATTTTACGAGGGACAACTCGCGCTCATTCATGTTTTCAGTATTCCTTTCAGTACACTTTTCATGACAAAAGCCTCGGCCTCAGATAGCGCTTTACTCTCTTGCTCAGGCTTGGGATCCGGCTTAACAGGAGCAGAGGGCTCCGGAGGAATAGCAGAAGGCTTATCAGTACCGGTCGCGAAGGGATCTTCTTTAGCATCGCGCTTGGCCAGCGCAGCAAGGCTATAGTTTTGCTGCTGAATGAGCGGCGAGTCGCCACCGGTAACCGGCGGAAGATTCTCTTTTTTACGGGCTTCATTCGGTGACAGCCAGCCACCACTGATCGCATCACTGTGTGATTTGTAGCGGGTACCGGTATCCATGCGAAGCAGAACATTAAGATCGAACTCAGCACCCAACTTACTGTCCAGGTCGAGGCCTTCATCGAGCAGAAGCTCAATTGACTCAATGTGTGTCTGCAAACACTGGGAGTAATACTGCTGATCCAACGCTTCGATGTTGTTGTAGCTGGGTGGACTACCCAACCCAACCTTGTAAAGCGGCACATGAAAAGTAGAGCAGACGATTTCAGCAGTGAGCTTAAGTTGTTCGACAACCTGAGAGTCTGTCGCACTCATGGCAAGGGGCGTATATCCAG
>CAWUIY010000205.1:0-8521 GCA_963922555.1 uncultured Serratia sp. | reverse complement strand
TATGCCATTATCAGGCTACGCATCCAAAAGCGAAAAAGACCTTCCAAAAAAGAAGGCAAGCGCCGATCCCCATCAACACGCGATTGTCTCAAGTCAAGGGGCTGCAGAGGGCGAACATTCCGCGACGGGCACAAAGAATAAGGGGGTTTTAGGGAAAATTAAACAAGCAGTATCGTCAATGCATGAATCACGATTGTCAGCGGATAAATCATTGTTGGCAAAACGTCCTGCCATTAAAGCAGCCGCCGAGGATATTGGAAACTGGGCAGCGGCAATGGCCAGTAAGTTAAAAGTGGGTTCGTCCTCAGCACCCACGCCTTCAACATCATTGTCATCACCAAGCCACACTGAGGTTTTAAATTTACCTCCTCAACAAGCTGTTGCACAGTTGATGAGTAAAAAACATTATAATGATGAAATTAAAAGATTAATAAAAAAGCGATCTGCAAAAGTCATAAAAAGTGCCAAGAGCGATGCTCAAAACAAGGCTCTCGCTTTTGCTGAGAAGGCTCGCGAGGAGCGTAAACTTAAAAATTTCGCATTGCATAATGAAGAAATTGCTAACAGGGTAGAAGAGTTAAATTTGCAAATTTCAGGCTTGGACGCTAGTTCACCACGCTATCGCGCGGATAAACTTAAACTGGAAAATGATATAAAACAAAAAAATGAGAATAGAGAAATAAGCCCAAGTGATACGCTTGATGACCTACGAAAATATGGTGAAATAAAAGAGTATTCCAGGTCTACAGCCCCATATAATAAATACCCCAAGGATAAGTTGACCTTTGAGACAGGTGATCAGGAAGAGAAAGCTCAAAATCTTGAATCTTTAGAGGCTACTAGCATTGTTCTCAAACAAAAGATGAAAGACCTGGATGAAGCCCTTGACATAATTCCTTCTCATGCAGAGACAACCTACAGTGGTCAGCATGCTCCGATAGGTACCTGGAGCAAGATAAAGGTTAACGATTTTGTTACTAATAATTCCTACATGTCTACATCTAGATCGTACGATGTCGCACATGACTTTGCAAAAGTTGACAAAAATCGCAAAGAAAGAGTGATATTAATTATCAATGGAAAATCAGGGAAAAACATAACGCTGTATTCTAGCCATTACGGTGTGGGGGGTGAGGCAGAATTACTTTTTAAACGTGACAAAACTTTCATTGTAAAACATATTCAACAACAAGGTAAAAAATGGTTTGTGTTTATGGATGAAGTTACCGGAAATATACCAGCGAATGTACAGCTTAGTAATATGTATGATGGCTCACCTTCTTCAAATTAATTTGCCAGATATTAACAATTAGATGCACCCACATCAGTCATACCAGCATCAGGTTCTTAAAGCCTACTTACGGCTTTGCCACTGCTCTGGGAGAAGGAACTAAAGTTATCTTCCCTGACACGCAAACGGGCTAACAGGCGGAATCTGAGTAACTCAGACTTCCGCCTGAGAGGTGTCTTAAACCCACACTTCAACCTGATGCTGCGCTCCGTCATCGTGAATTGGGATCAGCAAGTCGGCCCGATGAACACCATCCATCACCACGCAGCGTCCATTCTCGGCTCGCCTTACGGTAATACGATACTGGCTGCTGCCTTGCTGGTAGGTGACGCTAATTTGCGGCCAGTCGGCGGGTAAGCGGGTACTGATTGAGATAAAATCGCCATGGCGTTTTATGCCCAGCAGTGACTCGACAATCAGACGATAGGCCCAGCCTGCCGAACCGGTGTACCAGCTCCAGCCGCCACGGCCAACGTGTGGCGCAACGCTGTAAATATCGGCAGTCATGACGTAAGGCTCTACTTTATAACGCTCCACCGCTTCAGCGGTCAGGCTATGATTCACCGGATTAATTGCCGCAAACAGCTGCCATGCGCGTTCTGACTCTCCCATTTCTGCAAAGGCCATCACGGCCCAGATTGCGCCATGCGTATACTGACCTCCATTCTCGCGCACACCCGGTAAATATCCACGAATGTAGCCGGGATTAGGTCCTTTGTCATCGAAGGGTGGGGTCAGCAGTTTAATCAGCCCGGCATTTTCATCAACCAGATGGTTATTAAGTGAGGTCATTGCCTGACGAGTACGGTTTGGGTTTTCTGCTCCCGACAGCACTGCCCAGCTTTGCGCGATAGCGTCGATTTGGCATTCGGCATTAAGATGCGAACCCAGTGTTTCTCCACTGTCAAAATAGCCGCGCAAATACCACTCACCGTCCCAGGCGTTATCGTGCAGATTTTGTTTTAGGATTGTGGCCTGCTGTTGGCATAAGTTTGCGATATCTGGACGTTGCAGACTTTCTGCCAGCGAACCAAAACGCTGTAAAACGTTGAGCAGGAAGAAGCCTAGCCAGACGCTTTCGCCAATCCCTTTGATGCCCACATTGTTCATGCCGTCGTTCCAGTCGCCGCTGCCCATCAGCGGCAGGCCGTGTTGACCAAAGCGCAGTCCGTGTTTTATGGCGCGAACGCCGTGCTCGAAGAGTGATTCGCTAGTAGAACTTGGCAGCGGTTGTCCATAAAAAGACTCTTCTTCAGCGGCCAACAGTCGGCTTTCGATATAGGGGATCTGCTGGCCGGCAATCTCTGCATCGCCGGTTACGTCGATGTAATGACACAGCGCGAGCGGCAGCCATAAATAGTCATCGGAACAACGGGTGCGCACGCCGCGTCCTGAAGGCGGATGCCACCAGTGCAGCACGTCACCTTCCACGAATTGGTGACAGGCGCAGAGCAAAATTTGATCGCGCATGCGCTCCGGTGCAGCATGGGCAAGGGCGAGGGTATCCTGCAGCTGATCGCGGAAACCAAAGGCTCCGCCAGACTGATAGTAACCACTGCGGGCCATGATGCGGCTGGCGAGGGTCTGATAGATCAACCATCCATTGACCAGCACATTGACTGACGGATCCGGTGTGGTGACCTGGATTTTGTCGAGTTTTTGATGCCAGAAGCGATGAACGTTATCCAGCTCGCTGCGCGCGGCCTGTTCATTCATAAAGCGTTCGAGCAGTTGCTCGGCCTGATATGCGTTATCCCCGACACCCAGCACAAAGATAAAAGTGCGCTGATCGCCGTCAATCAGCTTGGTGGCAGACTGAATCGCTGCACAAGGGTCAAGCGCCGATCCGGTTTTATTTGACAGGCGCTCCTGAAGCAGTGCCGCCGGAGTGGCGGGGGAACCATTACGGCCGAGAAACTCTTTACGATCGCCGCTTATTGAGCAATGCACGCCGGTCACGCCAAAGAAGCCGGTCCGTTCGCTGCCATTATTACCGTAATAATTGGTGGCTAGCACGCCGCAGCCTGCGCTGATCCGTGCCGGAGCGGTCGTGATATGCAGACTGGATTTCGAACGCAGGTCGCCGAGCACCCATTCAACATACCCGGTAGCCGAAAGCTTGCGCGTACGCCCCGACTGGTTGCTAACGGTCAAAATGTACAGCTTTATTGGGGCTTCTTCGGCGACCAGAACCGTGAGTTCGCTGTCGATGCCCTGATAACGGTGTTCGAAGACGCTATAACCAAAGCCGTGACGGCACAGGTAGTCCTCTTCATTACGAATTGGCAGCGGCATCGGCGACCAGACCTCGCCGCTTTCTTCATCACGCAGGTAAAAAGCTTCGCCGCTGCTGTCGCTGACGGGGTCGTTTTCCCAGGGGGTCAGGCGGAATTCGTGGGCATTTTCGAACCAGGTATAGGCCTGTCCACTTTCTGAAATCACGCTGCCGAAGTTGTCATTGGCCAGCACGTTGGCCCACGGCGCGGGGGTATGCTTTCCCTTGCTCAGCAGGATTTGGTATTCACGGCCGTCCGGCGAGAAACCGCCAAAACCATTAAAACTGCCTAATTCCTGGGTATCAAAAATGCGCGCCGAGGCAGTGTTAGGCGCAAGGTTTGCCTGGGTGACTAACCGTGGCTGCACGTTTTGCGAAGGCTGCATTTTCTTATTCACCTGGTCGACAAGTGCCCCGTTGCGATCATCGATAGTCATTGCCGCGACGCTCAAGAGCAGAGTCAAGTCTTCAGCGGTGATATGTTCACTGGTGCGCACAAAAATGCCGCCGTTCTTGTCCATCAGGCTGGATTCTGCACCGGCGGCTACGCGATTCAGAATTTCATTATGTAATTCCTGCTGATAACCCTCGTGCGAGTCATTGAGGATCAACAAATCGACCATCAGGCCTTTCATCCGCCAGTAGCTGTGCGCCTGAATCAGCGTGGTAACCAGTGGAATACTGTCGCTGCGCGTAATTGACAGCAGGACGATTGGCAGATCGCCGGAAATCGAATGGCTCCACAACGCTGACTGGCCGCGCCGATTGCGGGCAAGAATTTGCGGGCAGGGACGCAGCTCCGCAGCAGGGAAAATGATCGAGCCAGCTAACTGGTTGAATAGGTTGGCTTGCTCCTCATTGGCGTTGATTTGGCGAAGCGCCACCTGGCTGTGCGACCGCGCAATATTAAATACGCGGTCGGCAATGTTGTGATCACGATATTTCTCCATCATCAGTACGCTTTGTTCGCGGGTGGAAGTAATGCCATAGACCAAATCAATCACCAGCGGTGTGCCCGGTTTCAGCTCAATCCGTTGACGGATAGCCATAATCGGATCAAGCACCGCTCCGGCACTATTGTCCAGATCGCCGCCATCCAGCATGGCCCGTGAGGTCGCGATATTTTGTCCACGGCCAATAAAATATGCGCGGTCGGTAGCAAACGAGGTTTCCCGCTCCGTTGCGCCGTGGATGGCAGTCATATGGAATAACCACGGGCATTGTTCTGTTTCTTCTCGTGGCCGACGATGGCAGAGAATTCCTTCACTCTCCGGCAATAATTCGGTTTGCACAAACAGGTTGCTGAATGCGCGGTGCGCCATATCGTTAGCCAGCGGCGCCAGCACGACTTCGGTGTAAGTCGTGATCTCGATGAACCGCGACTGACGCCCGCGATGGGTGAGCGTTAATCGACGAATTTCGACATCATCTTCTGGCGAAACCACGATCCTGGTGTGAATATTCAGCGATCCTTCACTGCGTACAAACTCGGCGGCTGCATCGGTAAAGATCGTCTGATAATGCCCACTTTTGCTGTTCAAAGGTTGCAGTGTATTGCTCAATACCTCTCCGCTTTGCGCATCGGCAATAAAGCAAAAGGTTCCGTAGTTGTCACGCGTGGCGTCCGCACGCCAGCGAGTCAGCGCCAAATCGCGCCAGGTGCTGTAGCCACCGCCGGACTGGGTGAGCATCAGGTGATATTGCGTATTAGATAGCAGCTGGACCTCAGGCGTTGGCCCATCGGCGCGAGTAAACATTCGCAGCTCGACGTTGACCGGTTGCAGCGCGTCAACGGTGTCAAACTGGCGACGTGGGCTATACATCGTTGGAGCATCAGGCACGCGTTCCTGTAACAGCGGCAAGGCAGACTGCAACCACGGATTAGCAACGAAACGCTCGACCATCGGCGCATCAAGCAAGATATGTGAAAGCGCGAGCAGGCTCATTCCCTGATGGTGTGCCATATAAGTGCGTACCAGAGAGAAAATTTCTCCATGGTTTAGCCGTGAGCGAGAGTAGTCGAGCGCCTCGTAAAATCCGTATTTGCCGCGAGCGCCAAGGCTGTCGAGCAGCTCAAGGTTTGCCAATGCCTGTTGAGGTTCAACCACCAGCGCCATGACAGTCGCATAGGGCGCGATCACCATGTCTTCACCTAATCCGCGTTTCAGCCCCAGGCCCGGCACTCCAAACGCCCGATATTGGTAGTTCTGACTTTGATCAAACGCGGCATAGGCTGATTCGGAAATCCCCCACGGGACGTTGTTTTCCTTGCCCCAGGCAATCTGGCGGTCCACTGCGGCGTGGCTCATTTGTACCAGCAGAGAATCGGGATAGGTCGGCATGACCAGTTGCGGCATCAAATACTCAAACATCGAGCCGCTCCATGACATTAATGACGGCTGGTTATCCACCATCGTGAACAGGCGGCCCAGCGCAAACCAGCTTTTTAGCGGTAGTTGATTGGTTGCAATCGCAAAATAGCTGGTCAGGCGGATTTCCGAAGGCAGGAGATCGTAGCTGCCCACGTCGAGCTTGTTGGTCTCGCAGTTATAACCGACCGACAGCAGCTGAGTGGTTTTTCTGAACAAGAAACCGAAATCCATTCTTGCATGTTCTTTAATGCGTTGCTCCAGCTCATTGATAACGTTGAGTCTCTGGCGTGCCAGCGCAGTAATGCGTGTCATGTTTTGCGTTTCCCCCTGCGACGCATTATTTTCCAGCCGGGATAAATACAGCAGTGAAGGCAGGGCGGGTTCAGAGAATGGATAGTTTAAGTCGTTAAACAACAGTGACCATTCCTGAATAAAATCCTGTAACTGTGCGTCAAGTTCGCGCAACCAGCGGCTGGATGTGCCGTTTTGCTGGATAAGTTCATTGTTGATGGGTTGCAGACCCGCTAATTCGGCAAATACCTGTTGTAGTGGAGCTTTGCAGGCCCTTTCCCAGCCATGCCGGAGCCTGATTAATCCATCACGCATTGAGGGTATGGCTTCCACCTCGGCCAAAAGAAGCGTGTCTTCAAGCCCAGCCAAAAGCTGATTAATATCAATGACGGGCTGATTACGTAACTGGGCAATGCCGGTAGCGAGGATCAGTAAGTGCCCGGCCAGATTGCCACTGTCGACGCTAGAAATATAACGAGGATTGAGCGGCATCAGTGAGCGGGTGTCGTACCAGTTATAAAGGTGGCCACGGTAATGCTCGAGCTTGTCCAGCGTATCCAGCGTCTTTGCCGTTCGCTGTAGCAGCCCGGCCTGGCTCAGATAACCGAAATCCATTGCCGTCATGTTAGCCAGCAGCGATAACCCGATATTGGTCGGGGAGGTTCGATGGGCGATTTTTGGTTCGGGGATCTCCTGATAGTTGTCCGGTGGCAGCCAGTTTTCTTGCTGATTTACAAAGGTCGAAAAATATGACCAGGTCTCACGGCTGGTGCGGCGTAAAAAGTTGCGCTGAGCCTGGTTGATTTCAGGCACCGGTTTATCCGGCGTTTTGCTCATCCAGCCGATCAGCCATGGTGCAACCAGCCACAGTAGTCCCAAGGGTACCGCCACGGCTAAATACTGCGGATTCTCTCGACCGGTCAGGGCAATAATGAACACACCGGCGAGCGGATTGGCCCACATCGTGCGGTAAAGATTCCATTTTGACAGTGAAAATTGCGGCTTGCCGATTTCCGCGCTGCTGGCCCATTCATGCAGATGTTTATGGCTGACGTTTAACCGCCAGAGGGTGACGAATATGGCCTGTAGAGCATAGGCGCTGTGGTGCGGCAAAGTAGCCAGGTAAAGGCCGATGCGTGACAGACGATCCAACAGGCCACAGGCGACACATTTTATATGCGGGAAAACGTGAACCTGTGCGTCTTTGTTAAACAGATTCAGTATTAAGGCCGCAGCAGTCGGAAGCAGCAATAGCGTTAACATAAACAAAAGCCAGTACAAAGGATTGGGAACCAGCAGCAGGGCGCTAATCAGCGCAATCAACAGTGACGGCGCGGCCAGGCTCCGACGGAGATTATCGAGCAATTTCCAGCGTGAAAGCATGCTCAAAGGGTTAGGACAGCGACTATTATCTGCCTGTCGCACGCGCAGACGCAGCCAGTTCAAAAGCTGCCAGTCGCCGCGGATCCAGCGCGTTCTGCGCGCGACGTCCACCAAATAGTTGGCGGGATATTGTTCGTAGAGCAATACGTCGCTCAAGACGCCAGAGCGCGCATAGCAGCCCTCAAGCAGGTCGTGACTCAGCACCAGATTTTCTGGACAGGTGTTGTCATTGGCGAGGGTAAAGATATCGACGTCGTAAATACCTTTACCCACAAAGGAGCCTTCACCGAAAATATCCTGATAAATATCCGAAGACATCGATGAATAGGGATCGGTGCCGGGCTGGCTGCTGCTGATTGCGGCATAGCGGCTTTGGCCGTTGCGCGGAATTTCCTCGGCCAGGCGCGGCTGTAAGATACCGTAGCCTTTAGTAACCCTTTTAAGGGCGGGATCGTAGTAGGGATGATTGAGCGGGTGAGCCAATGTCGCTACCAGCTGGTGGGCATGATCGCGGGGTAAAACGGTGTCGCTATCGAGCGTAATCACGTATTTGATGCCTGCGAACTGCGCCTGTGTAGCGCCCACGCAAGTGGTGAAAGATTTATCCTCCCCCCTCAGCCAGCGATTCAGTGCACCAAGTTTGCCACGTTTACGCTCATAGCCCATCCACACGCCTTCCGAAGGGTTGAGCAGGCTTTCGCGGTGTAGCAGAGTAAAACGTGATGGAGCAGAATCATTCAGGGCATCGTAACGCCGATTTAACTGGATAATTTTGCTGCTGGCATAGTCGAGCAGTAGCTCAGCGCTTTGGGAATGGGGGGTAAGGCTATCGATAAAGTCGGCAACCAGCGAAAAATACAGGTGTTGATGGGTATTGCCGAGATAGCAGACCTCAAGACTGTTGATCAG
>CAWUIY010000204.1:0-8568 GCA_963922555.1 uncultured Serratia sp. | reverse complement strand
TCTTTCGGCAAACGCTGCGGCAACTTGGGCGATGACAGGAGCGCCGTCGGATCGTCTTCACGTAGCGACTCGCGATTCAGGTACTGGAAAAAACGCCGCATGGCGCTTAGCAGGCGTGCTGAACTGCTGGCCTTGTACCCCCCCTCAACGCGCTCGGCGAGGAATGACTGTAAATCGAAAGAGTGCGCACGCAGGCAGTCGGTATTGTGATGCTCAAGCCAACCCAGTAGCGACTTCAGGTCCAAACGATAGGAAGCCAGAGTGTTTTCGGCGAGGTTTCTTTCCAGCCACAACGCATCGAGAAACTGTTCGACCAGCATTGGGCCATCGTCTGGTTTAGGCACATTTTCTCCTTTATCCTGCTTCCAGGTATTGCTTACGGTGATAGTAACTCCCGCGCATTATGCCTTAATTTGGCGCAAATCTGGTACACTCGACGCCATTCATTGATTGACTCGGTACGGCAGCAAGAATAATGAAGATTGGTCTTTTCTACGGTTCAAGCACCTGTTACACCGAAATGGCGGCAGAGAAAATCCGCGAAATTTTGGGCGAAGACTTGGTGGATCTGCACAATTTAAAGGATGTCTCGCCTTCTCTGATGGAAGATTACGAGATTCTGATCCTCGGCATTCCGACCTGGGACTTCGGCGAGATTCAGGAAGACTGGGAGGCGGTCTGGGACCAGCTCACCACCCTGAATTTACGCGGTAAAATTGTTGCCATGTATGGCATGGGTGACCAGCTAGGTTACGGCGAATGGTTCCTCGACGCACTCGGCATGCTTTATGATCGCCTACTGCCAATGGGCGTGCAGTTTATCGGGTTCTGGCCTATTGAGGGCTTTGAGTTCACCAGCCCTAAACCCCTTAGCGCCGACGGTAAGCATTTTGTTGGGCTGGCGCTGGATGAAGTCAATCAGTTCGAGATGAGTGAAGATCGCTTGCAGCAATGGTGTGACCAAATACTGCTGGAGATGGACGCTCTGCTTTGATTATTGCGTTCAATTAAACGCTACCGCCCGCGAAATGACTTACAGCGGGTGGTGGTAGTTTTTCGTAGCTTCTGTTTCTCGTTTACCGGTAAGCAAAATTTGCCGCAACTGCCGCCACTCGGCCTCATTCATGCTGTCTGAAGCCAGCCACAGCTTCTGTTTATTGCTGCGAAAGGCTCTGCGCCATCCGCGACGTTTTTGCTCTCGCGTCAGTGATAGCAATATTCCGCTGTCAATCATCCACACCGGCTGTTTGATTCGCCATTCAAGCTTGCGCCACAGCAGTCTGTCCTGCGCCAATAATGCTATTTCGCCGTGTCTGGCGCTGATACGCCGCTGGCTGCGGATCGACTGCGACACCATGATTACCAGCAACGCCAGCCAGATGATCCAGTCGCCCGGCGGCCAGGGCATTAGCAAAATCAGCAAGATCACCACGCCGTGAACGGCCAGCGAAAACAGCTGGCTGCGCCACGACACGCGGAGATCACATTGCCACAGGGCCACGGTCTTTATTTCGCGTCTGAATCAGGCTAACAATGCGTTTTAATTCCAGATCGTCCGGCTCGCCGTAGTTCATCAGCCAGTTAAACAAGTCTGGGTCATCACACTCCAGCAGGCGGGCAAACTGTGTTTTGTCTTCGTCATTGAGGGTATCAAACTCATGCACAAAGAACGGCATAATAGCCATGTCCAGTTCTTTCATGCCACGACGACAGGCCCATTGGATGCGGGATTTGTTGTTTATATCCATTGTGCGGGTATCCATTTTTGTAGAATTACAGCAAATCTGATTTTTATTATTGCAGAGGGATTCTATCAGCCCAGGGGCTTATGGCGTAACTTTTCAACACGCAGATGCCACGGGAAGTCAAATTTTGGACGACGTGCCGCAAAAGCCCCGACAGTAACGGCAACAACTAAGCAATCGATGCGAGACATCCCGTAAAGACTAGCAATAAGTGTTTTCAAAGCGGGAAAGCTCTTTTACCATGCCTGTATACATCCCTGCATTAGCTGCCCAGGATAGGACATAACAATGACGTACAAGTACCCGTTTCCTCCGCAAAAACCTTCATCTTCGTCGCACCTTCCCCTGACCGTTGTGTCGCTGGAAGACTGGGCGCTGGTCACGATGAACGGCGCCGATACGATCAGTTATCTGCAAGGTCAGGTCACCGCCGACGTTGAGAAACTGGCCCCTGAGCGCCACGTGCTGTGCGCGCACTGCGATGCCAAAGGCAAAATGTGGAGCAATATGCGTCTGTTCAAGCGTGGCGATGGCATGGCGTTTATCGAACGCCGGAACCTACGCGACCAACAGATGACCGAGATGAAGAAGTACGCAGTGTTCTCTAAAATCACCTTTGCCGCTGACGACGATGTCGTCCTGCTTGGCGTGGCCGGTTTTCAGGCAAGTGCTGCACTGAAAGGTATTTTTGCGACCCTGCCGGATTCAACCAATCAGGTAGTGCAGGAAGACGAATCTACCCTGCTTTATCTGCCGTTGCCGGCTGAGCGCTATCTGATTGTCACAAGTCCCGAGAAAGCGCAGCGAGTGACGGAAGAAATCGGCGAACAGGCTCAGTTAAACGATAGCCAACAGTGGCTGGCGCTGGATATCGAAGCCGGTTATCCGATAATCGATAACGTGAACAGCGTACAGTTTATTCCTCAGGCCACCAATATTCAGGCTTTGGAAGGTATCAGCTTTACTAAAGGCTGCTATGCCGGTCAGGAGATGGTGGCGCGCGCTAAATATCGCGGCGCGAACAAGCGGGCGCTCTACTGGCTGGCGGGAAAATCCAGCAAGGTTCCGGCAGCAGGTGACGATCTCGAACTACAGTTGGGAGAAAACTGGCGCAGAACCGGCACCGTGCTGGCAGCTGCTCAGTTGAATGATGGTGCAGTATGGGTTCAGGCTGTATTAAACAATGATTTAGATACAGAAAGCGTGCTGCGCGTACGTGACGAAACCAGCAGTATGCTGCAGGTGCAGCCATTGCCATATTCTCTGGAAGACGCGAAATAATCACTGAACAGTGAATTATCCCCGGCGCTTCGACTTTACGAAAAGCCGGGGAACAATGCGAATGTACTGTTGAATCAAATGTACTGTTGAATCAAACGTACAATTAAATCAAACGTACTGTTAAATCAGACATAGTAATAAATTGCCAGGAAGTGGCAGAAGCAGCCTCCCAACACAAAACCGTGCCAAATCGCATGGCCAAAGCGGAAACGCTTCGAGGCGTAAAAAATCACACCCAGCGTGTAAATTACGCCACCGGCAGCAAGCAAGATGACGCCACCAATCGAGAGCTTCATCGCTAACTGATAAATCACTATCAGTGAAAGCCAGCCCATAACCAGGTAAATCACCAGCGACAGCACTTCAAAGCGGTGAGCAAAGGCAAGTTTAAAGATCACCCCAAATCCGGCGATTGACCAGATAACGATCATCAGCCCTTTTGCCAGCGGTGAATCCAGCCCGACCAGCAGAAACGGCGTGTATGTCCCGGCAATCAACAAATAGATCGCACAATGGTCGAGTTTTTTAAGCCAATACTTGGCTCGTTCATGAGGAATTGCGTGATAGAGCGTTGAGGCGGAAAACAGCAATATCATGCTGCCGCCATAAAGGCTATAGCTGGTGATGGCGGTAACATTGGCGTTAACGCCAACGGCCTGAACCAACAACAGCACCAAGCCTACGATGCCTAAAACGATGCCAACACCGTGACTGATGCTGTTGGCGATCTCTTCTGCCCACGGATATTGGTGCGGTGAAACTTTATCCATATATTGAGAACCTCGAGACCAGAGAACAAATAATTACTGAGCCCAGAAAATGAACAATTAAATGCATTGGCACTCTAGCTGACAACGATTCCAGTGTACACGTGTAAGCTTAAAAATTATATATAACGATGTAACTACCCCTTAAGCAACTTTACAATTTATGTCTGAATGCTGGGGCCTGTGTCTGGGATAATGAAGCATCAAATTTGCTTAAAGCATGATTTTTTTACTATTTAGTTTTATCGTACTCTTTCAAATGCATTTGAAATGTCCAAAAGGGACTTTTCTGAAATAGCCGTCTCTAATGACTAAGGTGTAATTATGTCCGTAGCCTCCCCGGCACTTAATTTCGGCCCGATGACCGAAGTTTTTCAATTTCTTATGGAAATCGACAAGTTGAAAAGCGTGCAGCGCCGTACCAAGGTTCTGGGTACGCAGCGTCAGGAAAATTCGGCGGAGCACAGCTGGCATTTCGCGGTGGCAGCCATGAGCCTGGCACCTTTTGCTGGTAAAGACGTCGATATTCAAAAAGTCATTCGTATGGCACTGCTGCACGACATCGTCGAAATCGATGCCGGTGACGTACTGGTTTACGACCTTGCAGCTCGTGAGGCCGTGCATTCAAAAGAGGTTGAGGCCGCCGATCGACTGTTTGGCATGCTGCCTACCCCGCTGAATCAGCAGTTCCGCGATCTTTGGAACGAATACGAAGCCGGTGAAACGCCAGAAGCGCGATTCGCTCTGATGATCGACCGCGTCTTACCGGTGATCATGAACTTGAGCAATCAGGGGCAGAGTTGGGTCGAGAACAACATTCGCCTTGAGCAGGTGCTGTCGCGTAACGCTTTTATCAGCGAAATTAACCCGGCCCTATGGGAACATCTGCTGGTTCATCTCAATCACGCCTTCGAACAAGGCTGGCTGAAGTAAATCAACATCAAAGAAGCAAACTGGGGCCAATTGGCCCCAGAATTTTAAGAGTAACGAACAGGGTGCATACCATCTTTGATGTTAGGTGAACCAGAGATTGATACAGTGCCCCGCACGACTGTCCGTCATCAGGCAGAATTTATGGCACTTTTAACGCGGTCTGATCATTGTATGGCTTCATAATACCGTCAGCCTGCTTCTGCGCCTCAGCGGCTGCCGCTTCTGGAGTCAGTTTGGCATCATTCATCAAAGCGCCCAGCTGATTTTCCATCGCCTGACGTACCGCTACCGTTTCATAAGTGGCATACCACGGCTGGGCAAATTTAAGCTGCTCAAGAGCAATTGCCGCTCGCGGATCCTTGGCAATATAGTCTTTCATCTCTGGCGTGTCATAAGACGCGATTCGTGGGGAGAAATAGCCCGTGAAACGACTCCAGCTACCGTTAACTTTCGGGCTGACCAGATATTGCAGGAAGGTATAAGCCGCTTTTTTCTGATCGTCGGAAATCCCTTTAAAGCTCACCAGGCTTGCGCCGCCGATGGTTACCGCGTTACGCACTTCTTTCGGCATCATGGCGACGCCCAACTCGAAGTCTTTGGTGTTTTCGCGCATAAAGCCCAGTGCGCCGGTGCTCAACATCGCCATGCCCAGTTTACCGGAGAAGAAAGCCGCGCTGATTTGCTTGGAATTCAGTACGCCCGCAGGCATCACCTTGTCGCGATATACCAGATTCTGCCAGAAGCGCAGCGCGCCAATGGTCGATGGCTGGTTGTAATACACTTCGCCCGGATAATCGGCGTTGTAGTAGTTTCCGCCGTTAGCGTGGGTTAATGCGGACAGGATCCACGCGCCGTAATCGTCATTGGTTGATGGCAGCATCACGCCCCACTGCCCCTTAGACTCGTCGGTGAGTTTTTTGGCGTCAGCCAGCAGCTCTGCCCAGTCAACCGGTGGATGATCGATACCGGCCTTTTTAAACATATCTTTGTTGTAATACAGAATAGGCGTCGAGTTATGGAAAGGGATCGCATAGGTGACACCGTTAACCTGCGCGTTCTGGCGCATGGCTGGCCAAAAGTCGTTGGTCAGAAACGTTGTCGCTTTTTGATTACCATATTTGAACAGCTCATCCATCGGCAGAATTTCGTTTTTAATCGCCAGGTCGGCTGTAAAGTTGGCCGACATAATGACCAGCGCCGGTGGCTCGCCAGATTTCGCCGCCGCTTCTGCCTTGACCTTGGTGGTGTCATAGTTGCCGGTGAAGATGCCGCGCACCTCAACATCATTTTGCGACTGGTTGAACTCTTTGATTACCCGCGTCATTTCCATCGTCAGCTTGCCGTCGACCGGCGCAGGGAACATAAAATCGATACTCTGTTTTGCTGAAACAGCGCCTGCGGTCATCATGGTGACCGCTAAGGTGAGCGCCTTAATATTACGCATGTGAACTCTCCCGGTGTAAATTCTGCTGGTTTTGGCCTGAAAAAAGGTGAATGTCCTGCAATGAAAAATGCAAGCTAACCTGTTGATTCGCCTGTGGTGCATTGCCACGGTTTTCTCTCAGGTAGCGGATTTCGCCGAGCGCGGTTTGGGCATGATTGAGATAATCGGCTCCCAGCAACTCGCAGTAGGTCAATGAAGCGTCGAGAGTGATTAACTCTTCAGCGTGCTGACTTGCCGCACCGTTATTGCCCACATTGTCGTAGATATGTTCGGGTCTGATGCCCAGATACACCTCGTTAAGCTGGCGGGCATGCTCGGTATCCGGCAATTTCACGTCGTGATCGGCAACCCGCACTACGCCGTCACGACAGGGAAGTTTGAAGATATTCATTGCCGGAGTGCCGATAAAACCGGCCACAAACAGATTTGCCGGATGCGCGTACAGCGTCTGCGGCTTGCCGATTTGTTGAAGATGACCGCCGTTAAGCACCGCGATACGATCGGCCATGGTCATGGCTTCCATCTGGTCATGAGTCACATACACGGTGCTGGTTTTTAACTGCTGATGCAGGATCATAATGCCGTCACGCACTTCGGTTCGCAGGCGTGCATCGAGATTTGACAGAGGTTCGTCCATCAAAAAAAGTTTCGGATCGCGCACGATCGCTCGCGCCATTGCCACTCGCTGACGCTGACCACCAGAAAGCTTGCCCGGTTTGCGGCCAAGCAGTTCGCCCAGTTGCAACAGATCCGCCACGCGATCCACCCGTGCACGATGCTGTGACTTGGGTTCATTGCGCATACGCATACCGAAAGTGATGTTTTGCTCCACGGTCATATGCGGAAACAGTGCATAGTTCTGGAAGATCATCGAGAAATTGCGATCGCGCGGTTCAAGGTCGGTGATGTCTTTTCCCGCCTGCAAAATTCGCCCTTCACTGACCTGCTCCAAACCGGCCAACAGGCGCAGCAGCGTACTCTTGCCACAGCCGGAAGGCCCCACCAGCACCAAAAACTCGCCGTCGGCGATCTCCAGCGACAGGTTATTGACCGCCATGCTGCCTTCAAACTGTTTGCTGATATTTTCCAGACGGATACTCGACATTATTTTTCATCCACCGGGCAGCTGATGTTGGCATCGTAAAGATAAGGTCCCGGATACTGCGACAGCGGATGCAAATAGCTCACCAGACCGGTGTTATCTACCAGACGATGCATCAGACAGGCGGCTGGCTCGAGGTTATAATACGGCGCAGGATTGTCATGGAAATAAGGAACCTGATGCACGGTGCCGGGAATGGTCGTAATAATTGCCTGGCGATACTGGGTGAAAATCAGGCGATGCGTATGCCCGCAGAATACGCGAACCAGCGACGGGAAACGGTCAATCAGGGCAAGCAGCTGGTCGCCGTTTTCGCAGGCAATGCGATCCATCTGTGCTGATCCCAGTTTCATTGGCGGATGATGCATAAATACGGCAGTGGGCTTGTCACCGCCCTGCTCCAGCTGTGTTTCCAGCCACGCCAGCGTTTCCAGCGTAAGCCAGCCTTTCGATTCACCAGGCAGACTGGTATCGATAAACAACAGGCGCATGTCAAAATCGTCTACTGCGTAATGCATATTTTGCGGATCGGTTCCCAGCTGCGGGCACAGCGGTGCCATTGCCTCGAGAAATTGGGCTTTATCGTCGTGGTTGCCGGGAATGATATACAGCGGATAATGCAAATTGCTCAACGTCTGGCGGGCAACCTGATATTCAGATGCCAGCCCGCAGTTCACGATATCGCCGTTGATCACCACCGCGTCATGTCGTTCTTCCAGCGCATTGAGCTGGCTCACCACTTCGGCATTACAGGCATTAACGTCAATAAAATCATATAGCTTGCGGCCATGGCTGCGGAAATGCATATCGGAAATTTGTGCTAAAAACATGTGAGATCCTTATTTAATGCCTGAAAAGCCAAAGCTTTTAAGAAACTGTTTTTGAAAGAGAATGAACGCCAGCATCAGCGGGAAGCAGACCATTAACGTGCCTGCAGTGATTAATCCCCACTGCCCGCCCGATTCGGCCCCCATGGCAAACGACACCAGACCGACAGTGAGCACCTGCTTGTCCGGATCGTTAAGCACCATTAGCGGCCATAGATATTCATTCCAGTGATAGGTGATGCTGACTGTCGCAAACGCCAGGATCGCCGGCCATGACATCGGGATCAGCACGCGAAACACCACCTGCCACCAACGGCAACCCTCCATCAGTGCGGCCTCTTCAATTTCTTTAGGGATAGCCAGAAACGCCTGACGCATCAGGAAAACCCCAAACGCCGAGGCGAAATACGGCATCATGGTGCCGGTCAGAGTATTCAGCAGGCCAATCTGCTTAAGGATCATCATATTG
>CAWUIY010000203.1:0-8600 GCA_963922555.1 uncultured Serratia sp. | reverse complement strand
GTGGTTCTTCCCTATGAGATTGGCCTGGCATTTGAAAAGGCGGCTCAGTTGCAGAATTGGCATACCCAGGCTCGAGTCGATATTCGCGATCGGCCCGGAAAGCCCCTGAACCGCATGCTGCTGGCACTTTCTAAGCAGCCGCAGGTGGCTGATTATCATGAGTTAGCTCTCCGCGAGCAGCTTAACGTCTACAGCGCGGAGTTCAGGGGGCTGATCGCTGATTTTTATCTGAACTACTGATTTTTTCCTGATTTTTACTTAGCAGGGATAGCAAGCATCAGGGTTGCAGGATAGTTGGTTGAGAGTGCTCGAGCAGTTCAGGATAGTCGAGAGTAAAGTGCAATCCTCGGCTTTCCTTTCTGGCCATCGCACTGCGCACAATAAGTTCGGCAACCTGCACCAGATTGCGCAATTCGAGCAGATTATTCGAGATACGGAAATTCGCGTAATACTCGTCAATTTCGTGCTGCAAGGTGTTGATACGACGCAGCGCCCGTTCCAGACGTTTGGTGGTGCGCACAATGCCCACGTAGTCCCACATAAACAGGCGCAGCTCGTGCCAGTTGTGTTGAATCACCACTTTTTCGTCTGAATCGTCGACCTTGCTCTCATCCCACGCCGGTAAGCTTTTCGGCATTCTGGTACGTGGCAGGCGTTCAAGAATATCTTCTGCAGCAGACCAGCCATAAACCAGGCATTCCAGCAGTGAGTTAGAGGCTAGTCGATTCGCGCCGTGCAGGCCGGTATAGCTCACTTCGCCGATAGCATACAGTCCGTCGAGATCTGTCCGGCCATGCTGGTCGACCATCACCCCACCGCAGGTGTAATGGGCAGCTGGTACAATGGGAATGGGTTCGCGGGTCAGATCAATGCCCAGCGACAGGAGCTTTTCGACAATCATCGGGAAATGATGTTTGATAAATTCCGGCGGCCGATGGCTGATATCCAGATACATGCAGTCTGCGCCTAGTCGTTTCATTTCATGATCTATCGCGCGCGCGACCACGTCACGAGGAGCTAATTCACCGCGTGGATCAAAATCAGGCATAAAGCGCGTGCCGTCTGGCCGTTTGAGATAGGCCCCTTCACCTCGCAACGCTTCGGTTAACAGGAAATTTCGCGCCTGTGGATGAAACAAACAGGTCGGGTGAAACTGATTAAACTCAAGATTGGCGACTCGACAGCCGGCACGCCAGGCCATAGCGATGCCGTCGCCCGAGGCAACATCGGGATTGGTGGTATATTGATAAACTTTTGCTGCTCCGCCAGTCGCCAACACCACAGCTTTGGCACGCAGCGTTTCTACTTGCTCAATATCACGATTCCAGACGTAGGCCCCAACAACGCGTTGGGTGCCTGGCAAGCCAAGCTTGCTGGAAGTAATTAAATCAACCGCGTTAAATCGTTCTTTTACGCTAATATTGGGGTGGGACCTTGCTTTCCCCACTAACGTGGTTTCTACTTCTTTACCTGTTGCATCAGCAGTATGCAGAATCCGACGATGGCTATGGCCACCTTCTCGGGTCAGATGAAAACGCTCATCCGTGGCTATTCCGGTTTCCGTATCGAAGAGTACGCCCTGGTTGATCAGCCATTCAACGCAGTGTTTGGCGTTGCTGGCAATGAATTCGACAGCTTCTTTATCGCACAGGCCTGCACCGGCAATCAGCGTATCGTCAACGTGTGAGCTGATACTGTCGGTTTCATCGAAGACGGCCGCGATACCGCCCTGAGCATAGAAAGTAGAGCCTTCATTTAGTGGCCCTTTGCTAAGAACGGTGACTTTACAGTGGTCGGCTAGGCGTAAAGCCAGTGACAGGCCAGCCGCACCACTTCCAATAATCAATACATCACTAACAAAGTCTGATGAAGGTTGCATAACGTATGATGTTTGCAGAAGAAGAGGGAAATTCATGTTAGCCTAATTGGATTGGCAAAAGCCACGTGTACAACCAACAGTTTAAAAACTTTGTGTTTCATGGAACTTAACATTCTGTTTAAACTCCAAGCAGGTACTTGCTCAGGAAAATAATGATGATAGCTGGCAGTACGACTTTAAGCGTGGAGATGGCTTTGGGGAGAGATTACCTCGAATGAGCGAGCAGTTAGCAGATCAGGTTCTGGTCGAGCGGGTCCAGAAGGGTGATCAAAAGTCGTTCAATTTACTGGTTGTCCGCTACCAGCATAAAGTGGCGAGCCTTGTTTCCCGCTACGTTCCACAAGGCGATGTGCCTGATGTGGTTCAGGAATCATTCATAAAAGCCTATCGTGCCTTGGATTCGTTCCGTGGAGACAGTGCTTTTTATACGTGGCTTTACCGTATTGCGGTGAACACGGCCAAAAACTATTTAGTCGCGCAGGGACGTCGTCCCCCCTCGAGTGATGTTGATGCCAATGAGGCTGAAAATTTCGAAAATGGCGGCGCATTAAAAGAAATATCGAACCCTGAGAACTTAATGTTGTCAGAGGAACTGAGACAGATTGTATTTCGGACTATTGAAGCGCTTCCTGAAGATTTGCGGATGGCAATTACCCTCAGGGAGTTAGATGGACTGAGCTATGAAGAGATAGCCGCCATCATGGATTGCCCGGTGGGCACGGTGAGATCGCGCATATTCCGTGCTCGAGAAGCTATTGATAATAAAGTTCAACCGCTAATCCAGCGTTAGCGATGGCGGACACTTAAAGGGTACTAAGGCATGCAGAAAGAAAAGCTTTCGGCTCTGATGGATGGTGAAGCCCTTGATTCCGAACTGTTAAGTTCGCTTTCAAGTGATAAAAAGCTTCAGGAAAGTTGGCAGAGTTATCACCTGATCCGCGACTCCATGCGCGGTGATATTGGTACTGTTGTACATCTGGATATCGCAGACCGAGTGGCTGCTGCTCTGGCAAATGAGCCGGCAAGGCTGGTACCTGGTGCAACGAAGGAATCGCAACCGCTGCCACATACCTGGCAGAAGATGCCTTTCTGGCACAAGGTTCGTCCTTGGGCGAGTCAGATTACTCAGATTGGCGTTGCTGCCTGCGTTTCTCTGGCCGTTATCGTTGGCGTGCAGCACTATGCTCAACCGGACGCTACGGGTACTTCACCTGAAACTCCGGCATTCAACACGCTGCCTATGATGGGCAAAGCATCTCCAGTCAGCTTTGGTGTGCCAAATGAGGGCAGCACGGCGAGTGGCCCACAAAATATGCAAGAACAGCGCAAGCGCGTTAATGCTATTTTGCAAGATTACGAGCTGCAGCGCAGATTGCATACCGATCAACTTCAGCTGGACTCTACAGCACCGCAGCAGGCTGCTATTCAGGTCCCGGGTAACCAGTCTTTAGGAACGCAAACGCAGTAATGAAGCAAATCTGGTACGCTGTTTCCCTACTGACATGCAGTTTGCTCGCAACTCACACCGCCTCGGCAGAGACTTCACCTGCTCCCGAGGCGTTGTTGCAACAAATGGGCGCTGCCAGTCAAGCATTGAACTATGAAATTGCCTTTATCAATATTACGAAGCAAGGCATTGATTCATATCGTTATCGCCACGCAAAATCGAAAGGAACGCAGTTCGGTGATCTGCTTCTGATGGATGGCCCGCGTCGCGAGGTTGTGCAACGTGGTAAAGATATCAGCTATTTTGAAACTGGCTTACAGCCTTTCACCTTAGCAGGCGATCACATCGTCGATTCTCTGCCTGAGCTTGCGTTCAGCGATTTCGCAAAACTCTCAAAATACTACGACTTTATTGCCGTTGGGCGTGCTCGAGCAGCCGATCGTTCTTGCGAAGTGATCCGCGTAGTGTCTCGTGACGGGACTCGATTCAGCTATATCATCTGGATCGACGAAGAAAACAAGCTACCTTTGCGCGTCGACCTGCTTGATAAAGATGGTGAAACCTTAGAGCAGTTCCGCGTGATCTCAATGACTGTTGATCCTGCCGTTGTCGAAGCCTTTAATGGCCTGGATAAAGCGTCTCTGCCGCCCTTGTTGAGCATTCCGGATTCAAGCAAGGCTGAATTTAACTGGGAGCCAAAATGGCTGCCTGAAGGCGTAAAAGAAGTTTCTCGCAGTAAGCGAAACTTGCCAAATATGCCGGTTAATATTGAATCACGGCTCTATAGCGATGGCGTGTTCAGTTTCTCAATTAACGTTAATCCTTCTACTGATACCAGCGCCTCTGGGCAGATTGTCAGGCAGGGCAGGAGAACGGTAGAAACTGACGTTCGCAATGGCAACGAGATCACCGTCGTGGGTGAGATACCGCCTTCCACAGCCAAGCGGATTTCTGATAGTATTGTCTTCTCTGGACAATAAACCGTCTGCAACTTAGTGAAACAGGTAGGAAAGCAGCGATGATGAAAGAATGGGCCACTGTGGTTTCGTGGCAAAACGGTGTTGCAGAACTGCGTTGTGAAACGCAGGCAGGTTGCAATAGCTGTCATTCCCGATCGGGTTGTGGTTCCCGCGTGCTTAACGAGCTGGGGCCGCAAACCGAGCATAATTTGCAGGTGCACAGTGCCGAACAGCTTGAACCTGGTCAGAAGGTTGAGCTGGGTATCACTGAAGGCGCAATGCTTCGCTCTGCATTGCTGGTTTATATGACGCCGTTATTTGGCGTGATCGTTGGTGGTGGCGTTCTGCAATCGTTGTTTAAAGCGGATGTCTATGCGCTGATTGGCGCCATTGCCGGTGGTGCTCTTGGATTCCTGATAGCGCGCTTTTTTGCTGCCAAAGTTGCTGACAAAGAAGCTTATCAGCCAGTTATCCTGCAGGTGGGATTGCCGCCAAACGCTTTCCGCTTCCAGCCCGAATCTACCGAGTTACCGCGCTAAAATTTATCGAGAGTGCCACAGGCATTCCCTAAAAAAACGCCCCTTGCTTTGCAGTAAGGGGCGTTTTTTATTGCTCAGAGCCTGAAGATCTGTGAAACGTAAACAACCGATTTAGCTACGGATCGGAATACGATTCTGAATCATATGTTCGATAAGAGCGATGAACAAATCGGCGCTAAACAGTGAAGTGTAGGGCACAGAAAACAGCGATCTGCCATGCATGTCCAGAAGCTTGATAGTCTGGCTGTTGCTACCACCGCTAATAAAATGCACTTCTTCGATCGAGATATGATGCCCGTCATCAGAATCCAGCGTGCGCGCTGATAAACGGAGATTTTTCTCATTCATCAACAGGAAGTTACCGCGCAGAAAACGCCTGATCCGGCTTTTACTTTCATTGAGATAGCTAAACCCTACTTCCCCGTCGTGTGCCAAAATTGTCAGCGCCTGAGGGCCACGAAATAATAACTGCTCATTTTTAATGACTTCAATCAGGCGATCGGCGTGCGCAATATTAGGTGATATTTTATACCACGGCTTTTCTGAGCTTTCTCTAAATGCCATGGTATTTAATATTTTCCGGGTATATTTACCGGAGCGGTAACGATAAATATCGTTAATTCTTTCAAATGGAATAAATTTATTTTTATTGTCAGGTTTTGAAATAACCAGCACTCCATTTTCATAGAGTTGGAATATTTGTCGTGGTTTGATGAATTGCCGTAAAATAATAAGAATCATGCCCAGTGAAATGCTGAAGATGGTTGACATAAGGATAGCGTGCTGTTCGAAATAGCCCGATTTTCCTAATGTTAGCAAAAACACAAGTTGCACCGCCCCTGCTACCATCAGTAGCGTAGCGAGGACCAAGGTGATCCACGAGTTTGCTTTTGCAAAGCCATGCCGGCTGAGCAGCCGACCTTCATTGATCATGACATTAACCTTGTGACCGATTGTTTTAAAAAAGGGTAAACAGTTAAATTATTTAATAATTAATTTTAGCGGTACATTAGAAAACTTTATTTTTTATAACAGCTAGTTAATGGTATTTTCCCCGCCCGGTAAATGAGCATTTTCCTAAACTGTTGAGGAGGCTTTTTAGGGGCAGGGCTAGGCTTAAAACTTAATCGTTCAAATTGTTATTATTCAAAACTGTCATTAGATTCTCCAACAATATCACGAAGGTTTACCAGCGCATTACGCACCGCTGCGCCGCCGGCATAAAACAGCAGTTGCAGAATGGATTCAATAATTTGTTCTCTGGTTGCGCCTGCATTTAAAGCTGCCTGAGCATGAGCGCGCAGTTGCGGAACAGCGTGTCCAAGGGTGACACAGGCGGCAATCACGACCAATTCACGGGTCACAAGATCCAGCCCTGGCCGACTCAGGATCCCTCCCATCGCCCATTCGATTGAAATATCTGTAAAGTCCGGACATAGCCCTTGCATATCTTTTGTGAGAGCCTCGCCTGCACCGTTTCCATAAAGTGAGTTGAACAGAGCAAGGCCTTGCTGATACTGCTGTGGATTGGTGATCATCTTTCATCTCCTGTTATCAAGAGGCTTTATTACACAAATTTAGGAAACGCTGATAAACAGGTCTATATTTTATGGATTAGAAAGTCTGACTTGTTAATTAACGGTGATTTAAAAGCATGGATAAGCTCGAAAGCATGAAGGTATTTTCTCGAGTGGTTGAGCAGGGGAGCTTTGTCTCCGCCGCGAATGAACTGGGAATTACCGGCACCATGGTGGGCTTACATATTCAGTCATTAGAGAAGCTGCTTGGCGTTCGCCTGCTAAATCGAACGACGCGTCGCCAAAATCTGACCGAGTTCGGCCTGTTCTACTATGAAAAATGCAAACAAATCCTGCTGGATATCAGCCTTGCTGAAGCGATGGCCGAAAACCAGTCTCAAGAGCCAAGAGGGCTGCTGCGGATAGTCTCACCCGTTTCATTTGGCGTGCATGCCATCTCGCCGATTCTTGAACAGTATCGAGCGGAGTTTCCCGATGTCAGCGTGGATCTGCTCCTTAGCGACCGGCCATTGGATATGATTGATGAGCGAGCCGATATCATGATCAAAATCGGCGAATTGCAGAACGTATTTTCGGTGATAGCCAGGCCGCTAATGCCCTATCGATCAGTAATCTGTGCTTCGCCTGCTTATCTTGAACAGAATGCGCCAGTGAACAATCCGGCTGATCTCGGCCAACATCGCTGTCTGGGATTTGCGCACCCTGTCGCTGGGAGTGAGTGGTTGCTACAGGGGCCGGAGGGGCCGATTAGCGTGCCGGTAAATTTGGTGCTTTCGGCAAACAACGGCGAAGCACTCCGAATGGCGGCGCTTAATGGCATGGGTATTATTATGCAGCCGGAGATTTTATTGGCTGAAGACCTCAAATCGGGGGCGCTACGTCCCATATTGCAAAATTATGCGCCGCTGCCTAAACCAATCCATCTTTTGACCCAAGCCGACAGGACGCTCACGCCGAAATTACGGACGTTTATTGATTTTTTACTGGTGCGATTTGCCGCTCGGAAAACGCTGTAAATCTATCGCATCCTTTCGTGTAACCCGCATACAGTGTAAGATGCGCCCATATTTGCGTGGGCAGTTTCGCTACCAAGCCTGTTGCTGCGTCCATGAAAAAGTTTTAAGCGCTATCAATTAGAGAAAATCATCTATAAATGAAGAACATAAGAAACTTCTCCATTATTGCCCACATTGACCACGGTAAGTCGACACTTTCTGACCGTATTATCCAAATCTGCGGTGGATTGAGCGATCGTGAAATGGCCGCTCAGGTTCTCGACTCCATGGATCTCGAGCGTGAGCGCGGCATTACCATCAAAGCCCAGAGCGTAACGCTGGATTATAAAGCGCTGAATGGTGAAACTTATCACCTCAACTTTATCGATACGCCTGGACACGTGGACTTCTCTTATGAAGTTTCTCGTTCATTGGCCGCATGTGAAGGCGCATTGCTGGTGGTTGACGCTGGTCAGGGCGTAGAAGCTCAGACCCTGGCTAACTGCTACACCGCGATGGAAATGGATCTTGAAGTTGTGCCGGTTCTGAACAAAATCGACCTGCCTGCTGCCGATCCAGACCGTGTGTCTCAAGAAATCGAAGACATCGTGGGTATCGATGCAACTGACGCCGTGCGCTGCTCAGCGAAAACCGGCGTCGGCGTGCCTGATATCCTCGAGCGCCTGGTGCGTGATATCCCGGCTCCAGAAGGTGCTCCTGATGCGCCACTGCAGGCGCTGATCATCGACTCATGGTTCGATAACTATCTTGGCGTTGTGTCTTTGGTCCGTATCAAAAACGGCACCATGCGCAAGGGCGACAAAATCAAGGTTATGAGCACCGGCCAGACTTACAACGCCGATCGTCTGGGAATTTTCACGCCAAAACGTGTTGATAAAGACGTGCTGCACTGCGGCGAAGTAGGTTGGTTGGTTTGTGCAATCAAAGACATCCTCGGTGCACCAGTCGGCGATACGCTGACTCTGGCACGTCAGCCTGCTGATAAAGCGCTGCCGGGCTTCAAAAAGGTAAAACCTCAGGTTTACGCCGGTTTGTTCCCGATTAGCTCTGACGATTACGAAAACTTCCGTGATGCGTTGGGCAAGCTAAGCCTGAACGATGCCTCGTTGTTCTATGAGCCAGAAAGTTCTACCGCGCTGGGCTTCGGCTTCCGCTGTGGTTTCCTTGGTATGTTGCACATGGAAATCATCCAGGAACGCCTTGAGCGCGAATACGACCTTGA
>CAWUIY010000202.1:0-8618 GCA_963922555.1 uncultured Serratia sp. | reverse complement strand
TCGCCGTAAACGGGGGATACAGCATCAATAACAGATTGCAGCGACGTTGTTGAGCTGAGAGCTCAGGCACAGGTGAGGTGTCCAGGCTCATATCACCTTCTGAATTCGCCATATTGAAAATCCTTCCTTAGCATAGCAAATCATCGCTGTTTCAACGTGCTACCGATCCCGCTTTTACACCGCCTTACAACTCAGATCACAGTTATTTTTGGTGAGATGCTTATTTGATTTGTTTTAAGATGTTACTTTATAACAGTTAATATCTCTTCACTGGATCCAGACCACTTTTGAAAACCTTACTCACGTACCAAAAGAAAAACTTCACCGGGCTTAAAACACTTAGCCAGGTGGCGGTGATGCTAATTTTTACAACAATGGCAGCTCCAGCATCGGCTCATCCGCACAGTTTTATCGACATGCAAACGACGTTGGTCACCCGTGATAACACTCTATTGGGTCTAAAAATGGTGTGGACGATGGATGAAATTACCTCCGCCGATCTGTTATACGACGCGGGTAAAGCCGCTCCAGATTCAGTAGTTTGGAAAAAACTGGCGGCCGAGGTGATGGCTCGGGTAATGGCGCAACACTATTTCACCGACGTTTATCGCGAGGGGAAACCGGTTCGATACATGCGCCTGCCCAGTGAGTACCAACTATCGCGCAGCGGCGCGAAAGCAGTATTGGAATTTGTGATCCCCTTATCTGAACCCGCACCTCTTGCAGGTAAGCCACTGGTTATTTCGACCTACGATCCCAGCTATTTTGTGGATATGACTTACAAAAGCGATCAGGCGCTGCATATACCTGCCGAGGCAGCGGCTCACTGCAAGTTATCACTGTTTACCCCTGCGCCAAATGCATCATTGCAAGCTTACGCTTTGTCGTTAGATAAAGCCGATGCCCCTCCTGAAACTATGGATCTAGGCCAACAATTTGCCCAGAAGGTGACCCTGCAATGTCAATAAAAGACGCTTTACCGTTGTCATCCAAAGACGTGAAATCGAGTAAAAAATGGCTTCAATTCTGGCCGCTGGCCCTGTTTTGTGTTTTGTTGGTACTTTGCTGTAGCGCTTTGTGGCATTTCTGGCCGCGTATTCTGCTTAGCAGCATTGTATGGCAGCGCGACCTTCATCAACAGTTGGCGACTATTCTGCAGCAAGTAAGCACTCACTCGGTGCAGGCTGGACTTAGCCTGACGTTGCTAAGCCTGATTTATGGCGTCATCCATGCAGTAGGTCCGGGGCATGGAAAAGTGGTGATCACAACCTATCTGGCGACTCATCGTTCGCGGCTGAAGACCAGTCTGCGGCTGACATTTGCTTCTGCTGTAGTGCAAGGGCTGGTGGCTATATTACTGGTCACGCTGGTTTTGGGCGTATTTCAGCTTTCATCGCGCCAGCTACATCAAAGCAGTTTCTGGCTCGAGAAGGGCAGCTTTGTTTTAGTGATTTTGCTGGGCGTAATCTTATGCTGGCGCGCCGCCCGACGGGGATTTATGACGATACGTTCCGCGTGGCGCGATAATAAACTACACCCTCGGACTTTTAATATTCAAAGTATCCGTGCAGCTCATAATCATCAGCATGATGCCCATTGTGGTTGTGGTCATCAGCACGTGCCTGATGACAAACAGCTTCAACCTGGTGCGGGCTGGCGTACTCAGGCTGCTGTGGTTCTGGCAATGGGGCTTAGACCCTGCTCGGGCGCTATTATGGTCTTACTGTTTTCTAAAGTTATTGGGGTTTACTGGTGGGGAGTGCTGTCTGCGCTGGTGATGGCAGTGGGAACCTCGCTTACCGTTTCTTTAATAGGATTTTTGGTATTTTACAGTCGAGAGTGGGCAGTGAAACTCAGTGTTAATCAGCCCCCTTCACTCGCAACCAAATTAGGCTGGTCGGCGCTCTCACTGCTGGGTGGGCTAATTCTGATATTTGCGGGTATTTTGCTTTACCAATCCAGCAATTCAGTATTTGGCGGCGGTATAGGGCCGTTTGGACCCTAGTTATTGTATTGTTTTCATTATTAAAAGAGCTGAGAACACTTTTCAGCTCTTAATTTTTTAATGCATGGATGGACTAAATAATCACCTTGTCAGTTGCATGAAAATAAGCCAGTATTCAAATCTCCTGTCAATTCAATCTTAAAACTTTCCCACTGTTAATTTATTAGATTTTTTAATCATTCTACGCGTTGGGAATAACGTCATTTTCGTTCATTTCGTAAATAATCTATTAACTGTCCTTCATTGCAAACTTTATGTGCATCTTAAATCAGTGAGTTTCGGGAGGTAATAAAATTGCGGACCAATGAAAATATACAATATCTACGCGGCGTTGCCGCCATAAGCGTTGTTTTCGCACATACTGCAGCGAGTTTTGCGGATGGCAGAAATATTGGTGGTTTGGCCAACGTTGTTTTACATAACCTTGAGATGATGGGTCAGGTAGGGGTAGGTGTCTTCTTTGTGATCAGCGGCTATATCATGTCGATGACGACTCATGGCAAGGTGGCCGGAAGTAGCAATGCCATAACGTTTATCTTTAAAAGGGTCGTCAGGATTTACCCGCTATACATTTTCTGGACCACGGTAAGTGTTATTTTATGGGCGCTTCACCTTTTTAACAGCACGCAACACTATAATCTCAATAAGATAATAACCTCTTACCTGTTAATTCCTTATAGTTCATTCAATGGCGACCACATTGATCCAATCCTTGCTCAGGGGTGGACGTTGATGTATGAGATGTTCTTCTATCTTACTTTTGCAATATTAATATTTTTTGGTCAGCATCGAAAGAAAGGTATTTATATTCTGGCTTTGTTTTTTTTGATCATCGAAATGTCCACAGGTTATATGACCTCGGAAAATGCAAAATCATTTTTCTCTTTCCCAATTTATTTTTTGTTTATTATTGGTATGTTTATATTTCATTATCAGGAACTAATTTTGAGATATTTAAAATCCAGGTTGTCAAAAGTTATCCTGTTAGCGGTATTCTTTACGCTGACGATGACAATTTTATTGAATACCTCTCCAATAGAAGAAAACACATTTTATCTCGCTTATGTAGCTTCATTGCCCTTGTTTTTATATGTGTTTTCAGCAAAAAAAGTATCAGGAACCGTTCTCGAAATTGGCAACTCTTCTTATTCGCTTTATTTAACCCATATTTTTTCAACTACGGCCTATGCGATAGTCATTACTCGCTACGGAATAAGCGACGTGAAAGCAGCAGCGCTGGGTATTTTCGTTTTCCTGGGGGCAATCGCGATAGGGGAAATGACTTACCGACTGATCGAGAAGCGGCTAATTTTCAAAACAGCGAATTTTGTTCAGATTTCCACAAAGTTAAAGAAATCTTGAACCATAGTGAAGAAGATTTGGGCATAAAAAAAGGACGCCTAAGCGTCCTTGATGTTCCACTGCGACTTATTAACGCTTCAGCGCATCGTGCAGCTCATCACGCATTGCGTTAAGGATACCCTTAACTACGCGTGGGTTACCAGCAACAACGTTGCCAGAAGAGTAATGATTGTGACCGCCAACGAAGTCAGTAACAACGCCGCCTGATTCACGAACCAGCAGCTCGCCACCGGCGAAATCCCAAGGTTTCAGACCGATTTCGAAGAAACCGTCAACACGGCCAGCGGCAACGTAGGCCAGATCCAGCGCGGCTGAACCGGTACGACGGAAATCTGCACATTCGGTGAACAGTTTGCTAACAACATTGATGTAGCTGGTTGCGTGCTGTTTTAATTTGAACGGGAAACCGGTCGCCAGGATAGTGCCGTCGAGGTCTTTGGCAGTGGTACCGCGCAGACGGTAGCCATTCAGCTGTGCACCCTGACCGCGGGTTGCAGTGAACAGTTCGTTACGCATTGGGTCATAAACCACAGCGACTTCGGTGCGGCCTTTGATGCGCACAGCAATAGAAACTGCGAAATGAGGGAAACGTTTTACAAAGTTGGTAGTGCCATCCAGTGGGTCGATAATCCATTGTACGTCATTTTCTTCGCCAGCCAGTTCACCGCATTCTTCGCCGATGATGGTGTGTTTTGGATATGATTTACGAATAACGTCGATGATCATGCTTTCTGCATCGCGATCTACGTTAGTGACAAAGTCGTTAGTGCCTTTCTGAGTTGCTTCTACAGAGTCTGGCGTTTCGTAATGTTTGGCAATCAGGTTACCGGCCTTGCGCGCAGCGCGCACGGCGATGGTGAGCATCGGATGCATGGATATCTTCCAACTAGGATGTTAAAGAACGGGAAACGGCGCGCAGTATAGCAATACTTAGACTAAACGCCAACGAATTTGCACCACTAGCTTTTAAAGCTGCCCGCTAAACCATGACGCCGCGCTGGATTGTGATAAACTGTTGCGATTTTCCGCAACGCTCAGAGTTTGTATGCTACACAATATCCGCATTGTCCTGGTTGAAACCTCCCACACCGGGAACATGGGCTCCACAGCCCGCGCTATGAAAACCATGGGATTATCTAATCTTTATCTGGTCAATCCTCTCGTAAAACCTGACTCGCAGGCCATTTCTATGTCGGCAGGTGCCAGCGACGTGATTGGTAATGCCACTATCGTTGATACCCTCGACGAGGCGCTGGAAGGTTGCAGTCTGGTTATCGGTACCAGCGCCCGTTCGCGCACATTACCGTGGCCGATGCTTGAACCGCGTGAGTGCGGAGAGCTGAGTGCTAAAACGTCGGTTTCTTCGCCGGTCGCACTGGTGTTTGGTCGTGAACGCGTCGGACTGACCAATGAAGAGCTGCAAAAGTGCAACTATCACGTCTGCATTCCAGCCAATCCGGAATATAGCTCGCTGAATCTGGCGATGGCAGTGCAGCTTATTGCCTATGAAGTTCGTGTTGCCTGGCTTAGCCAGCTTGAGGCGGAAAAGCCACAGGTCGAGTATGAAGAAACCCCTTATCCGTTGGTTGAAGACCTCGAGCGTTTCTATGTTCACCTCGAGCAAGTCCTGCTGAAAGTAGGGTTTATTCGCAAGGCACATCCGGGGCAGGTGATGAGCAGATTGCGTCGTTTATTCACGCGCGCACGCCCTGAATCTCAGGAGCTAGCCATCCTGCGCGGCATCTTGAGCGCAGTAGAGAAGCAAAATAACGATAAAGAATAAGTATTCCTATTCAATAATATAGTTATTTATCAAAGTATTGCATGCTGATTTTTTGAGGTCTAAATAACCCTGAAAACTACGCATGTAATACTTGAGTAAATTACTAGGTTAAATAGTTGACTAAATTAGTCGGGAATGTCAGACTCATTTTCATGTTGTCCCCCACTGAATTTTTTGACTTTCACTAACAGGTAAACATGTTATGAGACTGACATCTAAAGGTCGTTATGCTGTTACGGCTATGCTTGACGTAGCGCTGCATTCCCAGGAAGGCCCAGTGCCTTTAGCCGACATCTCTGAACGTCAGGGCATCTCTCTTTCGTATCTCGAGCAGCTGTTCTCCCGTCTGCGCAAACACGAGCTGGTTGCCAGCGTTCGTGGTCCGGGCGGCGGTTACCTGTTAGGCCGTGAAGCGACCGAAATTTCCGTTGGTGCCGTGATTACTGCAGTCGACGAATCTGTCGATGCAACCCGTTGCCAGGGTAAAGAAGGGTGCCAGGGCGGCGAGCGCTGCCTGACCCATACCTTGTGGCGTGATCTGAGCGAGCGCATCAGCGGCTTCCTTAATGACATCACTATCGGTGAGCTGGTTAATAACCAGGACGTGCTGGAAGTGGCAGATCGTCAGAACAATGATCTGCGTCGTATGCCAAATGGCCGTCCTCAAGAAACTATTAATGTGAATCTGCGCGCTTAATAAACTACGCATTTTCTCAAACGCCAAACCATTATGCTCAGCAAGTGGGGCGTAATAAAAACCGGGTAAGACAAGCGCAATGATAATTCGTCATTGCTGCCTTGTTGCCCGGTTTTTTTTATGAATTTTGCTTAATAGCTGCCGTCATAATAAGCATATTCTGCTCTCCAGCCCCTGTTTGGCATGATTTCCCTTTTAACCAGCAGTAAAGCCGTTTTACACTAGTCCCGACAATGAACTCGCCTCGATAATAAATAGTCACGTTCTTTTGCGAACGCGCAGTACGGAGCATTTTTGCCATGAAATTACCGATTTATCTGGATTATTCGGCCACTACGCCGGTTGACCCACGCGTAGCTGAAAAGATGATGCAGTGTTTAACGCTGGACGGTACTTTCGGTAACCCTGCCTCTCGTTCCCATCGTTATGGCTGGCAGGCGGAAGAAGCAGTAGATGTTGCACGCAACAATATTGCCGAGCTGATTAATGCCGACCCGCGCGAGGTTATTTTTACCTCAGGCGCAACCGAGTCAGATAATCTGGCTATTAAAGGTGCGGCATTGGCTAATCAGCAAAAAGGTCGACACATTATTACTCTGACCACCGAGCACAAAGCAGTGCTGGATACCTGCGAGCAGCTTGAGCGCGAAGGCTTCGAAGTCACTTATTTAAACCCGCAGGCCGACGGTCTGCTTGATCTGCAGCAGTTGCAGCAGGCATTGCGTGAGGACACGGTTTTGGTCTCGGTCATGCACGTTAATAACGAGATCGGCGTGATCCAGGATATCGCCGCCATCGGCGAAATGTGCCGTAGCCGCGAGATCCTGTTCCACGTTGATGCAACCCAAAGTGTAGGTAAAATCCCGGTCGATCTCGACCAACTGAAGGTCGATCTGATGTCATTTTCCGCTCACAAGATTTACGGGCCAAAAGGCATCGGCGCGCTATATGTCAGCCGTAAACCCAAGGTCAGGGTTGATGCCCAGATCCACGGCGGCGGACACGAGCGCGGCATGCGCTCCGGCACCTTGCCGGTGCATCAAATTGTTGGCATGGGTGAGGCCTACCGTATTGCTAAACTGGAAATGGCTGAAGAAGCCGTTCGTCTGGCTACTTTACGCGATCGTTTGTGGGACGGGATCCGCGAGATTAAAGACGTGTATCTTAACGGTTCTGCGGAACACAATGCGCCCAATATCCTCAACGTCAGTTTTGCCAATGTTGACGGCGAATCGCTGATCATGACCCTTAAAGATCTGGCGGTTTCGTCGGGCTCAGCCTGCACGTCAGCCAGCCTGGAGCCGTCTTATGTATTAAAGGCGCTGGGGCTGAATGACGAGCTGGCGCACAGTTCTATTCGTTTTTCAGTAGGGCGTTTTACTACTGAAGAAGAGATCGATTACAGTATTTCGCTGATCGGTAAATCAATAAGCCGCCTGCGTGAACTTTCGAACGCTAATCATTGAAGATAAAGAATAATCAGGAGTGTTGTAATGACTACCGAAGCTACCTCTACCGATGTAATGTCCGTTCTGCTTTCTTCACAACCTGCCGATGCGCGTTGGGGTGAAAAAGCCCTGCTAAGCACCGATTCTAACGGTATCAATATTCATTTTTCAGCCGAAGACAAGCTGACTTCCATCGCGCGCGCGGCGCGTCGCATCGACGGCCAGGGCGTTAAAAAAGTTAAACTGGCCGGAGAAGGCTGGGATCTGGAAAACAGCTGGGCATTCTGGCAGGGATTCCGTGGTCCGAAAGGCACCCGCAGTGTGGATTGGGCCGAGTTGTCCGATGAAGATACGAAAACTCTGCAACAACGTCTGAAAATTATCGACTGGGTGCGCGACACCATTAACAAGCCAGCAGAAGATCTTAGCCCAGAAAAACTGGCTCGTAGCGCGGTTGATCTGCTGTGTGAATTTGGTGATTCGATCAGCTACCGCATCAGAAAAGGCGAAGAGCTGCGTGAGAAAGAATATAACGGCCTGTACACCGTGGGTCGTGGTTCCGATCGCCCACCGGTCCTGCTGTCGCTGGACTACAACCCAACCGGCAATCCAGATGCGCCAGTATTTGCCTGTCTGGTAGGCAAAGGCATCACCTTCGATACCGGTGGTTACAGCCTGAAGCCAAGTGCTTCAATGGATTCAATGAAAGCCGACATGGGGGGTGCAGCCACGCTGACAGGCGCACTGGCGCTGGCAGCGGCAAGCGGCCTCGACAAACGTGTCAAACTTTACCTGTGCTGTGCGGACAACATGGTTAGCGGTAATGCACTGAAACTAGGTGATATTATCCATTATCGCAACGGTAAGACCGTTGAAGTGATGAACACCGATGCCGAAGGCCGTCTGGTATTGGCTGATGGCCTGATCGATGCCTCTAAGCATAATCCAGAGCTGCTGATCGATGCTGCTACCTTAACCGGTGCAGCAAAAACGGCGCTGGGCAACGACTATCATGCACTGTTTAGCTTCGATGACGCGCTAGCGACCGAACTGCTTAACAGCGCTGCTGCCGAGAATGAGCCATTCTGGCGTTTGCCTCTGGCCGAGTTCCACCGTAGCCAGTTGCCGTCAAACTTTGCTGAATTGAACAACATTGCCGGCCCATCTTATGGCGCCGGGGCTAGCACTGCCGCTGCATTCCTGTCTCACTTTGTTGAAAAATATAAAAAAGGCTGGCTGCACATTGACTGTTCCGCAACCTACCGTAAAGGCGCGGCTGACCAATGGTCTGCGGGTGCTACCGGTCTGGGTGTGAGAACCGTT